>NZ_JBSFXK010000027.1:0-43896 GCF_053595355.1 Streptomyces sp. NPDC002513 | reverse complement strand
GGAGGCGACGCCGGGCGAGCCGGCCGTGGTGCCGGTGGCGTGCGCACCCGTCCCCGCGGCCTGACCGCCGGAGGTGTGGGCGCAGACGTTGCCGAACGCGGGGTTCAACGCGGCGATCACACCGACCGTGTTACCGCAGATGTTGACCGGGATGTGGACGGGGGCCTGGATGGTGTTGCCGGAGGCGACGCCGGGCGATCCGTTCGCAGTGCCGTCGGCGTGCGAGTCCGCGTACACCGGGTTGCCACACAGGGACAGAATGCCCGTCGCGGCGGCCGCCGCGACCATTCCCCTGCTCAGGGTCTGTCGCAATCTCGTTGTCTTCCTGCTGGTAGAAGTAGGTGAAGGGGGAAGGCCGGCCCTGGAACCGGAACAGAGGAGTCCAAGGCCGGCCGAGACACAGTCCGGCAGCTGATGTGTCACGACGTCAGCCGTCGGCGGCCATGACGTCAGGTGGTCGCGCAGGCGTTGCCGGCGGCCGGGTTGAGCAGCCCGACGACGCTGATGGTGTTGCCGCAGACGTTGAGCGGAATGTCCACGGGGACCTGGACGAGGTTCCCGGACAGGACACCCGGGGAGGTGCTCGCGGTGCCCTCGGCACCCGAGTCGGCCATGGCCGGAGCGGCCATGCCGAGCGCCATGACGGCACCGGCGATGACGGCGGCGCTTTTCTTGTGCTTCACGTACGTTCCCTTCTTCGCGGTCGTGCCCCTGTGACGGCCGAAACCGAGCGAGCGCGGCTTGAGCGGCTCGCCGCACGACCTGCAGTCTGTGAAACGAGGAATAGAGGACCGAAGCAACTCCCGATCGGAGGGCTCCGGGCAATTCACCCGAATGCCATCGCCGAATTCACACGCACGACGAGTACCGGGTATTGACGCCGGGTACTCAGCGGGCGGCCGTGGGCCCGCCCGGGAGAAGTGGTGCGCCCTGGGCCGCGACCGGTACGGCACCGGCCACCGGACCGGTGCCGGCCGTCGCCGGCCGACCGGCCCCGAGCCGGTCCAAAGAGGGCTGCAGCAGGGAGGACTGCGGGCTCGTACCGTCCCCGGTCGCCTGGTCGCCGGACGCACCCGGGACGACGGCCGGGGCGATGACCGGGGCGATGTCCGAGCCGGTGGACGTGGTGCGTCCGTCGTCGCCGAGGGCAAGCGCCCGGGGAGCGGCCGCCGCCGTGGCAGCGACGGCACACGCCACGACCGCTGCCACGGCCATTGCCTTCCTGAGCATTTTTCCGCGTTCCTTTCCCGGCAGAGGCATGTGTCCTGCCCTGCCATCAACCAGGCGCTCCTGCAATGGTTTCGGCGATTCACCCGGTCGGCCGTTCGGGGAACGGTCATGGTGCTTATAGCGGAAATACGGGCCCGGACCGCAGGCCGGGCGGCCCTGCCCGGCAGGGGCCTTTCGAGTGACGCGGAGCCGCCGCGGACCCGTGCGGCGAAGCCACCGAGGGGCCGTGCGGCGGTGGTCCGGGGCGGCCGGGCCGACCGAGGTCCCGCAGCCGGGACGCCCGCCGAGACCGGTGGGAGATCCTCCGTCACTCCCGGGCCTGCCGTCGAACTCCCGCCTGCCCTCCGGGCGACGGCACGAGGGTGACGGCAGGCCCTACGAGACGATGTCCTTGCGCGCGAAACCGCGGAAGGCCAGGGCGAACAGCACCAGCGCGTACGTGAGGGAAATCGCCGTGCCCTGGATCATGCCGGACCACTCGGGACGGGGCTGGACGGCGTCCGCCCAGGCGAACTGCCAGTGTGCGGGCAGGAAGTCGCGCCAGTGCCCGAGGGCGGTGATCGCGTCCAGCACGTTTCCGACGATCGTGAGGCCCACCGCGCCGCCCACCGCGCCCAGCGGTGCGTCCGTCCGGGTCGACAGCCAGAACGCGAGCCCGGCGGTGACCAGTTGGGACACGAAGATGTACGCCACCACGACCACGAGCCGCTGGGCCGCCGTGCCCGCGGCGAGGGCACCGCCGGTCGGCAGCTCCAGCGGTCCCCAGCCGTAGACCGCCGTTCCCACCGCGAGCGCGACGACCGGCAGCAGCACCATGGCCGCGAGGCTCAGACCCAGTCCGACCGCGAGCTTGGACCACAGCAGACGGGCGCGCGGGACGGGCGCCGCGAGCAGATAGCGCAGCGAGGACCAGCTCGCCTCGGAGGCGACCGTGTCCCCGCAGAACAGGGCGACCGGGATCACCAGCAGGAACCCGGCGGAGACGAAGAGGTTCACCGCGGCGAAGTTGGCGCCCGACGCGGTCGCCGTGTCCATGAGCGTGACCTGCCCGTTGCGGTCGCCCGGTTTGCCGACGGCGAAGGCGACGGCCAGCACGAACGGCAGCAGGGCCAGGACCGCGCCCATGACGAGCGTACGGCGCCGCTTCAACTGCCGGACCAGCTCGACGCGGAGCGGGAGCGTCCGCCGCGCCCGGTACCCGTCGGCCGTCTCGGCCCGCTCGGCGAGCGCACTCATGCGGAACCTCCGATCAGGGTGAGGAAGGCGTCCTCGAGCCGACGGTGGGGCCCGAGCGAGGCCACGGGCACGTCGAGCCGCACCAGCTCGACGAGCAGCCGGGCCGCGGCCGCGGAACCGGAGGCGACCGGCCCGGCGGACCCGCCGGGAGAGACGGTGGGGGAGACGGTGGAGGCGGTCGGCTCTCCCGGCACCACGGCCGCCACGGTGGAGGCGGCCGGCTCCGGGGAGGCGGCCGGTTCCGTGGCCGGGGTGAGGCGCACCAGCAGTCCGCCCTCCGCCCGTACCGCCGACGCGACGCCGGGCAGCGCGGCCACCTTCTCCACCAGCGGGTCGGCGATGTCGGCCGCCAGGCCCACGAGCAGGGTGTCGCCGGAGCCCACGATCTCGCTCACCGGCCCCGCCTGGACCAGTCGGCCGCGGTCCATGACCGCCAGGTGTGTGCTGGACTGTTCGACCTCCGCCAGCAGATGGCTGGAGACGATGACCGTGCGGCCCCCCGCCGCGTACCGGATCATGACCTCGCGCATCTCGCGGATCTGCGGCGGGTCCAGACCGTTGGTCGGTTCGTCGAGGATCAGCAGGTCCGGCAGACCGAGCATCGCCTGCGCGAGGGCGAGCCGCTGGCGCATGCCCTGGGAGTAGGTGCGGACCGCGCGGGACAGCGCGTCGCCGAGCGCCGCGATCCGAAGCGCCTCGTCCAGGTGTGCGTCCTCGGGCGGGCGGCCGGTCGCCTTCCAGTACAGCTCCAGGTTCTCCCGGCCCGACAGGTGCGGCAGGAAGCCCGCGCCCTCCACGAAGGCGCCGACCCGCGACAGCACCGGTGCGCCCGGGCGGATCGCATGGCCGAAGACCCGGATCTCGCCGCTGTCCGGCGTGATGAGACCCATCAGCATGCGGAGTGTCGTCGTCTTGCCCGCGCCGTTCGGCCCGAGCAGACCCAGCACCTGGCCCGTCTCCACCCGGAAGGACACATCCCGCACCGCGTACCGGTCGGCGGACTTCGCGTACCGCTTGCTCAGGCCCGTGATCTGCAACGGGACATCGGCGAGCGCGGGGTCGGGAGCCGGTGCCGCCGTACGGCGACGGCCCGTCAGGAGCAGGGCCGCCGCGGCCACCGCTCCGGCGACCGGCAGCCACCACACCCAGGAGGGCAGCGGGGGCGCCGCGGTCGTCACGCCCGGTGCCGTCGGCACCGCGAGGCCGCTCTTCAGGGAGACCCGGTAGGTGGCCGGCGCGGCCGGGGACGCATAGCCGAGGTCCGTGGAGGCGAGCACCAGCCGCAGCCGGTGGCCCTTCTGCACCTCGTGGTCGACGGCCGGCAGGGTGAGCGTGACGTCCTTGCCGCTCCGGGCGCCGGTCACCCGGACGGGCGCGACCAGTTGCGAGGGCAGCACCGGCGGGCCGCCGCCGGGGCCGACGTCGTACACCTTCCCGAAGAGCACGGCGTCGTCGCTCGTCGACGTCACATGGACGGTCACCGTCGGCGACCCGGTGATCCACAGGTCGTCGCGGACCGGGGCCGAGTCGAAGTGCGCGTACTGCCCGGGGAAGTCGAGCGACACCCCGACGCCCACCGACGACAGCTGGGACAGGCCGCCGAGGCCGCCGAGGCCGGGGAGCGAGGAGACCGCGGGCGGGCTGGCGCCGGCCGGGTTCGCGAAGCTCTGCTGGCGACCGGTCAGCGGGACCGTCCGCCGCCCGCTCTCCAGACCGGGGTAGGTGTCCGCGCTCGCACCGCTCAACTGGACCGTGCCGTCCGTGGAGTCGATGCCCCCGGTCCGGGTGATCCGGAACGCGGGCCCGGTGTCCGTGCCCTTCTCGTCCTGCAGATAGCGGTCGAACCATGCCGTGACGCGCGCCTGGACGCGGTTCGTCTCCAGGTCGCCGCCGTCGTGCCCGCCCGGGATCCAGTCGACGTCCACGGGCGCGCCGTTCGCCCGGATGGTCCGGGCCGCCGCGTCCGCCTGGCCGAGCGGGAACAGCGAGTCGGACTGGCCCTGCACGAGCAGCGTGGGCACCTTGATGTCCTTGCCGACGGCGGAGGGGGAGCGCTCCTGGAGCAGGGCGCGCGCCTGCGCGTCGGGCGTGCCGGACTCCGCCACCCGGTCGTACATCCGGCACAGCTCGGCGGTGAACTGGGCGCAGCCCCCGCCGGAGTTCACGAAGACGCCCGCCCACAGCTTCTTGAACACGCCGTTCGGGAACAGGGCGTCCGCCAGGTTCCAGTACGTGATCTCCGGGGCGATCGCGTCCACCCGGTGGTCGAGACCGGCCGCCAGCAGCGAGACCGCCCCGCCGTACGACGCGCCCGCCATGCCCACGCGTGGGTCGCCGGGCTTGTCCAGCTCGACCTCGGGCTGCTTCGCCAGCCAGTCGATCAGCTTCGAGACGTCGGCGACCTCGCCCCGGGGATCGTTCAGCCCGATGCGTCCCGTGGACTTTCCGAAGCCGCGCGCCGACCAGGTCAGCACGGCGTACCCGTCCCGGGCGAGCTTGACCGCCTGGTCTCTGACGTCGTCCTTGCTGCCGCCGAAACCGTGGGCGAGCAGGACGGCCGGGCGGCGGCCGGCGGGCCCCGCGATGAAGTACGACGTGTCGATCCGTACGCCGCCGCCCATGTCCATGACCCTGTCGGCGCGGTGCACGGCAGGCGCGTCGTCCGAGGCGACGGCCGTCCACGTGCCGATGCCGGCCAGCACGAGGACGACCGCGGCGACGGCGGCCACGGCCCCTCGGCGCAGCCCCCGGACCGCGGGCAGTCGAAGATCCATGCGTCAACGGTAAAGGCCGCCACCGACAACCGCTGCACTCGCCGGTCGGAACTCCGGCCCCTCCCCCAGGCGTAGGGACCCGATGCCGTGTACCGCGGTCGCGGTACGGCGGCGCGGTGAGACGCGCTGTGCTGCCACCGGGTGCTCCCCGTCGGCCGGCTGTCCGCGGCACGGCCCAAGTGCCGCTCCTCGGCGTGGGGTTCGCCTTCCGGGCCGCGTTCCGCCGGGCCGGACACCGTAGGCCGCTCCGGCCGGAGCGGGAGGACCGCTCGCGCCGGGGCGGCCCGCGCCCGGGCTCAGGCCTGCGCGTCCTCCGGGATCGACACCAGCCAGCGGGTGTCGCGGCGGGGGCGGAGGTAGAGCGCCCAGTACAGGGTGGCCGCCGCGGTGATGCCGCCCGTCCACAGCAGGTAGCCGACCTCCTGCTGGCTGAGGATGTACGCGAGGACCACGATCAGCAGGAGCGGCATCGCCGGCCACAGCGGCATCCGCCACGCGGACGTGTGCCGGTGCGCGCCGCGCCGGGCGAGCAGTGCGGCGACCGCCACCAGCAGGTACATGCCGGTCACCGAGACGCCCGTGACGCCGTAGAGCGTGTCCAGGTTGACGAAGCACAGCAGCGCGCCCGGGACGCCGACGACGAGGGTGGCGACCCACGGGGAACCGAACCGGCCGAGCCTGGCCAGGCCCTGGTTGACCGGCTCGGGCCAGGCCTTGTCGCGGGCGGAGGCGAACAGCACCCGGGAGTTCTGGATGACCATGACGATGCCCGCGTTGATGATGGCGAGCGCCACGCACAGGCTCACGAAGGTGCCGACGGCCGAGTTGGACCAGGCGGTGACCATGGTGCTGATGTCGCCGCTCGTCAGCGCCTTCAGGTCGGGTGCGCCCATGGTGATCGCCACGACCGGGACCAGGATGACGACCGAGGAGATGGCGAGGGTGGCGAGGACCGTGCGGGCGACGTTGCGGCGCGGGTTCTCCAGTTCCTCGGAGAGGTAGACGGCGGTCGAGAAGCCCTGGGTGACGAAGAGGGCGATGGCGAGCCCGGAGACCACCAGCATGGCCGTCACGGTGTCCGTGTGGCCGCCGGAGCCGGCCACCTGCATCGAGACCAGGCTGCCGAGGCCGCGCTCGCTGTGGGCGAAGCCCAGGACCGCGACGACGCCCGCGGCCACCACCTCAAGGACCAGGAAGATGCCGGTGATCCAGGCGTTGGCGCGCAGGTCCAGCAGTCCGGCGAGGGTGGCGAGCAGCATGACGCTCGCGCCCGTCATCGCCGGGTCGAGGTGCACGATCGGGGCGAGGTAGTCCGCCGTGCCCATGGCGATCACCGGCGGGACGATCATGACGACCAGCAGCGACAGGACGAAGACCAGCCAGCCCGCGAGCCGCCCGGCCAGCGTCGAGACCATGGCGTACTCGCCGCCGGCACTGGGGATCAGGGTGCCCAGCTCCGAGTAGCAGAACGCCACGGCGATACAGAGGAGGGAGCCGATGGCGATCGTGAGGGCGGTGGCGGTGCCCAGCGAGCCGAACAGGTCGGGAACGACCACGAAGAGCGTGGAGGCGGGCGTCACGCACGACAGCGTGAGCAGGGTGCCGCCGACGACGCCGATGGAACGTTTGAGCGTCTGAGGACTGCTCTCCGGCGCCGGGGCGACGGGGTTCTCGACAGGGCGGAGCGTGTCGGTCATGCGGCGGTTCCGATCGACTCGTGCGGCGGTGGTTCGGGCGGGAGCGTTATCGCCTCCGGAGGCTGGGTCGTCCTACTGCTCGTCCTCTCCCGGTGCGCTGCATGGAACCCCGGCGAAAACCAGTGCGTCAATGGCCGTTAACCTTCGGAATCCGCAGTTGTAAAGAGGCCTGCGTCACGTAGCTTTCCCAGGACATGACGTTCGTCTGTCTCTTTAGTCAAGCTTGTGAGTGATTGGACCTTGCTTTCGAAGGTAAAAATCGCAACGGGCCTGCGTCACCCCTTCAATGGCGCCCACACGGGAACCGCAGCGAAGGTGTCAAAAAAATGTCAGGCCGTCCGGAATCCGGACGGCCTGACGGGGGCTCACGACTCCGCTCAGTGATTGCGCGGGAACCCCAGGTCCACACCCGCCGGGGCCTCGGACGGGTCGGGCCAGCGGGTGGTGATCACCTTGCCGCGGGTGTAGAAGTGCGTGCCGTCGTTGCCGTAGATGTGATGGTCGCCGAAGAGCGAGTCCTTCCAGCCGCCGAAGGAGTGGTAGCCCACCGGGACCGGGATCGGCACGTTCACGCCGACCATGCCCGCCTGGATCTCGAGCTGGAAGCGGCGGGCCGCGCCGCCGTCCCGGGTGAAGATCGCGGTGCCGTTGCCGAACGGCGAGTCGTTGATGAGGGCGACGCCGTCCTCGTACGTCTCGGCGCGCAGCACGCACAGCACCGGGCCGAAGATCTCGTCCTGGTACGCCTTCGCCGTGGTCGGCACCTTGTCCAGCAGCGAGATGCCGATCCAGTGGCCGTCCTCGTAGCCGGCGCCTTCATAGGTGTACGCCGAACCGTCCAGGACGACCTCGGCGCCCTCCGCCGCCGCGCCCGTCACATACGACGCCACCTTGTCGCGGTGCGCCTTGGTGATCAGCGGGCCCATCTCGGAGGCCGGGTCGTCGCCCGGACCGATCTTGATCTTCTCGGCGCGCTCGCGGATCTTCTCCACCAGCGCGTCGCCGATGGCGCCGACCGCCACCACGGCGGAGATCGCCATGCAGCGCTCGCCCGCCGAGCCGTACGCCGCGGAGACCGCCGCGTCCGCCGCAGCGTCCAGGTCGGCGTCCGGCAGCACCAGCATGTGGTTCTTGGCGCCGCCCAGGGCCTGCACGCGCTTGCCGTTCGCGGTGGCGGTGGTGTGGATGTAGCGGGCGATCGGGGTCGAGCCGACGAACGACACCGCCGTGACGTCCGGGTGCGCAAGGAGCCGGTCCACGGCCACCTTGTCGCCGTGGACGACGTTGAAGACACCGTCCGGCAGACCCGCCTGCGCGAGCAGCTCGGCGAGGCGGACGGACACCGACGGGTCCTTCTCGGACGGCTTCAGCACGAAGGTGTTGCCGCACGCGATCGCGATCGGGAACATCCACATCGGGACCATCGCCGGGAAGTTGAACGGCGTGATGCCCGCGACGACACCGAGCGGCTGCCGGATCGAGGCCACATCCACCCGGCTCGCCACCTGCGTGGACAGCTCGCCCTTCAGCTGTACGTTGATGCCGCAGGCCAGGTCGACGATCTCCAGGCCGCGCGCCACCTCGCCGAGCGCGTCGCTGTGCACCTTGCCGTGCTCGGCGGTGATCAGCTCGGCGATCTCGTCGCGGTGCGCGTCCAGCAGCGCCCGGAACGCGAAGAGAACGGACGTGCGCTGCGCGAGTGAGGACTGCCCCCACGTCACGAACGCCTCCTTGGCCGCGGCCACGGCCGCGTCCACCTCGTCCACGGTCGCGAAAGCGACCTGGGTGGTGACCGCGCCGGTCGCCGGGTCCGTCACGGGCCCGTACGTGCCTGACGCGCCGTCGACGGTCTTGCCGCCGATCCAGTGGTTGACGATCTTCGTCATGCCCAAGAACTCCTTCACAGATGGCGGCGCCGGGTCGAGACGTGCCGGTCGTACTCCTCGCGCGCCGTGACCGCCGACGGCCTTGTCGCGGTCTCGGCCACGGGTACATCCCACCAGGCCTGCGCCGGAGGTGCGCCCGACACAGTGTCTGCGGTTTCGGTCTCCACGTAGACACATGTGGGAGTCTGAGCGGCGCGCGCCTCGGCGAGCGCGGCCCGCAGGTCACCCACGGTCTTCGCGCGCAGTACGCGCATGCCCAGGCTGGCCGCGTTGGCGGCCAGGTCCACGGGCAGCGGCGCCCCCGTGTAGGCACCGTCCGCGGACCGGAAGCGGTAGGCGGTGCCGAACCGCTCCCCGCCCACGGACTCCGACAGGCCGCCGATGGACGCGTAGCCGTGGTTCTGCACGAGCAGAACCTTGATCGCGATCCCCTCCTGCACGGCCGTGACGATCTCCGTCGGCATCATCAGATAGGTGCCGTCACCGACCAGCGCCCACACCGGACGGTCGGGTGCCGCCATCTTCACGCCGATCGCGGCCGGGATCTCGTAGCCCATGCACGAGTAGCCGTACTCCAGGTGGTACTGGTCCGGCGAACGGGTGCGCCACAGCTTGTGCAGATCGCCGGGGAGCGAGCCGGCCGCGCCCACGAGGATGTCGGACTCGTCCACCACGGCGTCCAGCGCGCCGATGACCTGCGGCTGCGTCGGCCGTACAACCGGCTCGTCGGCCTCGAAGCAGGCGTCCACGCGGTGCTCCCAGCGCTGCTTGTCCTCCGTGTACTCGGCGACGTACCGGGGATCGGCGCGGTGCCCGTGCAGTTCCAGCGCCTCGGTCAGCTCCTCCAGGCCGCTGCGGGCGTCAGCGACCAGCGGCAGCCCGGAGAGCTTGTGGCTGTCGAACGGGGCGATGTTGAGGTTGAGGAAGCGCACGCCCTCCCCGGCGAAGAGGGTGCCGGAGGCCGTGGTGAAGTCGGTGTAGCGGGTGCCGACCCCGATCACCAGGTCGGCTGTGCGGGCCAGTTCGTCGGCGGTCGCCGTGCCGGTGTGGCCGATACCGCCGACGTCCTGCGGGTGGTCCCAGCGCAGCGAGCCCTTGCCGGCCTGGGTGGCGGCGACCGGGATGCCGGTGGCCTCGGCGAACTCCGCGAGCGCCGCCTCCGCACGGCTGTGGCGGACGCCGCCGCCGGCCACCACGAGCGGGCGCAGGGCGGCCCGGACCGCCTGGACGGCATCGGCGAGTTCGACCGGGTCGGCGCCCGGGCGGCGCACCGTCCAGGTCCGCTCGGCGAAGAACTCCGGCGGCCAGTCGTAGCCTTCCGCCTGGACGTCCTGCGGCAGTGCGAGCGTCACCGCGCCCGTGTCGACCGGGTCGGTGAGCACGCGCATCGCCTGGAGGGCGGCCGGGATCAGCGCCTCGGGGCGGGTGATCCGGTCGAAGTACCTCGACACCGGCCGCAGACAGTCGTTGACGGACACATCACCGGCATGGGGGACCTCCAGTTGCTGGAGCACCGGGTCCGCCGGGCGGGTGGCGAAGACGTCGCCGGGCAGCAGCAGGACCGGGAGGTGGTTGATCGTGGCGAGGGCGGCGCCCGTGACCAGGTTGGTGGCGCCGGGGCCGATGGACGTCGTCACCGCGTGCGCGGACAGCCGGTTCGACTGCCGGGCGTAGCCGACCGCCGCGTGCACCATCGACTGCTCGTTGCGGCCCTGGTGGAAGGGCATGACGTCGCCGTACTCGACCAGCGCCTGCCCGAGGCCCGCGACATTGCCGTGGCCGAAGATGCCCCAGGTGGCGCCGATCAGCCGACGGCGCACGCCGTCGCGCTCGGTGTACTGGGCGGCCAGGAAGCGTACGAGCGCCTGAGCGACCGTGAGCCTCGTCGTCGAGGTCATCGGTATCCCTCCGTGTGGTCGGGGTGGAAGCGGATCCGCCACTGGCGCTCCTCACCCGGTCCGGCCATGACGTTCAGGTAGTACATGGTGTGCCCGGGCTGGGCGATCGAGGGGCCGTGCCAGCCGTCGGGGACGAGGACGGCGTCGCCGGTGCGGACCTCGGCGAGGACGTCGGAGCCGCCCTCGCGCGAGGGGAACACGCGCTGGTACCCGAAGCCGTTCGGCCCCTCGATCTCGAAGTAGTAGATCTCCTCCAGCTCGGTCTCCTCGCCCGGCCGCGTCTCGTCGTGCTTGTGCGGCGGGTACGAGGACCAGTGGCCGCCGGGCGTGATCACCTCGACGGCGATGAGCTTGTCGCACGCGAAGGCGTCGGCGGAGGCGAAGTTGCGCACCTGGCGGGCGCATCCGCCGCTGCCGCGGTCTTCGACGGGAACCTCCGGCGCGGGGCCGTAGCGGGCGGGGAGTCGGCGCTCGCACCTCGCTCCTGCCAGGGCGAAGCGGCCTCCCGCGCCGGAGGCGATCTGCACCCGGGCGTCACGGGGCACGTACGCGAAGTCCGATACCCCCGCGAAGACGGTGTCCCTGCCCAGGAGTTGCCATGTCGCGTCCTCGACGCGCACGGTACAGGCGCCCTGGAGGGGAAGCACGATCCACTCGCTGTCACCGGTGGTGAACAGATGGGTGTCCCCCGGCCGCAGCTCCACGACCCGCAGACTGCTGTGGCTCCAGCCGGCCCGCTCGGGGTCGATGTCGAGGGCGTACCGCGCGTTCGCGGTCGCGCCCCGGGGAACGTACAGCTCGTTGCTCATGCGGCCCTCACAGAAGTCCTACGGCGTTGTCCACGGCCCAGGCGATGTCACCGTCCGCCGGGTACGGCGGCGAATGCGCCGGGCGCCCCCGACGCGTCCCGCCCTCATCGCACCGCTCCCGCCGTGACCGCGTCCTCGATCTCCGAGGGCGTGGGCATCGCGGACGAGCACTCCAGACGGGAGGCCACGATCGCCCCCGCGGCGTTCGCGTACCGCATGATCCGCTCCAGGTCCCAGCCCGCGAGCAGCCCGTGGCAGAGCGACCCGCCGAAGGCGTCGCCGGCACCGAGGCCGTTGAGGACCTTGACCGGGAGTGGGGGGACCTCCGCCGACTCGCCCGCGGCGCTGACCGCGAGCACGCCCTTGGCTCCCTGCTTGACCACCGCGAGGGCGACGCCGGCGTCCAGCAGGGCCTGGGCGGCGGCGTGCGGGTCGCGCTCCCCGGTGGCGATCTCCACCTCGTCGACGTTGCCGACGGCGACCGTGGTGTGGCGCAGGGCCTCGGCGTAGAAGGGGCGCGCGGAGCCGGCGTCCTGCCAGAACATGGGACGCCAGTCGAGGTCGAAGACCGTCGTACCGGACGTGGCGCGGTGGGCGAGGGCGGCGAGCGTCGCGGTGCGGCTCGGCTCCTCGCTCAGGCCCGTGCCCGTCATCCAGAAGACGCGCGCGGCGCGGATCGCGTCCAGGTCCAGCTCGTGCGCGCCGATCTCCAGGTCCGGCGCCTTGGGCAGGCGGTAGAAGTACAGCGGGAAGTCGTCCGGCGGGAAGACCTCGCAGAAGGTGACCGGGGTCGGCAGCCCCGCGACCGGGGTCACCCAGCGGTCGTCGACGCCGAAGCCGCGCAGCGCCTCGTGGAGGTAGGTGCCGAAGGGGTCGTCACCCGTGCGCGTGATCACCGCCGTCCGGCGTCCGAGGCGGGCAGCGGCGACCGCGACGTTCGTCGCCGACCCGCCCAGGAACTTCCCGAAGGCCGTCACCTGGGGCAGGGGCACGCCCGTCTGCAGCGGATAGAGATCCACGCCGATCCGGCCCATGGTGATCAGGTCGTACGGGGCACCGGCGCCGTGCGGACCCCACTCCTCGGACTCCTCCATCGAGTTCCCTTCACCTCGGCTGCCCCCAGGTCTAGCTGCGCGAAGGGAACCCTGTCAATGCTTTGTCCGGACATTCGGACGATTGCTTGACATGGTTTCGGGGCGGCTCGAAGTCGGCCCTGCCGAAGCCGGGTCCCGCGCCGGCGGCCGCTACGGGCCCGGCGTCGGAGCAGGATGTGTGCCGTCCGGTCCGGGTGGGCCGCCGCCGATCGCGCGGCGCGCCCGGGCGCGCCTGTGCGGGTGACGGAGTGTCACATGTGTCGGCGTTGTGAAGTCCGGCAATTCAGGAGATCACCCCATCGGGGGCGCAACCAGGACGGGGGCCTCGCAGTTGACTCGGCGTCGGGCATTCCGCCCGGTTGTTGTGACGACTTCCAAGGAGCACCTCTCCATGTCGCGTATCGCGAAGGGCCTGGCCCTGACCACCGTTGCCGCTGCGGCCGTGGCGGGCGCCGCGGGTATCGCCGCCGCCGACAGTGGCGCCAGCGCCGCCTCCGACGCCTCGCCGGGCATCGCGTCGGGCAACGTCGTGCAGGCCCCGATCCACGTCCCGGCCAACGTCTGCGGGGTGACGGCCACCGTCATCGGCCTGCTGAACCCGGCGGGCCCGAACAACTGCGCCAGCAGCTGACGTCCGAGCGGACCCTTCTGGCCGGCCGTTCTCCTTCGGGAGACGGCCGGTCGGCGTATGTCCGGGCCACCCGGCTGTTCCGCCGAACGGGTGGTGTGCGTTTCGATCTCTCCACAGGGCCTCTCACCAGGCACGACGAGGGCGACGACGTCACCCTGTCCAGCTACACCGAGCGGCCGAACGGTTGCAGTCCGCGATGTCCCCTTTCACGGTGAATCTCAGGCACCAAGCCTGACGACGAAAGGAACATCATGCGTGTTCTGTCCGCGCGGCGCTTTGCCTCCCCAGCGCTCTGCGCCCTGCTGCTCATCGGAATCACCGGACCGACCGCCGTGGCGGCCGACCACGCCTCGGCGCGTGGCCGCGTCCCCGCGGAGACGGCCCCCCTCCCCCCGAGCGCCGATGTCCTGGTGCGCCCGGTCACCGACCTGCTGGACGCCGTACTCAAGGCGCACCACAACCGGATCCCGGCCGACGAGGCGGCCAGGCTCGGCAAGGCGCTGGACGACGCCATCGCCCAGGTGACCATGGCCTCACCGGCCACCCAGGCTCCGGATGCCGACGAGGCCGACGCCATCGCCGACCTGCGCCAGTCGACCGACAAGCTGCTCGCGGCCGCCACCTCCGACGACACGAGCCAGGTCGCGCCGGCGGCCACGACGGTGGTGAACGATCTCGCCAAGGTCCTCGCCGCGGGCTTCGTCACCGGCGGGCTGCTGCCCCTTCCCAACCCCTCCGGCCCGTCGGCTCTGCCCAGCCTTCCGTCGGTGCCCTCGCCGAAGCCCTCCGCATCGCCCATGGTGTCGCCCCTGCTGACGCCCAAGTTGACGCCCATGCCGTCGCACTCGACGAGCTGAGCGCTCTGCGGCACGCGGCGACCCGAGTCCCGTAGCGCAGGGCGCTCCGAGCCGCAGCGATGCACCGCACCGCACAGCCGTCGGCCGGCCACCAGGCCCGTCGGCGGCTGTCGGCGTGCACGGGCGCTCCGGCCGGCGGCCGTGCACGGTCAGCCGAGGCGGCGCACCGGCTCCCCGGCCAGGTACGCCTGGATGTCCTCGACGGCCTCGCCGTAGTACGTCGCGTAGTTGGCGCGGGAGACGTACCCGAGGTGCGGGGTGGCCAGCAGCCGCGGTGCGGTGCGCATCGGATGGCCGGCCGGGAGCGGCTCCAGGTCGAAGACGTCGACTCCCGCGCCGGCGATGCGGCCCTCGTGCAGGGCGGCGAGCAGGGCGTCCTGATCCACGAGGGCGGCGCGCGAGGTGTTGACCAGATAGGCGGTCGGTTTCAGCAGGGCGAGTTCACGGGCGCCGATCAGCCCGCGGGTGCGGTCCCCGAGCACGAGGTGCACCGAAACGAAGTCGCTGCTGGTGAGCAACTCCTCCAGGGAGGCAGCGCGTTCGACGCCGACCTCGTCCGCGCGCTCCTGGGTGAGGTGCCGGCTCCAGGCGGCGACCTCCATGCCGAAGGCGAGCCCGACCCGGGCCACGCGGCCGCCGATCTTCCCGAGTCCGAGCAGCCCGAGCCGCCGCCCGTGCAGATCCGCGCCCACCGTGCTCTGCCAGGGACCGCCGTCCCGCAGGGCGTTGCTCTCCGTCACGATCCCCCGCGCGAGCCCGAGCAGCAGCGCCCAGGTCAGCTCGACGGGCGGGGTGGAGGAACTGGCGGTGCCGCAGACGGTCACGCCGTGCGCCGCCGCGGCGGCGTAGTCGATGACGGAGTTCCGCATCCCGGAGGCGATGAGCAACTTCAGCCGGGGCAACCGGGCCAGCAAGGAGGAGGGGAAGGGCACGCGTTCGCGCAGCGTGACCACGATGTCGAACCCGGCGAGCGCCTCGGCCAGGGTGTCCTCGTCGGCGAAGTGCTCGGCGAAGGACACCACCTCCACCCGGTCCGCCACGGGCGACCAGTTCGCGACGGAGGTCGCGATCCGCTGGAAGTCGTCGAGTACGGCACAACGAAGCCGCATGTCAGCCCCCTTCTGATCAACGGGGGAAACCCTATCGAAGCGGTGTGCGGGGTCAGTTGTCGCCGCGTGTGCCCCAGACGGTGACGCCGTCGCCGACGTGCAGCATGGGCCACAGGGCCTTCGCGTCGGCGTAGCGGAGGTTCACACAGCCGTGGGAGCCCGGGTCCTCGAAGATCGGGCGGTAGCTGGCGTGGAGGGCCTGGCCGCGGTCGAAGAACTGACTGAACGGCATGGCGGCGTCGTACAGACCGGACCAGAACTTCTCCACCCGCCGGTAGATCTTGTGCGTCCCGTTGCGGGTGCGGTGGCCGGACATTCCGGTGCGCGCGGGGACCGGGCCGAAGACGATCTTCGCGCCCTGCTGCACCCACAGCAACTGGCGCGACTGGTCGACACAGACCAGGCGCCTGAACCGCCCGGAACACCCGGTGAGCGACTCCTTGTGCCGGGCGGCCCAGTCCGCCACCGCGGCCCGGTGGCTCACCGACCCGGCGTATCCGTCCGCCGGGCTGATGCCGTACGTGGTCTGCAGGGTGCGGATCGCCGCGCAGTCCCGCTCCGACTGCTTCCCGTCCTGAGGCAGGCCCAGGTACTTCTCCACCTCGCGCTGATCAGGCCCGGTGGCGAGGCGGCACATCGAGGTGCTGCCGTCTCCCCGGGGCCGAACCCCCGTCGTTCCCGCGGCCGATGCCCCCGGTGCGCCGGTCACCACCAGGGACCCCGCCATGACGGCCAGGGCGACGAGGCGACGGTGTCGGCAGTGGACGCGTGACCTCGGTGTCATCGGTTCCTCCTGGTGCCCGTGCCTCGCGCGTGCGCGAGGCCCTCCGATGTGTCCCACGGAACCGTTGACGTTCTTTCCTCGTATAAAACGAAGTTGCCGCGGCTCTCACCCCAATGCGGGCCGCGGACGCGGGTTCTGCACACGACGGTGCCCCGGGCCCGCCCAGCGGCCCCGGGGCACTCTTCGTCCGGTCGTCACCGCCGAGCGGCGTGCGACCTGGTGGCGTCCTTGTCCCGGACGTGGACGGTGCCGAGCGTCGAGCACTCCCTGCTGGCGCCGACCGTCGGGCAGTTGCTGCCGGGGGCGTCGGAGACCAGCCCGTTCTGCAGCCTCAGGTCGCCGAAGTCCCGGCGATCGACGGTGATCGAGTAGCGGATGACTGCCGACTCACCGCGCCGGAGCGGACCCGTCCAGGTGAGCCGCGGCTGGGCGTAGCCGGTGACGCCGACGCTGGCGTTTTCGTCGTTGTCGAACCGGGCGTCGTCCAGCACACCGGTCAGATCGTCGGTGAAGTGCGCCTGGTTGTTGCCCACGAGGTCCAGGTCGCCGGTGTTGCGGACCCTGATGGTGTACCGGACGGTGTCACCCGGCCGGATCGTCCGGGGCGCCTCCATGGTCTTGGTGAACCTGAGGGCGGATCGACCGACCCGGTTGCTGGCCGTGTTGTTGCCCAGGTCAGGGTCGGACTCGTTGCCGCGGACCGTCGCCGTGTTCCGGATGCGGTTGAAGTCCGGGCCGGCGACGCCGGTCACGGTGACCGTGGCGGTGCCTCCCGCGGCCAGCGCACCGCCGGAGCAGGCCAGCAGGTTGGAGGCGGAGACGGTGCAGCCCGGCGAGGTGGTGTACGGGCCGTGCAGAGCCGACGGAAGCTGGTCGGTGACGATCCAGCCGCTCGAGGCGCTCGAGCTGTTGTCCCTCACTGTGAGGGTGTACGTCACCCGGCTGTTGGCGGATGCCGACGACGGCCCCGACTTGGACAACGCCAGATCCACTTGCCGCTGTGTGATGGCGGTGCGTACGGCGTCCGCGTTGTTGCTGTAGTCAGGGTCGGGTTCGAGGCCTTCTACGGTCACGACGTTGTGGAGGTTGGTGTAACCCTGACCGGCGGTGCCGGCGACGGTGAGCGTGGCGCTGTCGTGAGCGGCCAGCGAACCGTGGGTGCAGGTCAGCAGGCCCGGGGCGGGGATGGAGCACCCGGCCGGGGGCACCACACCGCGGATACCCGTCGGAAGGTAGTCGGTGACGGTGTACCCGCTCGAGGGGCTGGAGCTGTTGTTCGTCACCGTGATGGTGTAGGTGACGGCCTGACCCTCCGCCGCGGACGCCGGGCCCGTCTTCGTCACCGCGAGGTCGACGCCGACCTGCCGCGACTGTGCCGGGGAATGCACCCCTTTCACCTTGCTGACGGAGTTGCTGGGGGCGGCGACCGCGGTGGAGGAAGCCATGCCCGCAGTCAGCGCCGTCATGATGCCCACTACGGTGAGCACTGACACCGCGCCGGGGTGTCGAGCGCCGGGGCGCATGCCGTTACCTTGACTCACGAGGATTGACCCTTCATGCCGGAGGCCTGATGCAGCCGGCGCCCATGCGTCCGGTGCCGGAAGCGGCCTGTCGAAAGATTTCAGTTGAAGAACAGCACATGGGGCATTTATCGGTCAGTTCTGGCGCGGTATTTCAGGATTTTTTAGTCCCAATGGAGCATTCTTCGGCGGGTCCTGTGGACATGCGGTGCAGCGTGCGATGGGCGGCGATGTGCAGGCGGTTGCATATCGGCCGAGTTGGGAATATCTGCGCACGCGCTGCGGCCCGGACGGGCGGCTCGGGGCGATTGCGCGTGCTCGGACCAGGGGCGGCGATTCCGGCGCGCGCAATTTCGCAAACAGGGTTCGAGGCGTAGAAATCGGCCCTTCGAGTCCCTTCGCGCTCCATCGGGTTCACGGTCCCCCGGGAAATGCGTTACGGGCAAGACTCCGCCATCGCGGGCGGGCTGTCGTCCCGGAGCCCGCCCGAGGAGCGGCCCGGGGGTGAACCTGGCGGGGGGATCGGCTTCAGGGAGCGCCGACTTCGCTGCGGCAGCCGAGCGCCGTCCCCAGGGTCATGTTCCACCGTCCGGCGCGGCCGGTGAACTCGGTGGCGGTCAGCGGCGGCACGTCGATCCGCCAGAAGGCCGAGTCCGGTGCCGCGAGCACCCGCACGACGACGGCCCGTACGATCTCCGGCTCCACGACGGCGACCGTGCGGCCAGACAGCTGCGCGGTCTCGTCCAGCCACCCGCCCACCCGTGCGCACAGTTCGTGCACCGACTCCCCGCCGTGCGGAGCGGCCGAAGGGTCCGCCAGCCACAGCCCCACGGCGTCCGGCTCGTCGACGCCGACCTCCTCCAGCGTCCGGCCGCGCCATCGGCCCACGTCCAGCCCGGCCGGCGCGGGTCCGGCAGCCGCGGCGAGGCCGAGCGCCGACGCCGTCTCCCGGCAGCGCACGGTGGGGGAGACCAGTACCCGGTCGGCCGGGGGAGGCGAACCCGCCGCCGACCGGGCGCGCGCCGCGCCGGCCGCGTCGAGCGGGCACCCGTCGTCGAAGCGGGCCTGCCGCAACGCCGCGTTCATCGCGGGCGAGATCAACGTCACCCGGCTCGTCATCGGCTCACTCCCGCGCTCAACTCCCTTGGCCCGCCTGCCGTGTGGCCCTCGCGAGGTCGTACACGGCGCATGCGCCGTGCGCCTCGTGCGCCTCGCACCTCGCGCGGCAAGTCCGCCCGGACGAGCGTACGTTCACCGCACCTGACCTCGTACGCCGCCCAGTCGCCCCTGCCCGGCGACCGGAGGCGGGCGGCGGGCGGCGGCGGGCACAGCACCACCGGCGGGAGACCGCGAGGGGCGGCAGGCCGGCGCACCGGCCGAAGCCGCTGGGCGCGCTGGGCGGCCACCGCCCCCTTCGCGGCAGGTCACTTGGGCAGCGCCCGCTGTCCCTTGCCCCTCCGGTCCGGCTGCCCGGGTTCCTTGCCGGCGGGCCTGGCGCTCGGCTTGCCGGTCGCCTTCCCTGAGGTGTTCGCGTTGTTCGCGCTGTCCCCGTTGTTCGCGTTGCCAGGGGTGCCCGGGGCGCCCCTCCCGGTCCGCGACAGCAGGTCGGCGCAGAAGGCCGCTACGTTGTCCTCGCCTCCGGCGGCGGTGAGGAACCGCTGCCAGGCCGAGGAGTCCAATGCCTTGCCCCGGCCCTTCACCGACGGGTACGCGCGGCAGTGGGCTTGCATGTCCTTGGCCGTCGGCGGGCGGCTCGGGGAGACAGAGCCGGTGGGCCGCGAGGGCCCGGTGCCGTCCGACGCCGACGTCGAGTCCTGGGGGACGCTGGGCGTGGGATGCCGTCGTTCAGGGGCGTCGTCCCGTGGGTTCCCGGCGGAACCGGGCGAGCCGATCGCGGCGATCGCCACACCGCCCAGAGTGAGGCTGGCCACGAACACGGCGATGGCGGCCTTCACCGAGCGCCGGGCCGACATGCCCCGTGGCCGCCAGTCGTCCCGCCTCCGTGTCCGCGCCTGCTCGCGCACGCCTGCCTCGCGAGCGGCACGGAAGGCGGCCATCGCCTGCTGCTCGGCCGATGTGTCCAGCGCGTGGACGCGCAGCGCGCGACCGAGCGCCCGCTCCAGCCCGTCGGTGTCGACCGGACCGTCGGCGCCGGGCATGCGACCGCCCGTGCCGGCGCGTCGGCGGACCGCGCCTTCGCGCGCGCTGTGTCGGTTGCCCATACCCGTGTCCGTCTCTGTGCGCTTGTTACTCATAGCCTTAACGGACCTGACGCCGTCGCTTCTCACTTCGACTGCCTCAGCGTGCGGGACCGCTCTCCCGTCACACCCGTCATGCCGAGCTGGCGGGCCAGCCGTTTCAGACCCCGATGCGCGGCCGTGCGCACCGCGCCCGGACGCTTGCCGAGGACCCGCGCGGCGGAAGGGCCGTCGAGGCCGACCACGACGCGCAGCAGCACCGCCTCGGCCTGGTCGCGGGGCAGGCTGCGCACCAGCCTGAGGGCGTGCTCGGTCGAGAGGGTCTCCAGGGCCTGGTCGTAGGTGCTGTGCGGTCCCGGAACCTCCGTGAGATCCAGCTCGAAGGCGGCCGCCGCCGGGCGGGTGCGTCGCCGGCGCAGCAGATCGAGGGCCCGATGGCGGGCGATGGTCGCGCTCCAGCCGCGAAAGCCGGCCCCGTCACCTCGGAACCGGCCCAGGTCCCGCGCGATCTCCAGCCACGCCTCCGACGCCACGTCTTCGGCGTCCTGGCCGACCAACCCGCGCAGAAAGCCGAGGAGTCCGGGCTGCACGATCCGGTACATGACCGCGAAGGCGGCCTCGTCGCCGTCCTGGGCCCGGGCGACGGCCGCGCCCAACTCCGCGTCGCGCGCCTGCGTGTGATCGGGTTGTTCTCCTTGGCCCAAGACCTGTCCTCGCCGCCGGCCGCGCTTTACTCTTCCTTGATCTTCAGCGGCGGGTGGCACGGATGTGTCACAGCGATTCCGGTCGCCGGCCTCGTGCTCGCGCGGCGGGCGGCCGGGTCGACCGCGCACTCACCATGTGCGGCGCCGCTATTCCAGGACGCCGAAGCCGGGGGAGAAGTGCCGGTCCGCTGCCCGCTCGGGTGCGCTCCCGCTCCGCCCGGTTCCGGCGGCTGCCCCGAGCCGGCGCACGACAAAACTGTGATCTGCGTCACTGCGCCCCGATTTCCTGTGACGTTCGCGGGTCGGGCCGCGCTGGGAGAGCGAGTCACCCCCGTGGCGGGTGTGTCTCAGGTGACTTTCTTTCTGCGGCCTTTTCGGGGCCTTGTGAGGGGTGGATTACGTCGTGAGTCGTCGTACGTCGCATGCGTACAGACCGCTGAGCCTGAAGCGACGGGCGTGGCTGACGCTCGGTGCCGTGGTCCTGGGAGGCGGGGGCCTGGTGACCTATGCCGTCGCCAGTCCCTCCCACGACCAGGGCGCGAACGGCAAGGCCAAGCGGCCGGTGAAGGTCGTCGACCTCGCGCTGAAGGGCGCCGCGGGCGGCAAGCAGGAGCTGCCGCGCACGGACACCGGGCAGTTCTCGCTGCTCGGCGTCTCCTGGACCGGCGCCGCCAAGCGCCTGGGCGGCACGGCGCAGGTGCGCACCCGCAGCCTGGAGACGGGCGAGTGGCGCGCCTGGCAGAACCTCGAACTGGACGTCGACCCGCTGGAGAAGCCCGGCCCCCGGGTGCGCGGCGCGTCCGAGCCGCTGTGGGTCGGCCCCTCCAATGGCGTCCAGGTACAGGTCGTCCGCAAGAACGGCACCACCGCCTCGCTGCCCAAGGGACTTGAGGTCAACCTGGTCGACCCGGGCGTGGTGACCGACGCCGAGACCAAGACGGCCGGCACCGGGAGCGAGCCGGCCGCGTTCGTCGCCGAGGGAACCCCCGACGCCACGAGCGGCGCGCCCACCGACTCCGCCGCACCCGGCGACAGCACCGCGCCCGCGCCGACGGACGGCCAGACCACCGACTCCCCGGCCCCGACCGACAGCACCCCCGCGGCCCCGACCGACACCGCGCCCCCGGCGCCGACCGACTCCTCGCCCGCGGCCACCCCCACCGACTCGGGATCCGCCTCCCCCTCGACGAGCACGTCCGCCAGCCCCTCGGCCACCGTGCCGACCGCGCCGCCGTCCACCGTGCCCCAACCGCCGATCGTCGCGCGCGCCGGCTGGGGCGCGGACGAGTCGATCAGCCCCGAGGCACCGGAGTACAACGCGGACATCAAGGCCGTGTTCGTCCACCACACCGACGGGGCCAACGACTACTCCTGCGCCGACTCGCCGTCGATCGTGCGGAGCATCTACGCGTACCACGTGCAGGTCAGCGGCTGGAAGGACATCGGCTACAACTTCCTCGTCGACAAGTGCGGCACCCTCTTCGAGGGCCGCAAGGGCGGGATCGACCTGCCGGTGTTCGGCGCCCACACCTACGGCTGGAACCGGGAGTCGACGGCCGTGGCGGTGCTCGGCGACTACACCACCACCAGCGCCCCCAACGCCACGCTGGCCTCCATCGCCCGCCTGGCGGCCTGGAAGCTCGGCCAGTACGGCGCCGACCCTCTCGGGACCACCCAGCTCACCGCCGGTGCCACCCAGAAGAACTACTTCGGCGCCAGCTTCACCGCGGGCAGCAAGTACACCTTCCAGCGGATCTCCGGCCACCGTGACGGCTACAACACCGAGTGCCCCGGCGGCTCCCTCTACAACCAACTGCCCACCATCCGCGCCTGGGCGGCCGGCCCCGTGCAGAACCTCAAGGTCACCTCGCTCGGCGGCGCGGGCCTTTCGGGCTCCACGTACTACACCAAGGGCGCCGTCACCGTGAACTGGACGGCCACCACGCCGTCCTCGCTCATCAAGAACTTCCAACTGCTGGTCGACGGCAAGACCGTCGCCACCACCGCGGGCACCGCCACCTCCGCCGGTGCCACCCTGCCCCTGGGCAGCCACACCGTCGCCGTACGGGCCGTCCACCAGTCCGGCAAGACCGCGACCAGCGCCTCGGTGAACGTCGTGGCGGAGACGACCGCACCGACCTTCACCACCAGCCCGACGCTCGCCCTGCGCACCGGTACCGTCAGCACGACCGCCGCCCCGGTCACGCTCGGCTGGAAGGCCGCCGACGACAAGGCCCTGCGCTACGTGAAGCTGCTGTCCCCGACCACGGCCACCTTCGGCCCGACCACGACCAGCTACAACGGCACCGCCAAGCCCGGCACCGCCACCACCTGGTCGCTGCGTGCCTACGACTACGCCGGCAACTACCGCACGTCCTCCCCGGCGTACACCCCCGTGATCCTTCAGGAGAGCTCCGCCGCCAAGTCCGGTAGCTGGAGCACCCGCTCCTCCACCAGCTACCTCGGCGGGAATTCCTACTCCAGCGGTTCCAAGGGCGCCAGCCTCACCTGGACCTTCACCGGCCGGTCCGCCGCCTGGGTGGTCTCCCGCGCCACCACCTCCGGCCAGGCCTACGTCTACGTCGACGGCACCAAGGTCGCCACCGTCGACCTGAAGTCCTCCACCACCCAGTACCGGCAGGCGATCTGGACCAAGACCTGGTCCAGCAGCGCCAAGCACACCGTCAAGATCGTCGTGGTCGGCACCAGCGGCCGTCCGACCGTCACCACCGACGGCCTCGTCTACCTCAAGTAGCCGTGTACCTCAGGTAGTCCCGTGAGCGCGTCGGCGCTGTGCATCGCCCGGCGCCCACATCCCCGCAGTACGACGCCGGCCTTCACGATCCTCGTGGTCGTGGAGGCCGGCGTCGTGTTGGGCCCGGCCGCTGTGGCAGCCCCTGCGGCCGGTGCGGCCGGTGCGGCCGGTGCGGCCGGTGCGGCCGGTGCCGCGGCACCCGGCCACCGGCGTTGTCCGGGCGATCGCGCGGCACCGTGACAAGGGGGCGTTACGGGAGGCCGAGGCGGCGCCGGTAGTCCTCGCGCAGCGTGATGAGGCGCTGTCGGAAGTCCGCGCTCCGTCCGGTGTGGGCGTACGCGTCGCGCAGTTCCGCGAGGAGGGTGACGGCCTGGTCGTAGGCGTCGGTCTTCTCGGTGGCGATGTGCGCCTCGATCTGCTGTCAGGCGGATTCGGCCTCGCTCGCGAGGGCGGTCAGGCGCCGGTCGCGGGCTGCGGCTCGTTCGTGTTCGGCGTGCTGTCGGCGTTCGGTGCGCCGTGTGTGGGCGGCGTCCAGGAGCCGGGCGGCGGAGCGGCGTCCGGGGACGGGAGCGGGGGCCGTGGTGCCGCGCAGGCGGTGCAGGAGTTCGGAGTGCAACCCGGGCTCCGGGCCGAGGGCGAGCCGCAGCAGCAGAGCTTCCTTTTCCTTCTGGGGCATTGCGGCGATCAGCGTGTAGGTGTTGGTGAAACTCGTGGCCGTGATCCGGGCACGAGTGGAGATGGCCCGCAGCTCCTCCTGCTCCTCGCGGCTCAGCGGGCTGCGGGGGCCGTGTGGACCGAGCGGGCGACGGGGTACGGAATGCGGTCGGAACGCGCGGCGGTGCCGGACCTGGCCGCCGCGGGCGGGTTTGGATCCGGCCATCACGTTTCGGCCGCACATTGTTCCGGTCACTATTGTCTGATTTTCGGGACTCTCGCGGATCCCTATGGATGTCAGGGTTCTGTTGGTGTGGGTGAGACTTCAGCGGATAAGATATCGCGCGCTGCTCGCGATGGCGGTCGGTGAGGTAGGCAGTTGGGGGGCGAAGGTACCGTGTTTGAGCTGCAAAAACACGCAACTCAGGGCGGTCCGGCCCGAGGCCTTGAACGCGCGTTCGCTTTTTCTGGCCTGCGGCGCTTACAGCTCGCCCACAATATCCTCAAACGATCATCACAAAGCGGTCCACGCAGCAGTAGTGGACCCTTTTCCCTTTCAGTGGCGTCCGCGAACGGCGTCGGTGTCCGGGGCCATGAAGTGGACGTGCAGCGAGAAGCGGATGCTTTGTTTCCACCACAAGAGAAGTGTGGAGTGTGATGCCATGAACCGAGTCGGCAGAGACTCGCGCCGGTCGGCCTGGAGGCCGGAGCCGCTGGCGCGCATCGGGTTATCTGTTCTTTTGCTGGCAGGCGGTGCCGTGGGAGCGACGGCTGGACCGGCCGCCGCTTCGACCGCCGACGGCACGCTGACGGTTGAGGTGCTGCGCGACTTCTTCGGCACCGGCGTGATCAACGCGACGATGGACGTGCCGCAGCGGGGCATGAAGGTGGAGATCTCCGACCCCGCCGGGCACCATGTCGCCGGCGTCACGGATGCCACCGGAAAGGTCGTGGTGTCGCAGTCGACCGCGCTGAGCGGCGGCCAGTACCGCGTCGACGTCAGCATCCCGGCGCCGTTCAGCGACTATCTGCAGGCGGCACCCGCGTCGACGACGGAAAACCACTTCGACAGCCTCACGTCGTTCGTGGACGTGTCGGACGGAAAGAACGCCTCGGTGGTGACGGGGGTGTGGGATCCGGCCGACTACACATTGCCGGACTCGCGGTATTTCGTACCGGTCCAGAACGGCGCCACCGGAACCGACACCCGGGCCCTGGTGGCGTTCGGGACGAAGACCCGAGGCACGTGTCCCACCGAGGTGGCGTGCCCGGCCACGCTGGCCACGCAGTCCCAGGTGGGAACGACGTTCGCGTTGGCGTACGACAAGTACCGGAGCCGGTTGTTCCAGGGCGCGTTCGCCCGCCGGTACGCCTCCTACGGGCCGAAGGGCCCCGGCGCCATCTACACGGTGCCGGTCAACGGCTCGGGCGCGCCGGAGCTGTTCGCGCAGGTGCCGGGCGCCGCGGTGACGCCGCACGACACCGCCGACATGAACAAGGATCCCGGGTTCATCGACGCGCCGGGCAAGGAGAGCATCGGCGGCCTGGCCCTGTCGGAGGACGGTTCCACGCTGTACGCGGTGAACCTGCTGACCCGCAGCCTGGTGAGCTTCGACGCGACCGGGGCCACCGCCTCGGTGCCCAAGGCGACGGTGCGGATCCCGGACCCCGGGTGCGCGAGCGCCGGCGACTGGCGGCCGTTCGGTCTCGCCGTCCACGACAACACGCTGTACGTCGGCGGCGTGTGCAACGCGGAGAGCACACAGCAGCGCGCGGACCTGAAAGCCGTCGTCTACACCTATGACGGCAAGCGGTTCACCCCGGTGCTGACCCACTCGCTCACCGACAAGCGCGGCACCGTCTTCACCGGTGCCGGCAACGTCGCCCAGGCCACCCACTGGAACCCGTGGAACACCAGCCTGGCCACGTGGGACGAACGAAAATTGGGCGGCGCCTTCATCGATCCGCAGCCGGAGCTCGCCTCCCTCGCCTTCGGCCGCGACGGTTCGATGATCCTGGGTTTCCGCGACCGGTTCATGGACGTTCTCAGTGCCAAGGGGCTGGACCCTCGCCCGCTGAACAACACGCCGGAACTCGGCATGTCCGGTGGTGACATCAACATGGCCTGCGCCAGTCCCACCGGTGGATACGCGTGGGAAGGCACCGGGAACTGCCCCAACCACGCCACCCCCGCCAACGACGACAACGAGGACAGCGGCGTCGTCGAATACTTCCCCGGCGACTACTTTGGCGGCGGGCACCAGGAAACCGCGCTGGGTTCGGTGGCTTACATTCCGCAGCAACAGTGGGTCGTCAGCACGGAGTTCGACCCGACCGTCAACATCGAAACCGCCGGTACCGGTTACCACGACATCACGACCGGTCAGGGCCCGGGGAACGCTCCGGCCGCCAACGCGTACCAGTTCGTCGGTCAGGAACAGAACGGGTTCGGCAAGGCCGGCGGGCTCGGTGACGTCGCGTACGCGGCGGCGAACGCGCCGATCCAGATCGGTAACCTCGTATGGTTCGACGGCGACCACAACGGGATCCAGGACGCGGCGGAAGTACTCCTGCCGGGTGCCACGATCAACCTGCTGGACGCGGGCGGCAAGCAGGTCGCCACGACCAGGACCGATGCCGCGGGCGAGTACTACTTCGGTGGCGTCGGCGCCGCGTACCAGCTCACGCCAGGTGCGAAATACACGGTGCAGTTCGACGTGTGCACCGCGGACACCAGCAAGGTGCCCGGCCAGCCCCCGGCGAGCGACGTGCGGTTCACGCTCCCGCGAGCCGGTGCCGACCGTGCGCATGACTCCAATGTGACCCCGCCGACCACGGGGCAGTTGTGCAACGGCTCCGCGCCGGTCACGGCGCCGGACAAGCCGGGCGGGGTCGATCACACGATCGACGCCGGGGTCTACGTCCCGAAGGCAACCCCGACCCCGACCCCGACCCCGACCCCGACGTCGAGCTCGACGCCGAAGCCGACTCCGCCGCCGGCCTCTACGCCGCCGTCACCCGCGCCCCCTGCCAACAACCCGGCCCCGGCCGGCGGGAGCACGGGTTCGCTGGCGCACACCGGTATGGCCGGGCTGCCACAGATGATCGCCCTCGTCGGTCTGCTGGTGGGTGCGGGCCTGATCATCGCGTTCGCGAGCCGGAAGCGTCGCGCCCAGAAACACTGAACGAACCGAACAACAGTGATCTGCCTGCCCGCGATCCGAAGGGCGCGGTCGGGCAGATCGCGTCTCGGCCGGTCCGCGAGGGCCGGCCTTGGCGTCGTCCGCCACTGGACTGCCGACTGCCGACTGCCGCCGCGACCGCACGGCGGCCGAGCAGTGCGGTGATGGAGAGGGTGAATCTGACGAGTGTCAGCGTCGAGCCGTGTGCGGAGCGAGAGAATCCAGCAAGCTCAGCCGAGCCGCGCGGCTGACCGGCGCCGATGGCTGCGGCCACGCTGGGCGGCAGCCGTCATCGGCACAGCGGCCGTCGCGGTGGCCGCGTTCCTGGTCGCCGCCGGCGGCTCCGGCCCCAGCGGTCCGCGCGCCCTGACGTCGGATGAGGCGAACCGGCTGGCGATCACGCGGTTCCGTAACTACGAGGCGCACGGCCGCGCGATGACGATCACTGTGCCGGGCACCGCCGGCGGGCTGATCGTCACCGGGTCCGTCGACTACCGCGGCAAGCTCGGTTACGGCGTGGTGCACGGCACCGGGCGCGACACGTCCAGCGACGGGCTGATCGAGTGGACGGCCGCCTCGGTGTTCGTCCACCCGATGGCGAACGCCCCGGCGCACGCACCCGCGTCGCCGCCCCGCTCGGGCTGGTACAGCCGCCCGCTGCAGTCGTCCGGCAGCTCGCTGGACAGTTCGCTGGCCATCGCCCTCAGTCTCGGCAGCGACCGGCCGGACAATGCCGAACTGCTGCCGCAGAACGGCGCCGCCTGGGTGGGACGAGACCAGGTGGACGGGCATGGGGTGGACATCATGACCGGGCCGTCCTCCCGCGACCGCTCCGGTACGGCGGGCAACGTGCGCTACTGGGTCGGCTCGGACGGCACCATGTACCGGGTCCGCGCCAGCGTGGGTTCCGAGTCGCAGCCGGTGGTCATCGATTTCGACACCCAGAAGTACGTTCCGGTCAAGCCGGTCCCCGGAGTCACCCCGACGCGGTAGCCGCCGTTCGTGCGGGTACGGTCGTTCGAAGTGTGTTGCCGCGCAGGCAGTTGCCCTGACAGTTGACCAGCAGCCGTACGCGATCTGCCCATAGCTGATGTACTCGGGCGGAGCTGAGTACTTGCACTCTGGTCGGTGACGGGATGAGCGGAAACGCTTGGGGCATGGGTCAAGGACTACCGAAACCTGTTCCCCAGCTGCTGTCGGTCCTCGTGCTGGCCGGGGTGTCGCTAGGAGCGTGGGCTGCCTGGCTGGGCTGGGATCAGCATCGTGACGTGCAGCCTGACGGCACGACGACCGGTCCGTACGAGGCGTGGCAGGTGATCGGGCTGGTGCTGACTCTGCTGGTACCGGTGTACTGGGCGGCGTCCCGGCGCTACTTCGCAGGCGCTGTGCTCGGCACCACGGCCGGCCTCACCATTGCTGCCTATGACGACTGGCAGGACGACTCCAGCGGCCTCTTCATGGTCGGCGTGGTGATGGTCATGATGGGGACCCTTGTCGTGACCACCATCGTTTCCGCCGTGAGCGCCTCCGTGCCGGCGCCGCCCTCGTCGTTGAAGAAGCCGACGTGAACGCGGCGTTGATCACCGCCGCCGTCACCACAGTGGTCGCGGTCCTCGGGGCCCAGGGACAGCAGATGGCGGTCAACGAGGGGGAGGCGGGAACCACTCTCGGCGCCCTCCGCCAGGAACACGCCGACTACCGCGCCGCCCAAGAGGCATCCGTCCTCGGCCTCGACGACCGCGAGCCGGACACCGTCGTCGTGCTGGCGGACTGCCAGTACGCCGGCCACGGCCACCCGCCGGGTGAAGCCGCCCTCGCCGCGACCAGGGCGTCTTCATCTGGTCCGCTCGATGATCCAGAAGAAACGGCCTAGGAGGAGAAGACGTCGGCTAGGCTGAGCGCTTCGAACTCATGAGTGAGTAGCAACGGGGGTTGCGTTATGCCTACTTGGGTCGGCTTGCCACGCTCTGAGGGATCCTCGGGCCGGCCGAGCGGGAGCCGACGTGGCTTCTGACTTCTCCCGGCTGATGAAGCAGGACTTCTCCGACCTGGAAGCCGCGGTCAAGTCCTGGCGCGGGCTGTCGACGACCATGGACTCACTCACCGACCGCCACCGCCGACAGGTGACCGGGCCACTGCACCAGTCCTGGAAGGGCGATGACGCCGACGCCGCCCTCTTCTACCTGGAGGACGTCGAGTCGCGCATCGGTGTGGTCGAGACGGAGGCCATGGCCATCGCCGAGGTCCTCCACACCACAAGGTTCTGGATGGAGCAGTCCCAGACCGACCTCCGTAACGCGGTGCGGCGTGCGGAGCAGGACGGCTTCGAGGTCGACGGCGACGGCTGGGTCAGCGATCCGACGACCTCGGGACTTCCACGCCAGGACCCCGACGCACAGCGGATCATCGCGGACCGCAGCGCCCTGCTTGGGGAGCACCGCGCCGCCATCGACGAGGCCCTGGCCGCCGCGCACAAGGCCAGTAACGACGGCGCGAGGGCCCTCGCGGAGCTGAACGGCGACATTCTCACCGATCCGCTCAGCCATGACGCGGCGGCGGAATCCGCCCAGGACGTCAAGAACGCGATGAAAGCTGTGGGTATCCAGGCCCCGCAGATCCCCGCGGACGACCCGAAGGCTGCCGCCGACTGGTGGAAGGCCCTCAGCCCCGAGGAGCGTCAGACCTACACCACGCTTTATCCGAAGCAGATCGGAGCGACCGACGGTCTGCCGTCGGACGTGCGCGACGACGCCAATCGCACGGCCCTCGCCCAGGAACTCAATCTGATCCAGGAGGGCAACTGGGACGAAGGGTTCCCGGGGGACACCGATGAAACCGTCAACAGGCGCCTGAGCAACCTCCAGGTGCTGAACGACCGGCTCGAAGCCGCGGACGCCGCGCCCAAGGGCAAGGAGCTGTACCTCCTCGGCTACGACTCCAAGGACGACGGACGGGCCATCATCGCCATGGGCAACCCGGACACGGCCGCGCACACCGGCATCCTGGTGCCAGGCACCAACACGAACATGGACGCCGTACCCGGTCAGCTTGAGCGCATCGACAGGCTGCAGTCGGCGGCGGAGAGCCGGTCCAACGGCGAGAGCGTGGCGATGATCACCTGGCTCGGCTACGACGCCCCCGAGGCGTCCCTGACCGACTTCAACAGCGTCGGCGGAACCGGGCGAGCCGATGACGCCGCTCCTGACCTGCGGCAGTTCGTGGCGGGCTCGCATGCCGCGCATGACGGGTCGCCGAGTCACACCACAGTTATCGGACACAGCTACGGCTCCACAGTCGTGGGTGCTGCCGCAGCCGGGGGCTCCGGCCTGGGCGCGGACGACGTGGTTGCAGTCGGTAGTCCTGGGATGACAGTGGACGAGGCCAAGGATCTGCAGATGGATCCCGAGCACGTATGGGTCGGCACCGCGGAGGACGACGCTGTCGCCAACAACACCTCCGGCTACACCCTCGGCCGCGACCCGGCGCTTGGAGGCTTCGGTGGCAACAACTTCGAGGTCGACACCCACGGCCACAGCGGTTATTGGGACAGAGGGCCGTACGGACCCAGCGAGTCCCTCGACAACCAGGGAGCGATCATTGCAGGCAGGCAGCCCACAGAGGTTCCGAAGGAGGGCTCCGAGCTGCCGCCGGACGCCTACATCGTCCCTGGTCTCTAAGAATTCCGAACAAAATGGGAGTCCGATCAGCTCGCGGCGTCTGGTGCGTGCGATCGCAAGGCGCCGGAAGGTCCTCGATGGGGGTCCCCGCTCGAGCGGAGTCGAGAGTGGGGGAGGAGCTACTTGGGCCTTTCGGCAACGCGGCTGGGGGTCCCCCCTGCTCGTAGAGCTTGGGGGAGTGCGTGCCAGGCGTCGCGAGCCGGGCACCCATTTTGTTCGGAGCTCTAAGCCCTTTCTCCGGACGCTGCTCGCTGTCTCCGCAGTCCTGCTTTCAACTGGAGGTTGTGTGTCCCAGAGTGACGACGCGAACACCCCGCTGCCGCGGATGGAAAAGGACGCCGCGCTGAAGTGGGCCAAGGACTACACCGCGTACATGGCCAGGATCACCGATGTCGAGCTCACCCCCTCGACGGCCAAGGTGCACTTCGAGGCCTGCGTCGGGGCGAACGACGAGGTGGCCGAGGACGGCCGGTACAGCCTCTTCTACTACGTCGACTCCCCGGCGCCCGTCACGGAACACACACGCGTCGTGAGGACGCTCCGCCGGGAGCTCTCCAAGCAGGGGTACGAGGTGACGGGATATCGGGAGTTCAAGGACGCCTATGAGTCGGCGGTGTTCAGGGCCGGCAACAAGGAGAACTCCTATCGCGTGACGGCCGAGACCGTCGGCTCCGGCAAGACGAAGCCCCAAGCGCTCTCTTTCTCCGTACGCACCCCCTGCATGCTCCCGCCCGGCGCAAAGCAGCAGCAGTTCTGACCGACTGAGAGGAAGTGGACGTGTCTCAGAGCACCAACGTCGACCCGGCCGAACTGCGCGCGTCCGCCGGCGCCTGCGACGGCATATCCCAAACTATGAAGGGGCCGGCTGACAAGGCCGTCAGGGAATCGGGGACCGCGGGCAACTCGCTCACTGGCTGGTCGATCGGCCCCGCCTTGACAGAGATCGCCACCAGCTGGAAGCCGGCCCTCGACGGTCTGCACTCCCGCCTCCAAGCCGGCGGGGACAACCTCAGGTCGTCGGCGGACGGCCACGAATGGAACGACCGGCGGACCTCCCAGGACTTCGAGAAAACCGGCACCGCGACACAGGCCACCTCCGGTGAGATGCCCGCGGTTCTGCGCCCGAGCACGGGCGAGCGCCACGCCCTCGGGCACCCGGGCAGCGCCCCGGGCGTCCAACCGGTGGGCCCGGGGTCCGGCGACGGACCACTGGACCCGCGCACCTCGTACGGCACCAGTATGCCGACGTACGACGAGACCATCAGTACTCGCCCCACCCCTGGCACGAACGACTTCGGCTGACTCGACGGTTGCCGGCGACGAGGTCTACGGCGGCAACCCGAAGCTGCGGTCAGCTCTGGAGGAACGCGGCCGGGGGTATGTCCTCGCGGTGGCCTGCTCGTCGGAAGTCACCACCAGAGCAGGAAAGTTCCGTGCCGACACGCGCGCGGCGATGGTGCCGAAGCGGGCCTGGCAGGAGCTGTCGGCGGGTGCGGGAGCCAAGGGCAACCGCTTCTACGACTGGGCCGTCATCGACCTGGCCGCCGGCCCCTGACGACCTCATTCCGCTGACCTGCAACGAGATCGCACGTTCGTGGCTTCTCAGTCGATACAGAACTCGTTGCCCTCGATGTCCAGCATCGGGATGCACGCATCATTGCCGTCATACAGCGTGCGCACGTGTACCGCTCCGAGCGGGACCAGTCGTGCGCATTCCGCCTCAAGTGCGGCGAGGCGCTCTTCCCCCACGAGTCCGGTGCCGACCCGCACATCAAGATGCACCCGGTTCTTGGCGGCCTTCCCCTCAGGGACGCGCTGGAAGTACAGCCGCGGGCCCACACCTGAGGGATCGACGCAGGCGAACCAGGAATCCCGCTGCTCAGGTGGCCGCGAGCGCTTGAAATCGTCCCAAGTGGCAAACCCCGCCGGTGGCGGCGGTATGACGTACCCCAACACCTCGCACCAGAAACGAGCGAGCCGCTCAGGTTCTGCGCAGTCGAAGGTGACTTGGAACTTCTTGATCGGCGTCATCGGGTAACTGTAGTGCGCGTTGGCACCGAGACTCCGGGCGCCATCTCCATGCGGGCCGAGGTCGCGTGTGGCGTGAGTTGGTGGCGGGCGGTGGATGTCCGCGACCGGGAGCGGAACCACCGCGCACAGGGATTCGACACGCAGCGTCCTGGCGGATCTGTACTGTGCGAACGGCACACACGGTGAGGACTGACTGTTGGGGGCGGGCATGACGGAGTATCTGTCTGAGGTTGATCCACGATGGGCTGAGCACTCTGGCGAAGAGGGGCACTACGGCGCCCCGGAATGGGGTCCGGAGGACTTGCAGCGCGCTGTTGTGTTCTTGGCTGAACTCGCGCCGCAGGCCCGGCAGGTGCTCGAGTACCTGGCGCGCAACCCTGGCCGGAGGATCCACTGCACGGAGCTGGTGGATAAGGCCCTGGGCGGGCCGAACGAGAGTGATCCGGCGCGGCGCGTGGCAGGGGTGCTGTCCGGGATGAGCAAGGGACACAGCAACAGTGGGCGGCGGCTTCCGTTCTACTGGTGGGAGGCTCCCGAGGGGAGCGCGGGCGCGACGTACGCAGTCCGGCCCTCGGTGGCAGCGGTGTTCTTGGCCGCTCAACTCGGCGAATGACTCCATCGCCCATGGCCTGGGGATCGCTGGTCTCGTAGCGGCGTCTCGCCGGCAACAGTCTGCCGTCGGCGGGGCGTACGCCTTTTGAACCTCGCACGGTGCATGTCAGTCGCCGTGCGAGTAGCGGTAACGGTTGATCGGGATCTCGTAGACGATCTCGCAGTGGGCGGCGGGCACCACGATGTCCGCCGTCTCCACGGGCCGCCCCTGGTCGCCGTAGTACGTCCGCCGGATGTGCGTGACGAGCGCGGCCTTCTGGATGCCGAGTATCGACGCCTCCTCGGCGGTCGCCTGCCTCGGCTCCGGCTGCTCCACGGCGTGGCTGACAGTGACGCCGATCACGGCCATGCGGTTCACGACGCCCGCCCCGGCGTGCGGTCCTCCCTCCGGGAGGACGACGAGAGTGCCGGCGGTGAGGTCGTACGGCTCCCAGCTCGTCGACAGTTGCATCGGCCTGCCGTTGGCCAGGAACTCGTACGTCGTGCGGGCGCACAGGTCGCCCTCGGCGATGCCGAGGCGGGCCGCGATCTCCGCCGGCGCCGGGACATCGAGGCCACTACCGACAATTGATCTCTACCGCAGGTAGCCCACGATCAGCACATGCCCCCGGAACAGCGTCACCGGGCCGGGATCGGTTGAGTGAGGTTCACCGGGTTGCCGTCGGGGTCCTGGATGTGGGCGACACGCTGTCCCCACGGCATGTCGTTGGGGCCGCTGCGGACCGAGCCGCCCAGCGCCGCCACCCGGCCGAGCGTCTCGTCAACGTCGTCGACACCGATGCTGAGCAGGATCCGCGGCCCCGCCCCAGTCCCCGGGTTCGCCTTGGCCACCAGCCCGAGGTCGGTGTCGCCGATGCGCAAGCCGAGGTAGAAGGCCGGGCCTTCCGCCGGCACCCGGAAGATCTCCTCAGCGCCGAACAATTTCGTATAGAAGCCGAGCAGAACGTCCTGGTCGGCAGTCACGATCACTGGCTGGATGGTGGACATGGCACTCCTGTCGAGAACGGTCGTGTCGCTGGACAGACCGTTCGAGGACGGTGAACTCATCGGCAAAACCACCCCGCCGGACGATCTACCACACAGACTGCCGCCCACGACCAGCACGAGCACCCCGAAACGAGGACACGCCACCCCGCTGACCAGCCACTTCAAGATGGCGGAGCTTCATTGGTGTAGGTGAGCCAGGACTTCGTCGTTCACGGGGTAGGGGCGTTCACTTGGCAGGAGTTGCCGTGCAGCGTCCAGGTCTCCGTCCCGTACATACCCGTGGATCGTGTGGGCCAGCGGTGTGATGTCGGTGATGGATACGATCCAATCATCGGCGTAGAGATGTGCGGCTTCGCCGGCGAGGCCGAGTTGGAGCGACCGGTGGGGAAGCGGCTGAAGGTGTAGGTCGCGTTCGGGGTCCCATTGCACCCGAGCCGGTGCCCGCTTCAACTGGCGCTTCCACGTTGCAGGGTCGGCGTGGAGCCCATGCTCGTAGTGAGACAGGCAGGCGTGTACCAGTGCCCACTCGAACCCTTCGCGGGAGATCTCGATGGCGAGTACGGTCTCCTGGCCCTCCTTGATCCCCCACCCGCAGCGATACATCATCCACAGGAACGACGGCTTGATCCATGTCATCCGGTCCCGCTGCCACACCGCCGGGAATCGACCCTCCCGGGCTGCCGGCAGACCGATCTCCGGCGCGTACGCCTGGTAGACGGTGACCGTAGAGTCCGTGTGCAGGGCTCGGATCTGGTATCTGGGTTCTGCCATGAGGACCAGGGTGGGCACACGGTTTCGCCCGCGCCAACGAATTACCGCGGCGCGAGGTCGCCTACACGTCTGCCCAGCGGTGACAACCGGACAGCCCCGGAATCTTCCCTTGATCGTCGGGGGAGTGCCCGGGGCCTCGCCGTGTTGGGCCGCACCCGCTCGGACCAGCAAAAAAGCCCTCCCAGGGGGAGGGCTCTCAGTGGCGCCCCCGGCAGGACTCGAACCTGCGGCCAAGCGCTTAGAAGGCGCTTTGCGGGTCAAGGGGCATACCCCTGCTGACCTGCTGCTTTTCCCGTGCTCGGGGTCTCATCGAGGGACCTTCGGCAGGCATTCGACAGGCGGTAGGAGCAGACCCCTGTCGCTTCCGGACGACTCGACCCGACAGGCCGCTACTGATGGTTGATCGGGATCTCGTAGACGATCTCGCAGTGAGCGGCGGGCACCACGATGTCCGCCGTCTCCACGGGCCGCCCCTGGTCGCTGTAGTACGTCCGGCGGATGTGCGTGACGAGCGCGGCCTTCTGGATGCCCAGGAGCGACGCCTCCTCGGCGGTCGCCTGCCTCGGCTCCGGCTGCTCCACGGCGTGGCTGACGGCGACGCCGATCACGGCCATGCGGTTCACGACGCCCGCCCCGGCGTGCGGTCCTCCCTCCGGGAGGACGACGAGAGTGCCGGCGGTGAGGTCGTACGGCTCCCAGCTCGTCGACAGTTGCATCGGCCTGCCGTTGGCCAGGAACTCGTACGTCGTGCGGACGCACAGGTCGCCCTCGGCGATGCCGAGCCGCGCCGCGATGTCCGCTGGCGCCGGGACCTTGGCATCGGTCCGGCTCTCCCAGTCCGCCTGCCTGCCCGCCGCCTTCATGTCCGCGCGGAACGGCGACCCGTCGGGCTGCTCGCGCGCTGAGGAACGGACCACCCGCACCCGCTGCCGGGGCTCGGCGACGTACGTGCCCGAACCCGCACGGCCCTCCAGCACGCCCTGGGAGATCAGCAGCTCCTGTGCCCGGCGGACCACGTTCTCGCCCACCCCGCACTCCTGGCCGATCTGGGCGCGGGACGGCAGGCGGTCCCCCGGCTCCCATACGTGCTCCGCGATCCGCCGCCGGAGTTCGTCGGCGATGCGGAGATAGGGCGGCTGCTCAGGCATATGGAAAATCTAGTCCACTAGCTGTAATTTAGTTAACTAACTTCACTCAAAGTGATCGTCGGTGACGGAGGCTGCCCTGTGCCCGCTTCGGGAGTTAGCGCGGCGGCCATCGCTGCCCGGCTGTCCGTGGTCGGGCTCCCCACGCGCGTGGAGGAGCACGACCGGTACACGTCGGTCGAAGCGGAGGTGTCGGAATCGCTCTCCGCCGAGTCATGGCGGGAGGTCCTGGAAGTGGTGGCCGAGGCCGATCGGTTCGGGCTCCTCGCCACCAGCCTGAACGGCCGCACCCTCTGGGCGGTCGTACGCAAAGCGGTCCCCACGACGGGCGATGTCGGGGGACCAGCCATCAGCGATAGGAGCTGAGTAGCGTGTTCAACCGTATCCGCGATGTCGTCTCACGCACCAGAGAGCGGTACTTCCCCAAGGGCAGGCACCGCCGGCCCTTACCGCTCTCCCGGCCGATGACCGACTTCGCGCCCCCTGCGCACACCGACAGTTCGATGGTCGCCCAGGGACGGCACCAGGACTGCTCGGACCGCGCGGACTCGCTCGCGGGTGAGGACACCCCGCTCGTCCGCCCGTATGTGCTGGCCTGGGAGAAGCGTGTCCGCCCGCGCTCTGTGGTCGTCGCCCGCCATCTGCCTGCCGAATCCTGGTCGGCCCTCGTGGGGGTCCGCTGATGCCTCCCAGCCAACAGCCCCGCATCACGCACGCTGAGGCCGTCTCCTACCGATCGACCGCATGCCGGATCGGTACGCACCACGCCTGCGCGGAGTCATCCCCGGCTGCGGCGCCGATCGACGTTCCGGTGGTCTACGAGGCATGCGACTGTGCCTGCCACTCGATGTACATCCAGTCCGCGCCCGCGGAGGTGGAGCGGTGAGGGAACGGTCGCTTGGCGGCGTGCTGGGATCCACCATCGAGATCACCTCGGCCACTGTGCAACGCGGCGACGTCATCCAGGTCGGCGGCCAGGCGTGTCGGGTGAGCGATCTCTGTCAATTGCCCCACGGTGCCAAGCGGGTCCTATTCGAGTCGGGCGAGTTGCTGACCATCCACTCGCGGACGCGGCTCGTCGCCGTGCGGATGCTGAGGAGGCGGTGATCGAGTCCGTGTCTTCTCGCCGTCACTGCATCGCCGATGACCTCCGGCGAGCAATGCTCAAGACCTGTGGATCGGCCTCGGGTTGGGACGTGAAAGGGCGTACCTTCCCGAGTGATCGATAGGTCACCGAGTAGACCGACGTTGCACCGTCGGTTGGGAAGGCACGCCCATGCTCAGCGTAGTCAACGAAGACGGCACCACGGAGTCCGGCTCCTTGATCGACGAGATCGTCCGGGAGGGCGCCCGCCGCATGCTGGCGGCCGCGCTGGAGGCCGAGGTCGATCAGTACATAGCCGATCTCGCCGCAGAGAAGGACGAGGCCGGGCGGCGCCTGGTGGTCCGCAACGGCCGCCACCGGCCGCGCACCGTGACCACGGCCGCCGGGCCGGTGGAAGTCACCGCGCCGCGGGTGAACGACCGCCGGGTGGACGAGGCTACCGGCGAGCGGGCACGGTTCTCCTCGAAGATCCTGCCGCCCTGGTGCTGCAAATCGCCGAAGATCAGCGAGGTGCTGCCCCTGCTCTACCTGCACGGACTGTCCTCCGGGGACTTCGTGCCGGCGCTGGAGCAGTTCCTGGGCGGCTCGGCCGGGCTGTCGTCGGCGACGGTGACGCGGCTGACCAAGCAGTGGCAGGCCGACCACGCCGCCTTCCAGGAACGCGACCTCTCGGCGTCCGACTACGTCTATGTGTGGGCCGACGGCGTGCACCCCAAGGTCCGCCTCGGTCAGGCCCGCTCCTGCGTGCTGGTCCTGATGGGTGTGCGCGTGGACGGCACCAAGGAACTGATCGCGCTCGCGGAGGGGCTGCGGGAGTCCACCGAGTCCTGGGCCGACCTGTTGCGCGACTGCCGCCGTCGCGGCATGCGCGATCCCGAACTGGTCGTCGGGGACGGCGCGATGGGCCTGTGGAGGGCCCTCGCGGAGGTGTTTCCCCAGGCCAGGCACCAGAGGTGTTGGGTTCACAAGATCCGTAACGTGGTCAATGCCCTGCCGAAGTCAGCGCAGCCCGGGGCGAAGAAGGCCCTGCAGGAGATCTACAACGCCGAGGACCGCGACCACGCCGAGAAGGCGGTACGTGAGTTCGCCCGGACCTACGAGGCGAAGTGGCCGAAGGCGGTGAAGAAGATCACCGACGAGACCGAGGAGCTGCTGGCCTTCTACGACTTCCCCGCCCAGCACTGGATCCATCTCAGAACGACGAATCCGATCGAATCCACTTTCAGTTCGGTGAAGCTCCGGACTAAGGTCACCCGGGGTGCGGGCAGCCCGGCCGCGGCCCTGGCGATGGTGTTCAAGCTCGTGGAGTCCGCGCAGGAGCGTTGGCGGGTGGTCACCGCACCCCAACTCGTCGCCCTCGTCCGCGCCGGCGCAGTGTTCAAGAACGGCGAGCTCGTCGAGCGCCCCGAGGCGGCCGCGGCGTGAGCATCATGACGGCCCGGACCATCAGCACCCGCCGGCTGGACCTGCTGCCGCTGCACGTCGAGCACGCCGAGGAGATGGCCGCGGTGCTGTCCGATCCCGCCCTGCACACCTTCATCGGCGGCACCCCGGACACTGCCCAGGTCCTGCGGTCGCGCTACCAGCGCATGACCGCAGGCTCCCCCGACCCGGCCGTGGCCTGGCTGAACTGGGTGATCCGGCTGCGTGACGAGTCCTGCCTGACGGGCACCGTCCAGGCGACGATCCGCCCCGGCGTCCGCGGCGCCGTCGCGGAGATCGCCTGGGTGGTGGGAACCCCGTGGCAGGGAAGAGGCATCGCCACCGAAGCGGCCCAAGGGCTCGCCGGCTGGCTCAGCCGGCCCTCGGTGCACGCCATCATCGCGCACGTCCACCCTGAACACCGAGCCTCCGCTGCCGTCGCCGCAGCCGCCGGGCTCACGCCCACCAACGAATGGCATGACGGCGAGATCCGATGGCACCGGAGCGTCAGGCCGTAACTTCAGCGATCCACAGATCTTGACAATTGCTCCCCACTCAACAACCTTCTGGAGCGGCTCGCTTCGAGGCTGCTCACGGCTCGCCGGGAGCATCGCCTCCCGACACCGCGCCACGTCCCCGGCGCTGCGCTGGCGGAACAACGGCGCCGACGACAGCCGCAGCCACGACGCCGAGTCGGATCCACTCATCGCGGCGGTTGCGGATGGTGGTCGCCGAGCAGGTCGTGTCGGCGATTGCCTGGTAGGAGCAGCCGAACCGGAGCAGTTGCAGAAGCTTGCCGAAGACAATCCGGTCGCTCATGCGCCGACGGTGGCAGCCCAGCGGATGGGGCGGATCGACCGTCGGGTGCTCGGGCAGCAGCGCCTCGAATTGGTCCCAGAGCGGGTCGATCAGCCGTGATGGCAGGACAGGCACAGGTCTTCCCGGTGATCACAGAGCGTCGCAACTCCATGATCACCCAGACCTGTGCCTGCCTTGCTGTCGCAGCTGCCTCGTGCCGCCTATCTGCGCGCCCTCTTATGAACCGCTCTCTCAAGACTTCGCGAAGTCGCTTTCCGGCAGTCCCCGAGCGGCTTTGGCGCGGCGGCCGGCGTTGGCGGCGGCGATGGCGCGTTCGGTGTCGAAGGCGATGATGGGGTCTTTGCTGCTGGTCCAGGGTGCGGCGCCGCACCAGGGGCCGATGCGGCGGAACTGATCGAGAGCCTGGTCAAACATTCCCGAGTGGCTGAGCCGGTGGGCGAGAAGGTGGCGCAGCGAAGGCAGATACGGGTTGTCCTCGGGGACCAGGTCCAGAGCGCGGTGCACATCCGCGAGCAGGCGCTTCCGACGGGACGAGGAAGGTAGCGGCAGCCTGCCCTGGCGCTGAATGTGCACGGTCACGGCGTGGAGGTAAATACCGGCGACGGGGCTGCCGGGAGCACAGTTGCGTAGCGCGTCCTCGCCAAAGGCGAGCATTGCGCGATCGGTACCGTGCCATTTGGGGGTCCAGTACTCCAGCGCCTGGCGGTGACCCGTGAAGTGGTTCGGGGCCCGCCGGGTCAGCTCGTCCCAGAGCGAACGGAACTGTGCCCAGGTGTACTTCAGGCCGCGCGCGGCGGTCACCATGACGACCCACGGTCCCGGGTCCTCAGGTGCGAGTATGACGGCCTGCCGTGCGGTCTCGACCGCACCATGAAGGTGGTCGTGGAACTGACGCATGCGTGGCGCGGGAACCTCGCGGCCGAGCCCGCTGCCGCGGATGGCCCATCCGGTGAGAAGCAGTACATACGCCTTGAGAGTGGCGGCGTCGCCGCTGTCCGGTCGGTCCTGGCTCCATTGGGTGAGCCAGTAGCTGTTCTCGGTGGCGATCTCGCCGAGCAACTGGATGCGGTGCCAGCGTTCGTCCCAGTCCTGGCCCGCGTGGTGGAGGTAGGCGGCGGCTGGCCGCCAGTCGCCCTGCGAGGCCGCGTCTGTGAGCGCCATGAGTTCCAGTTGGGCGCTCTTCGGGAGCGGCGGGCCGGCACGGCTCGGGTCCAGTTCGTCACGGGAGGGCAGGCCGTACCGGGTCGGGTCGAAGCGCCGCGCGGCGAGTTTCGCCCGTGCTCGTGCCAGCGGCTGCCAAAGAATCAGGCCCGCGGCCAGGACAAGCACTGCGACGTCGAAGAGAAGCTGCATCACGACACAAGATCATGAAGTTGCTGGTGGACAAGTTCAAGGGATCTCCACCAGACCGAGACGTTGTCTCGTCCGTCAACCGAGATGCCCGCGAACGTCCTTCAGTAACCCGCCGCCTTGCGCGACACCTGATGGAAACGGCGACGGATGAGCTGACCCGCGTAGCGGTCAAAGCCGGCGCAACTGGTGCCTTTTTGGGCATCACGTACCGATGTACCACTTGCGAGCCCGGGGGTGCCCTCCCGGAGGACGGGCGGGGCATCCACCTCGATCGTGCACTGTGCCGTAGGGCGGTGGTGGCTGGGGTCGGCGTCGAACCGGCGACCTTCTGCTTTTCAGGCCGTGTCCGGGATGGGTGTGAGCTGACCATGCGGGCTCCGCGTGACCTCGGGTGGGCGTGGTTGTGCGCTGGTGTTGGCGTGCGGGTTGGCGTACGCCGACCGCTCCCCGTCCGTCAGGTCAGGGAGCGACGAAGTATCCCCAAGCCGGGATGGGGCCTTCCAGCGTGCCCTGTAGGCGGACGGGGCCACAGCATCTGATCCGTAGCTCTATGTGGACCGGTCGGTGACGGTCATACAGGCCGCTTCGTGGCCACTCGGAGGCGCTACTGGTCGAGGCTGGTTGCTGTGGTTGCTGTACTAGCAGCATCCCGCCATGCCCACTACAAAGACCTAAATCTAACAGTCGTGCGCGTTGGAGGCTGGTAGCCCACCACGCGCACTGACATGATCTCGACAGCTGCGGGCAGAGCAGCAGCGGACGCAACGTAATCATCCACACGCCGAATCATGTCGGCTGGGCTATCTCGGAGAACTGGTATGTCTTGCCGAGCCCATACGGCACTGAGCATCGCGTGTGCTGCGGTACTTCTGTCCATCGCCGCATGCACGACGGACCATTCGGACGCCAAGCAGCCTACGCAGCCCCGAGCCTCCACGACCTCGGGCCCGGCAACGGCCGGCACTGTGCCCAGCACTACGCAGCCCTCCCTGCAGAAGCCGCCGGAGCTGGACCCTGACGAATCACTCGCCGGTCGTCAGAAGGTGACCACCGGGAACGCCAACGTTCCCTACAGCAAGGGCAAGAAGGGTGAGGCCCTCACCATCGCGGTGAGCTGCCAGGGCAAGGGGAAGATCACGGTTGCGGTGCAGCCTGTGCAAGTCGACTTCTCGTGGAAGTGCGGTGCTCACAAGGTAAGCACCATGTCCAACCAGGTGGCGGTGTCTGGGGTGGAGCGCAGTGGAGTCGTGTCCGTCGAGGCGTCCCCAGCCGTGCATTGGTCGATGACCATAGGCCGTGGCGCTTCAGTACAACCAGACCCGGCGGTGCGGGCGCCGTCCATCAGTGAGAACGGCGCCTGTGCCCGATGCCAGCTTCGAGATCTGGCCTCATCCTTATCAGGTCGATCAGCACGGACTGTTGATGCTGGCGCTCAGCTGCCGTGCGGCGTTGTAGCGGTCGCTGGAGTCCGTGCCAACCGCGCTCGTCCGGCGCTGTTGGTGTCAGCCGTTGGTGTCAGACACCAAGCGGGCACTTGACGCTTGCCAAGCTGGGGTGTAGCAGGTTCCTCGTAGCGCCGGACGAGAATCAGCACGATGATCACTCAAGGTTGCTGCTACGGCGGCAACCAAAATCGGTGCAGCAAGGTCTCATAGATATGAGCCCTCGTTTCACGGTGCCGGGTGCGACACGATTCAGCATGGTCCGCCTACTTGGGGCCAGCACGGTCATGATCGGTGCGGTTGCTGGGTGCACCACCCAGCCGACAGTATGCGCGGCCTCCGCGGTGTTGGCGTACCCCTCCGTCCAGCTAAACGTCTCGGCCTGGACACGATCGCACCCACAGGCGACAGTGCGAGCCTGCGCCGACACTCACTGCGTGTCGTACCCAGCTGGGGAAGCCGGAGCACACCTGCACGTCCCGACCTCGCCCGGCACCGACCCCCGCCGCATTTTGACAATCACCCTTACCGCGGACCAGGCCGGACAGCAGGTGCTCCGGACCAACACCCTGGTGCGGCTCGTGCACCACACCACGCACGATCCGTGTGGATCGCGCGACTGGTGGACGGCGTCGGTCACCCTCACCGCGACCGGACAACTCCAACCGGGCTGATTGTCGGCGCCTAGAGCCACAGTTTGGAAGATCGCGTATGCAGGTGGGAGCTGAGCTGGGAAGGGGCTGACCTGCGGCGAAGTAGATGGGGCCCCGCAGTTCCCCGTGAGTCCCCGGTGGTTGCCGTCGCTTCGGGCACGTCACGTGGGGGGCACGATGCCTGCGCCTCAGCCAATCGGCGGACGATATCCAGAGGCTACGCACCGGCGGGCTTGCCTCCATATGATCACCAGGTGATGACACGTCGTAGCGGCCTCGTGATCAAGGCTGCAGTGTTTGTCGGCCGTGGTACACCGGTCACAGGGTGGGGCCTACTTGGGCCGTTCCTTATGGGCGTGCTCTTGGCGGCTGTGGGGCTGATCATCGTTCTCGACTATCGAGGCTTCGCGACTTGGCATCGCCGACGGGCTGAAGCGAGTGTGCCAACGTGGCTGCGGCGCCTGTCCGAGGGGCGCGAAGGCCAGCGGCGCGAGTTCAACAACCGCTTCAACCGGGTCATCCAGAAGATCGTGGGTTGGGGCTTCCTGGCCGCAGGCGCATGCATCGCCGTTGGCACGTTCCTACAGGGAATCTCCGACTTGACTTGAGGTCGCTGGCTCTCCTCCCGCTTCGCCTGTCACTGACCTCAACCCACCGCTTCCCCCCCAGCTCTCATCCCGTCCGCCGTCGACCCACACACCGTGGAGCGGGCGTGGTACTCCACCGCGAACGAGCCGGGCAGGCGCCTCCGCCCGGCCCTCATGGGTGATCCTATGAGGGCCGGGCCCCCTTCCCTGCTCAGCCCGGTGGTTCCTATCGTCCGGGTATGCACGAGCTCAGGAGGGAGGCCCTCAATGTCTG
>NZ_JBSFXK010000026.1:0-90070 GCF_053595355.1 Streptomyces sp. NPDC002513 | reverse complement strand
CCAGCTCCATCTCCTCGACCTCCTCGGCCTGGAACCAACACATCCCCGCTGGCCAGAAACCTGAACGAGCTACCCGCGAAGTACGGAACTAGCCGTCCTGGCCGTTCCTTTCCGGGTGGTGGCTCTCCGTGGCGAAGAACCGCGACAGGTCCTGGTCGTGCGGCTCGCGCACGCCCTCGGTGTCCGGCATGGTCCCCATCCGCCAGTCGAGTCCGTACCGTTGGAACAGCTCGCCCCGCAGTATCGGCAGCGGCATCGGCGCGCCGGGCACGAGAGCCGAGTAGACGGCGCCCATCAACAGGGCCCGCAGCGTGGGGTAATCGACGTCGGGGTCCTTCGACCCGTGCCGGGTGACCGTGTCCCGCAACAGCTCCGCCAGCCGCTGCTGCTCGGGGCATTGCACAAACCCCTCCGCTTGCAGGATTCCCGCCATGTGGTGGCGCATCAGCACAGTGTGATGGACTGTCAGCCCCAGGACCGCGTCGATGGCCCGCGCCATCCGCTCCCGGCCGTCCTCGGTGCGCGGCTCGCCTTCCAGGGCCTCCTCGAGGGTGCGGTGCATCAGCCGGTGCACGGCGGACTGGAGGAGCTGTCGTTTGCCGGGGAAGTAGTACGACACCAGGCCCCGGGCGGAACCGGCGCGGTCGGCGATGTCGCCGAGCGTCGTCGCGTCGTAGCCGCGCTCGCTGACCAGTTCGACCGCGGCCTGGAGAAGCCGCTCACGGGAACGCCGCCGCAATTCTTCATTGACCGAGGCGCTGCGCGGGGACATCCTGGACTCCTGCGTTGACTGGCTGCCAGCCAACTATACTCAGCGCATCCAGACCGTGCCCTCGGCGGGCCGGGACGGGGTGGCGTCTGCCCTGGGCCACACGGGGGATGGTCCAGGGCGGGCACCGCTGCCCTTGTGCGCGCACCCCTACATCCGTGACCGGTGGGACGTACGCCGAGACGCGCGTCCCGCCTCACGCCCCGCTCCCGCACACCCCGGTCTTCGCAGCCTGGGGGGCGGGTGTCGCAGTGGCGTACAACTGTCCCTAGAGTGGGCACGAGTCCCAGAGGAGGCATACACACATGAACCAAGAGCAGATCCTGACCCGGATCACGGCGATGGTGGACGAGGAGCGCGGCCTGCGTGACGCGTTCCAGTCCGGCCGGATCGACAGCGCGACGGAGCACGAACGACTCACCGAACTGGAACGCGCGCTCGACCAGTGCTGGGACCTGCTGCGCCAGCGCCGCGCCAAGTCCGAGTTCGGCGAGAACCCGGACGAGGCCCAGGTCCGCCCGGCGTCGCAGGTCGAGGGCTACCAGAGCTGAGCGCGGCCGGACGGCCGCGCTCAGACCAGGTCCAGCACGGGACGGAGCCCGTCCGGGCGCTCGGCCACCGGGCGGTGGTCGACGAAGTGCACCGGGCAGCCGAGATCCGCCGCGCCGCCGTCCGCGCGGCGGTCGTCCCCCACCATCAGCGCGTGCCGCGGAGCGACCCCGAGAGCGTCGCAGGCGAGGGCGAACAGCCGGGTGTCCGGCTTCTGGATCTCGTGTTCGTACGACAGCACATAGGTGTCCACGTACGGGGCGATGCCGTGCTCGCGGAAGACCGGGCGCAGATCCCAGCCGATGTTGCTGACCACGCCGACGGCCACGCCCCGCTCCCGCAGTGCGCCGAGCACCTCGGCGGTGTCGGGGTAGGGCCGCCAGGCGGCAGGCGTCATATGGCGGTCGTACAGGGCGTCATGGAGATGTGGGTCGGGCAGCGGCACCTGACGTGACAGGGCGGTGTACGCGGCCCGGTGCGCCTCGGCGCTGCGGTCCCGGGCCGCCCACAGCGTGGCCAGGGCGTCCGGCAGGGGAGCCGCGGGTAAGGCTCCGCCGGCCAGCGCGCCCGCAGACTCCAGCAACTCGGCCGCGCGGACCAACTCCGCCTCCGGCAGGGTCAGTCCGGCTTCCGTCACCGTGGCGCGCAGCCACGACTCCGTCGACTCGATACGGAAAAGGGTTCCGGAGAAATCGAAGAGCACACCTTTGATGGCCATGGAGCCGATCCTTCGTGACCGGTCCGCACGGGGTCAAGGGCCGCTCTGCGGCGGAGCGGGGCGCTGCTGCGCGGGCTTCTGCCACCGACCGTACGACGCCACCGCCAGCGCGACCAGCAGGGCCCCGAGCAGCCAGCCGCCCACCACGTCCGACGGCCAGTGCACGCCCAGCCAGACACGGGTCAGCCCGACCCCCACGACGGCGACCACGGCCGTCGCCAGCGCCGTACGCCACAGGGGGCGCGGGACGTCGTACCGGTGCAGAAGCCACAGCAGCAGGCCGCACACCACCGTCGCGGTCATGGCATGGCCGGACGGGAAGGCCCCGTTGTGGGCGGAGTCGACGGGGTCGGGCCATACGGGGCGGGCCCGGCCGACGGCTGCCTTGAGGGCGCTCTGCACCAGTGCTTCCAGCGCACAGGTGGCCGCCACCCACAGCGCGAGCCGCTTCGCCCGGTGCCGCCACAGCAGCCGGCCCACGGCGGCCGCGCACAGGATGCGCAGGGTCGTCGGGTCCCACACCCAGTCCGTCAGGACGCGTGAGACCCGGGTGAGCCCCTGGTGGCCGGTCGCCCACCGGTGCGCGGTGCGGGCCAGGCTGCGGTCGAGCGCCATCAGCGGATGCCAGGACGCGGCGACCAAGACGGTCAGCACCCCCGATGCGACGGCCAAGGGGGCGGCGACGAGAGCGGCGACCCGCGCACTCGGCGGGCGGGAAGGGGATGCGACGGGGGCGAGAGGCATACGGCGATCCTCGCCGACGCGAGGGGGCTCCGGGTCAACCCGGGCCGGCGCACGGCTGGGGCGGCCGGTGGCTACCCGAGGGCCCGCAGCCCCGGGACGAGCGCCACCAGCACCGGAATAGCCGGGACCAGCGCCGCGGTCGCCGTGAGCCTGAGCCGGTGCGCGGCCGGCAGCCGGTCCGGGGGAGTCAGGAGACGGTGGACGCGCTGGGGCACATGGGCCTGCGGGGTTGCGCAGGGCCCGAACACGCCCCGGTCCTCGTTGAGTTCCACCAGCGCGAGCGCGGTGGTGAGGCGGCCGTGGCGGCGCGACGCCATGTCGTCGGCGGCGAGTTCGACCAGCCGGTACATCTCGTCGCGGAACGCGGCGAAAACCGGCACCTGCGGAAACCCGTAGGCCAGTGCGGCCGAGGAGTGCAGCAGCCAGTCGTGCCGGGCCCGTGCGTGACCCTGTTCATGGGCGAGCACCGCGTCCAGCTGCCCACCCTTGAGCCGGCGCAACGCGGCCGTGGTGATGACCAGCCGGGGTGTCGCCCCGGGCAGCCACCAGGCGTCCGGGCGCTCCCCCTCCAGGACCACCAGCCGGTCGCTGCCGGGCTCCTCGCCGGGCAACTGCGGGGCACGCACGAGCAGTTCGGCCCGGCTGCGCCGACGGCGCGCCTGTGCCCGCACGACCTCCCGCACCAGCATCGCCGCGCTCCACACCCCGCCGCACGCCAGCGCCACGGCGGTCGTCGCGGCCCACGGGCCTCCGGCGCCCAGCGCATAGGCGTCCATGACGCCGTGCGGTGCGGAGGCGAACATGTGGCCGCGCACGGCGGCCCAGGCCGCGGCCGCGCTGAGGGTCATCGACAGCGCGCAGCACACCAGTACGGCCGCCACCACGCACTGCCACACCCACAGGGCGACCACCGGCTCCCGGTCCGGCCAGTCCGCCCGGGCGAGCAGCCGCGGGGCGAGCACGGCGGTCAGGGCGCCGAGCAGCAACAGTGCTGCGGGGACCATCATGGGCGAAGCTTAAGAGCCGGGCCGCGTCACGGGATACGTACTCTCGCGGCAAAGTGACGTACGCCACGGCGTGGTTGGGCCGGCCCTTGCGGGGGCCGGTGCGCCCGCGCGGCGCGTTGCGGAGTGCTTCAGAGCGTCAGGAGCATCGCCAGCATCGCGATGGCCATGGACAGTCGGCACGCACGGGCGAGTTCGGGGCGGTCACCCCAGCCCACCGGGCGCGCACCCCCGGCCGTGGCCACCCCGGCGACCGGCACCAGCCGCACCCCCGACCACAGCACGTAGACCGCGAAGTAGAGCAGGAGCGCCTCGGTCAGCGGGGGTATGCCGCCGTGTCCGTGGTGCCCGGGCGAGGCCGCCATCGCCGCCGCCATGTAGGCCATCGCTGCGGCCCCCACCAGGTGGTGCAGATGATGGGTGCTCGTCCGGGCCGCCCACAGGGCCTGCAGAGCGGCCCCGCCGAAGACGAGGACGTAGGCGATCCAGACCCCCCGCGGTGGTACCGCGACCGCCGCGGGCACGGCCATCACCGCCATGCCGAACCCCATCAACGCCTCGCCTCCCGCGGCCCGGCGCTGCTCCTCGACGGTGCTGCGCATGCGCAGCAGACAGTAGGCCCCGGTCGCCGCACACAGCGCGACGAGCAGCCAGCCGGGCGACGCCGGTCCGTGCACCGCGCACCTCCCCGTTCGACTCCGCGCCGGACGCTGGGGGCATGCCCGTCACTGAGGGTGCGCAAGCGAGCGCACAGGGGTACGCCGGGGGAGCGTGCGGGACGCGGTGCAGGTCGGGGCTCCGGCGCGCATATGTTTTACTAGTAAAACACCTGCTAACCTTCTGGGTATGAGCAGTGCGACCCCCAGAACCTCCCGTGTGCGCCCGCTTCCCCTGTCCGGCATCCTGCGCCTCGGCAGGCCGTCGGAGATCTGGTTCAAGCCCGCGCTGAGCGTGGTCGCCGCGGTCGCCCCGCCGAACCTGGCCCTGCTTGCCCTCGGCCGCCTCGACCTCGCGGTCTACGCCATGGCGGGCGCGCTCTGCGCCCTGTACGGGCACAGCCGCCCCTACGCGGCCCGCGCCCGCACCCTCGCCCTGGTCGTCCTCGGCATGCTCGGCGGACTCGCCGTCGCCCTGCTCACCTCCTCGCTCACCACGAACGCGGTGCTGCTCGTGACCGTCGGGGCCCTGCTCGCGGCCGTACAGAAGGCGCTGTGCGACGCGACCCGGATCGGGCCGCCGGGAAATGTGATCTTCACCTTCATCAGCTCGGCGTCCCTGTTCGCCCCACAGGCGCTCGGCCAGGTGCCCGGCCATCTCGCCCTCGCCGCCGCGGCGGGCGCCTGGTCCTGGACCGTCTGCATGGCCCCCGGCCTGCTGCGGCCCCACGGACCCGAGCGCCGGGCCACCGCCCACGCGCTCAGCGCCGCCGCCGCGTTCACCGAGACCGGTACGGCCGCCGCCCGGGCCGGCGCGGCAGCCGCCGTGCACACCGCGTGGCAGTCGCTGCTGTCGACCGGGGCCCGTTCGGCGCCGCGGCGCGCCCTGGAGCGGCTCGTCGTCCGTGCCGAGGTCGCGCTCGCGGCGCCCGCCGACAGCGACCCCGAGCGGCTGCGGGGCTGGGCCCGTGACCTGCGGGGCACGGGGCCGGTGCCGCAGCCGGACGGCCTCGGCGAGGCCGCCGACGAACTTCTCGGTGTCGAGGCCGAACTCGACACCCCGGCGCGCCCGCTGCTCCGCAGGCTCGGCCCGCTGGGCCCCCTCGCCCTGCGCACCGCGCTCGGCTGCGCCCTCGCCGGATACGCGTCGCTCGCGTTCGGTGTGGGCCGCCCGTACTGGGCGCTGGTCACCGCCGCCTCGCTCTACCAGACCAACGTCACCCTCACCTGGAACCGCGGCATCCAGCGCGTCGTCGGCAACCTGGCCGGTGTCCTGCTGTTCGCCGCGATCGCGCCGCTCGCCCACGTGAGCCGACTGTCTCTCGTACTGTGCGGCCTCGCCCTCAACTTCGGCGCCGAGGCGCTGATCAGCCGCAACTACTGGCTCGGCAGCGTCTGCGTGACTCCGATGGCCCTGCTCATCACCGAGTTCGCCCACTACCAGGAGCCCGGCGCGCTGATGGCCGACCGGGTACTGGACACGCTCGTAGGAGCACTCCTCGGCTTCGGCGCCGCGGTCGCCGTCACCAACCGGCGCGCCGGCGATCGCGTCGAGCACGCGCTCGCCGCACTGGAGTCGGCCCGGGTGCGCGCGGCCGGTGTAGCGGCCGCGGAGCGTCCCGAGCCGGGCGCTCTGGAGGCCGCGCGCCGCGGCCTGGCCGCCGCGGTGGTGGACCTGCGTGCCGCGGCCGACGCTGCGGCCGGCGAATGGTGGCAGCGCGCCCTGCCGGAGGAGCGGGTGTTGCGGGCCGAACAGGCCGGACACCGTACGCTCGCGGCGACGGTACGACGGCAGGGACTGCACACCCAGGAAGGCGCACGGACATGACGGCAGCGAACGGACGGGAGGCCGCCGCGGACGGTGAGGGCGCGGGCGGACGGAAAGCCGTGGGTGCGGATGCGGATGCGGATGCGGATACGGGTGCCCATTCCGGTTCCGGTGCGGTGCGGCGCAAGCCCCTGGACGCAGACGCGGCCGGGCGTGACCGTGCGAGCGACACCGTCGCCGCCGTCGTGCGCCAGTGGCACGCCGTGCGCCCCGACATCGACACCGGTCCCATGGAGATCATCGGCCGTGTCAACCGCTGCGCCGCCCTGCTCCAGCAGGCCGAGGACGCGCCGCTGCGCCGCGCCGGGCTCACCCGGCCCGAGTTCGACGTCCTCGGCACGCTGCGCCGCACGGGCCATGAGCTGACCCCCGGTGAGATCGCCCGCGAGACGTTCTCCTCCGGCGCCGCCGTCACCAAACGCCTCAAGCAGCTCACCGAACGCGGCCTGGTCGAGCGGCGCGGCGACACCCGGGACCGCCGTGTCGCCCATGTCCGCCTCACCGAGGCGGGCCGCGACCTGGTCGACGCCGTCCTGCCCGAGCAGCTCGCGTACGAGACGGCGGTCCTGTCCGGCCTCGACGGCCCGGAGCAGTCGCAACTCGCCTCTCTGCTCGGAGGGTTGCTGATCCAACTGGAGGGACGGCTCGGCGCGCCGCGCGGCTGGGCCCGCACCGACGGGCCGCGCCGGGCACGGACGTAGCGCCCGGCCGGCCGCACCGCTCGCGCGGCGCCGACCGGGCGGGTCGGGCGCCCACACCCAGGGGCGGGCGGCCCCTCGTCCGGAGCTCTCAGCCCTCGTGGCCGGCCGCGTACACGCCGAACACCGCGCCGTGCGGATCCTTCAGGACGGCGATGCGCCGGCCGCCCGGCATCGATGTCGGTTCCATGAGGACGCTTCCGCCCGCCTCCGTCGCGACGGACGCCATGGCGTCCGCGTCCTCGACCGCGAAGTACGGCAGCCAGTGCGACGGCACCTCGGGCGGGAACCGGTCGCCCATGGTCATCATGCCGCCGAAGTCGGCGCCCTCGACGCCCCACTGGCTGTAGTACGCGGAGGCGTTCACGGTCCAGCCGAACACCGTCGTGTAGAAGTCGGTCACCCGGTCCGGGACGCGGGTCAGCAACTCCACCCAGCCGAGGGCACCCGGCGCGTTGAACAGCCCCGCACCGGCGAAAGCCCGTGGCTGCCACATCTGGAAGGCCGCGCCGCCCGGATCGCGGGCGACCGTGAAACGGCCCGCGTCGTACACGTCCATGGGCCCCAGGATCACCGTGCCCCCGGCCTCCCGCACCGCCTCCGCCGCCGCATCGGCGTCGTCCACCGAGAACGCCACGTTCCAGGCGACCGGCTGCGCCTGCTGGTGCAGCGGGGCGAGGGCCGCGACCGGCGCGTCACCGAGGCGGGCGACCGTGTATCCGCCCGCCTCCGGCCGCACGTCCGTCTCCGGACGCCAGCCGAACAACTCGGTGTAGAACCGCTTGGCCGCCTCCAGATCGCTGGTTCCCAGTTCCGCCCAGCAGGGTCCGCCGGCCACCGGTTTCTCGAGCTTCATGGGGTCCTCCCGTGACGCGCGTCCCCCTCAGCAGGCTATGTCCCCGCCCGGTCGGCGGCATCAGATCCCGGGGCGGTGGCGCAGCGGATGGTCGGCCGGGATCTCCACGAGCACGATCTGGGTGCCGTCCGGATCTGCGATCCACATCTCGATCAGCCCCCACGGCTCCTTGACGGGGGGCCGCACGATCTCGACACCGGCGCCGGTCAGCTCCTCGTGCACGGCCGTGACGTCCTGCACCTGCAGCCACAGCTTCAGCGCGGGGGAGGGCGGTGCCTCACCGCGGCCGGCGACCTCCAGGAAGCCACCGCCGAGGAAGTACACGACACCTCGCTCGGGTCCCGTACCGAACTCCCGGTAGACCGCGAGCCCGAGCTTCTCGCCGTAGAACGCACGGGAGTGCTCAGGGTCGGTGGGGCGCAGGAGAACGCGGCTGTTCAGTACGTGGACCATACAAACGGAGCCTAGCGGGAGCGTTACGCTCATCGGTGCCCGCGCCGCGCCACTGATCGGAGAAGCAGCCCATGAACAGCGTCAGCGCCGCCACCGCCACGACCGGTCTGACCTTCCGTGACGCCGCCGAAGGCGACGTGGACGCGCTGGTCGCGCTGATCGAGTCGGCGTACCGCGGCGACGCCAGCCGGGCCGGATGGACGACCGAGGCGGACATCCTGGAAGGCCGGCGGACCGACCCGGAGGGTGTGCTCGCGGTCATCAAGGCGCCCGGCAGCCGGCTGCTCACGGTCGAGCGCGACGGTGTGATCGTCGCCTGCTGCCAGCTCGAACACCGTGGGGAGACGGCCTACTTCGGCATGTTCGCGGTCAGCCCCGCGCTCCAGGGCGAGGGTCTCGGCAAGACGGTGATCGCCGAGGCGGAGCGCACGGCCCGCGCGGACTGGGGCGTCACGGAGATGCAGATGACCGTGATCTCCGTCCGGGACGACCTCATCGCCTGGTACGAACGGCGCGGCTACCGCCGTACGGGGCAGATGAGCCCGTTCCCGTACGGCGACGAGCGCTTCGGCATCCCGCAGCGCGACGACCTCCAGTTCGAGCTGCTGGTCAAGCCGCTGGTCTGACCTCCGGCGCGGCGCCCGGCGCGACGTGCGCGCCGGGCATACGGCGACAGCGGAAGCCGTACGGCGGGCGGTCGTACGGGTCGGGCCGCTGCCGTACGACCGCGGCCCTCAGGCGGTGAAGCGGCCGGTGCGCTTGATCTCCGGGTAGTCCGTGGTCGCGCCGTCCAGTTCCAGGGCGCGGACGAGCCGCAGGTGGTCCAGGGTGTTCACGACCCAGGCGATGACCCTCAGGTCCGCCTTGCGGGCGTGCTCGACGACCTCCAGGGTCAGCCGGCGGACGTTGAGGCAGACCGTGCGCGCACCCGCCGCGACGGCGTGCTCCACCACGTCGGTGCCGTAGCGGCTGGCGATCAGCGCGGTGCGTACGCCGGGTACCAGCCGGGCGATCTCGGTGATCGCCTCGGCGTGGAACGACGACACCTCGACCCGGCCGACGAGGTCCCGCCGGTGCATCACCTCGGCCAGCGCCCGCGCCGCCGCCACGTCCTTGATCTCCGCCTGGAGCGGCGTCCGCACCGCGTCCAGGACCTCCTCGAAGACGGGGACCCGCTCACCGCGGCCCGCGTCGAGCGCGCGCAGTTCGGTGACGGTCTTCTCGGTGATCGGCCCGGTGCCGTCGGTCGTACGGTCCACTTCGGCGTCGTGCATGATCACGAGAGCGCCGTCCTTGCTCAGATGCAGATCGAGCTCGATCAGGTCGAGGCCCGCGCGTTCGGCGGCGACAAAGGACCGGAGCGTGTTCTCGGGTTCGACACCCATGACTCCGCGGTGACCGATGGTGAGGAAGTTCAAGGTTCAACTCGCTTCCGTCGACGGCGGCTCGGCTGCCGCGAGGCGTTCCCGCACCGTCGCGGCAGGGCGCAGCCTAGTGGCCCGGGTGCGCGGTGAACCCGCTCCTACACGGAGCAACGAGCGTACGGCACGGTGCGAAACCGGATCCGTAGGGCCGGCTGGGTGTCACCCCTTGGTGGGCGCGTCATGCCGCCATTGACCCTCGCCCCCGGCTGCTCGCCGGAACCCTCCGTCCCCCCGAGGTGGCCGAAATCATACGGTTGCCCGCGCGAGGTCCCGGCCTCCGAGCGCTCGGCGCGACGTCTGCTGGATGTCACGCGGACTTTGGTTTCCGGCAGGAAAAAGAGCGGCGAGGGCGGGTGTGAGCAGGATAATTTCCTGACTGTCCTCTTGCTGGAAGAAACACTCCCCGCATACGGTGTCCCTACTTGAGGTTCTCCCGTGAAGGATGGGTCATGACGGAAATTCTTGTGCAGGTGGGTTCGGAGGAGAAGATTCCTCCGCAGGGCAAGGTGGTGGACCACCCGGCTTGGCCCGTGCTCAGGGATGCCGTGGAGCGGATCCGGCCATGGCAGGCCAAGGACGGCTCGATCGACTTCGCCGCCGAGGGTGCACCCGAGCGCGCCACCGTCGACGAGGCCGTGCGGGAAGTGGTGCGGGCCGTCGAGGAACTCTCGTCGCTGCTGCCGCACGACGCCGCCTACCACGAGGCGCTCGTCAAGGACCTGCGCCGGTGGGCCGACGGAGGCTTCCAGGTCCCCGACTTCCTGGACTCGCTGCTGGCCTTCCAGCCCGCCGCCGACCGCCAGGACGGCCTCCAGCACCTGGTCGTCTTCCCGATGTACACGCAGAACGGCAACCCCGACCGCAATCTCGAAGCGGTCGTCCTGCGCATGGTGTGGCCACAGTGGCTCGCCGAGCTGGAGGCCACGCGCTACGACAACCCGCTGTTCTGCGGCATCACCTTCGAGGGCTTCACCGCCGGCTACGACACCAACTCGGCCGTCCTCTTCCCGGAGACCATCGCCGTGCGCGAGGCGCCGGAACGGTTCTCCTGGGGCGGTATCTTCTGCGACCGCGAGGCCGCGCGCTTCCGCCGGGTCACGGCGGCGGCCGTCGACATCCTGGGCCTCGAACTGCCCGAGGACATCGCCGCGATGGTGCACGACCAGGGGCGTTGCCAGCAGGCGTTCGTCCTCTGGGACATGGTTCACGACCGCACCCACAGCCATGGTGACCTGCCGTTCGACCCGTTCATGATCAAGCAGCGCCAGCCGTTCTGGATGTACGGCCTGGAGGAACTGCGCTGCGACCTCACCGCCTTCAAGGAGGCCGTGGAGCTGGAGGCCGACGGCTTCCCGCAGGGCCGTGACGTGCAGTACGCGGTGCTCTTCGACCGTATGTTCCGCTTCCCGGTCACCGGTGAGCGGGTCCGCAACTACGACGGCCTCGGCGGCCAGCTGCTCTTCGCCTACCTGCACCAGCACGACGTGGTGCGCTGGACCGACAACAAGCTCTCCATCGACTGGCAGCGTGCGCCGCAGATCACCAACCAGCTGTGCGCCGAGATCGAGACGCTGTACCGGGACGGCATCGACCGCCCGAAGCTCGTGCACTGGTTCGCCGCCTACGAGCTGGTCTCCACCTACCTCGCCCCGCACCCGGGCTCCACGTGGGCCAAGGGCCCCGAGGCCCTCGACCTGACCCAGCCGCCGCGCAAGCTCGTGGACGACGTGCTTCCGGACGAGTTTCCCCTGAGCATGTTCTATGAGGCGCTCCAGAAGAAGCTCAAGAACGTGATCGCCTCCACCAAGGGCATCACCGCGGAAACCGCCGAGCGAGTCGCCGCGTGAGCGCCCGCGCCGTGGGTACGGCTGATGCAGCGGATGCTGTTCGGGAGGCGAGGACCATGCGGAACGGGAATGGACCACTCAGTGGCGCGGTGATCGCGGTGGCCGGTGCGGGCGGAGCCGCCGGCCGGGCGACGCTGCTGCGGCTGGCCGAGGCGGGAGCGACCGTCATCGCCTCGGACAACGACCCCGAGCGGCTCGCGGAGGCGGTCGACGCGGCCCGCTACGCGCTCGGCGGCGCCACCGTCACCGGGGACACGGTGGACCTGCTCGACCTGCAGTCCACCCGGGACTGGGCCACCCACATCGAGAAGGACTTCGGGCGCGTCGACGGGCTGGTGCACCTGGTCGGCGGCTGGCGCGGCAGCGAGACCTTCACCAAGACCAGCCTCGACGACTGGGACTTCCTCGAACTGCTGCTCGTCCGTACCGTGCAGCACACGTCCCTCGCGTTCCACGAGGCGCTGCAGCGCAGCGACCGCGGCCGGTACGTCCTGATCAGCGCCGAGGGCGCGAGCAAGCCCACCGCGGGCAACGCCGCCTACGCCGCCGCCAAGGCCGCCGCCGAGGCGTGGACGCTGGCCATGGCCGACTACTTCCGCAAGGCCGGGGGCGAGGCGGGGCCGACGTCGGCGGCTGCGATCCTGGTGGTGAAGGCGTTGGTGCACGACGCGATGCGTGCGGAGCGCCCCAACGCGAAGTTCGCGGGCTTCACGGACGTCAAGGACCTGGCCGAGGCCATCGCCGGCGTCTGGAACGAGCCCGCTGCGGAAGTGAACGGAAAACGTCTGTGGCTGACCGAGAAGCGGTGAACCCTCCCAAGACCGACGCGCGTCGCCGTCACGACCCGGAGGTTCGCGGTTTCGCCAGTGACAACTACGCCGGGGCCCACCCGGAGGTGCTCGCCGCCCTGGCCGTGGCCAACGGCGGGCACCAGGTCGCGTATGGCGAGGACGTCTACACCGAGAACCTCCAGCGGATCATCCGCAGTCATTTCGGCTCCACGGCCGAGGCGTTCCCGGTGTTCAACGGCACCGGCGCGAACGTCGTCGCGCTCCAGGCGGTCACCGACCGCTGGGGTGCGGTGATCTGCGCGGAGAGCGCGCACATCAACGTGGACGAGGGCGGCGCCCCCGAGCGCATGGGCGGTCTGAAGCTGCTCACCGTGCCCACGCCCGACGGCAAGCTCACGCCTGAGCTGATCGACCGGCAGGCGTACGGCTGGGAGGACGAGCACCGCGCGATGCCGCAGGTCGTCTCGATCACCCAGAGCACCGAACTGGGCACCCTCTACACGCCGGACGAGATCCGCGCGATCTGCGAGCACGCCCACGCACGCGGTATGAAGGTGCACCTGGACGGCTCCCGGATCGCCAACGCGGCCGCCTCCCTGGACGTGCCGATGCGGACGTTCACCAATGCGGTCGGCGTCGACATCCTCTCCCTCGGCGGCACGAAGAACGGCGCAATGTTCGGCGAGGCGGTCGTCGTGATCAACCAGGACGCCGTCAGTCATATGAAGCATCTGCGCAAGCTGTCCATGCAGCTCGCGTCGAAGATGCGCTTCGTGTCGGTGCAACTGGAGGCCCTGTTCGCCAAGGACCTGTGGCTGCGCAACGCCCGCCACGCCAACGAGATGGCGCAACGGCTCGCGGAGGGCGTGCGGTCCGTGCACGGGGTGGAGATCCTCTACCCGGTACAGGCCAACGGCGTCTTCGCCAGACTCCCGCACGACGTGAGCGAGCGCCTGCAGCAGCGGTTCCGGTTCTACTTCTGGGACGAGGCCGCCGGTGTGGTGCGCTGGATGTGCGCCTTCGACACGACCGAGGACGACGTGGACCGGTTCCTGGCGGCGCTGAAGGAGGAGATGGCGCGCTAGTGTCGGGCGTCGCCCCGCTTGGTACATAGGTATGCGGCTGATCGAAAAGTCATTGACCGTCGGTCGGCCGCATTCCTATGCTCCGAAAACATGGAGCTGATCCAGCAAGCGCCGGACCTGTCCGCCTACTTGATCGCGGATGACGTCATCGACCACCATCATCCGGTGGTGCGCGAAACGGCCGTGCATCTGGCCGGGCAGGTCGCGGACTCGTATGCCTATGCGCAAGCCGCCTTTGGGTTCGTACGCGACGGCATCCCGCACTCCGCCGACAGCGGCGACCTGCGCGTCACCTGGCGCGCCTCCGACACCCTGCGGGAGCGCACCGGCATCTGTCACGCCAAGGCGCACGCCCTGGCCGCGCTGCTGCGCGCCGAGGGCATCCCGACGGCGCTGTGCTACCAGCGACTGCTGGACGACGACGGCCGTGGTCACTTCGTGCACGGACTGGCCGCCGTGCGGTTCCACGGCGCCTGGCACCGGCAGGATCCCCGCGGAAACAAGCCGGGGGTGGATGCCCGGTTCTCCCTGGACGGTGAGCGCCTGGCCTGGATCCCCGACGAGAAGTCCAATGAGATGGACTACCCCGAACTATATAGTGAACCTTGCCCGGCCGTGCTGGACGCCTCTCAAGGCCGCACCCGACCGGCCGGCCCTCTGGAAGACGCTCCCCACCGCACTCTGAGGCACCGATGACTCTCACCCTGACCGTGTCCGACACGGTGCGCGCCCTCGCGCCCGGCTTCACGCACGTCGCGATCGAGGCCCATGGACTCGTCAACGGACCCAGCACCGAGGGAACGTCGGCGCTGCTCGACGACGCGGTCCGCCGTCTCGCCGTACGCCTGGACGGGCGTGCCCCGCACGAGGATCCGCACATGGCGGCCTGGCGCACGCTGTACACGGCCTTCGGCGCCAAGCCGTCCCGCACCCGCAATTCGGCCGAGGCGCTCGCCAGACGGGCCCTGTCGGACGCCGGTCTGCCCAGGATCAATGTGCTCGTCGACGTCTACAACGCGATCAGTGTGGCGCATCTGATTCCGGTCGGCGGCGAGGACCTCGCTCTCGTTCAGGGCGCCATGCGCCTCGTCAGGGCCATGGGCGACGAGGAGTTCGTGACCGTCGCGGGCGGCGAGGGGGCCGTCGAGCACCCGGAGGCGGGCGAGGTGGTCTGGTGTGACGAGGCGGGTGTGACCTGCCGCCGCTGGAACTGGCGCCAGGGGCCCCGCACCCGGCTGACCGAGGAGTCGACCTCCGCTGTCTTCCTGCTGGAGAGCCTGGCCCCGATGCCGGTGGCCGACGTGGAGCGGGCCGGTGCCGAACTGGCCGAACTGCTGGAGAAGTTCAGCCCCGGGGCGCGGATCACGATGCGCGCCCCCGCCTGATCCGGCTCAGTGCGCCGCGGCGGCGCGCAGTTCCTCCGCGGTCGGGGCCGTGCCGCCGAGGTGGGCCGGCATCCACCAGGTGTCCTCAGGTCCTTTGGGGCGCCCGGGGTAGGCGCGCTGGGCGGCCTCCAGCAGCTCCTGGACGCGCTCGCGCAGCTGGCGGGTGAGTACGCCCGCGTACGAGTCCCGCGAGGCTTCGATCGCTTCGCCGACCCGGATGGTGACCGGGGTGTGGCTGCGCTTGAAGTTGCGCGGGTGGCCCTTGGTCCACAGGCGCTGAGTGCCCCAGAGGGCCATCGGGACGAGCGGGACGCCCGCGTCCTGGGCCAGCCGCACCGCGCCCGACTTGAAGCCCTTCAGGGTGAACGACTCGGAGATCGTCGCCTCGGGGAAGACGCCGACGACCTCGCCCGACCGCAGCGAGTCCAGCGCGTGCGCATAGGCCGCCTCGCCCTGCTTGCGGTCCACCGGGATGTGCTTCATGGCGCGCATCAGCGGGCCGGAGATTCTGTGCCGGAAGACGGACTCCTTGGCCATGAAGCGGACCAGGCGCTTCTGCGGCAGGGCCGCCAGGCCGTTGAAGATGAAGTCCAGATAGCTGATGTGATTGCTCACCAGCACCGCACCGCCCGAGCGTGGGATGTTCTCCGAGCCCTTGCAGTCGATCTTCAGGTCCCATGCCTTGAACATCGTGAGGGCGACACCGATGACGGGACGGTAGACGAGCTCGGCCATGGGCGGGGCGGACCCTTCTCTCGGCCTGGGAAGGGACCCCCGGCGGAAGTTACGCAGCCGTAGGTTTACGGCGTCTCGCAGATCGTGCCCCAAGAACGGACGTGGGGCCAGCTCTGGGGCCCGCGCGCGGCGAGATCCTCATCACGTCGGGTGTATGGCCCGTGGTGGGCTTTTCGTAGGGTCACAGCCTTGTCGGCCGCCGTGCTCCGTGCGGCGGATACGGCTTGCGTCCGAGGCGTACCCGAACAAGACGGTCGGCAAGACGGCGGCACGGAGCGCGGGAATCTTTGCGGTCCAGCGGACGCTGCACCGGAGAATGACTGGACGCGTGACATGTGACGTGTGGCTGTGCTTGCCCCGGCCGGCGTCGACGGAGTGCCGCACCGGCGGCGGAGCGGGAGAGTGAGCGTGCGCGGGCGGGAGGACGGACGGCGGCTCGGGGCGGCCGAGTTGGGCCAGGGGCTCGGCGAGCGGGCGACGCTGGTCCAGTTCTCCAGCGCCTTCTGCGCCCCCTGCCGGGCCACACGGCGCATCCTCACGGAGGTCGCCGGGATGGTGCCTGGGGTCGCTCATGTGGAGATCGACGCCGAGCAACGACTCGAACTCGTCCGCGCGCTCGGCATCCTCAAGACGCCGACCGTGCTCGTCCTGGACGCGGGTGGGCGCATCGTGCGGCGGGCGGCGGGACAGCCCCGCACGGCGGACGTGATCGCGGCCCTCGGCGAGGCCGTCTGACGCTCGTCCGGCCTGGACGGCCGGGGTGCTGGGGACCGTGCGGCAGTGGGACGGTTCCGCGGCGGGAATGGCCCGCCGTCTCCGGGGTCGGCGTGCAGGTCTGCCGAGTGGTGGCACGGGTGCCCGCCGGCGACCACCGCCTGGAGTCGGCCGAGGTCGTCCACGGCGCCCCGTCCGGCATCGGATGTCCGCTGTCGTACCGACAGGGACGCTTCAACGGGCTGCGTGACGGAAGCTGCCGACCGGTTACGCAGCGTTGTCCAGGTCACAGTTCAAAGCGCTTGCTTAGCGGGCATGGAGTGGATGTACTGGCGAGTAATATTTCGTTCGGAGCGCGGGTCGCCCCGACCGGGATCGGCCGCTTCAGGCGCCTATGCTGCCTGCAAGAAGGCAGCCCAGAAGAGACGATGCAGTAGGAGAGCCGGCGTGAGCTTGAGGATCGTTGTCACTGTGAAGTACGTGCCCGACGCCACCGGCGACCGGCACTTCGCCGATGACCTGACCGTCGACCGGGACGACGTGGACGGTCTGCTCTCCGAGCTGGACGAGTACGCCGTCGAGCAGGCGCTGCAGATCGCGGAGAACGCCGACGACGCCAAGGTCACCGTGCTGACCGTGGGCCCGGAGGACGCCAAGGACGCGCTGCGCAAGGCCCTGTCGATGGGCGCCGACCAGGCGATCCACGTCGAGGACGACGACCTGCACGGCACCGACGCCATCGGCACCTCGCTGGTGCTGGCCAAGGCCATCGAGAAGGCCGGCTACGACCTGGTGATCTCCGGCATGGCCTCCACCGACGGCACCATGGGTGTCGTACCGGCGCTGCTGGCCGAGCGCCTGGGCGTGCCGCAGGTGACGCTGCTGTCCGAGGTGTCCGTCGAGGACGGCACCGTGACGGGCCGCCGTGACGGCGACGCCGCCTCGGAGCGGCTGAAGGCGTCCCTGCCCGCCGTTGTGTCGGTGACCGACCAGTCGGGCGAGGCGCGCTACCCGTCCTTCAAGGGCATCATGGCGGCCAAGAAGAAGCCGGTGGAGTCCTGGGACCTCTCGGACCTGGACATCGAGGCCGACGAGGTCGGTCTGGAGAACGCCTGGACCGCGGTCGAGGCCGTCGCCGAGCGCCCGGCGCGCACCGCGGGCACCATCGTCAAGGACGAGGGCGAGGGCGGCAAGCAGCTCGCTGAGTTCCTCGCGAGCCAGAAGTTCATTTAAGGCTCCCCAGCCCGACCGCCCCTGAAGACTTCGTAATCCGCTAGGAGATCCATTCCCATGGCTGAAGTTCTCGTCTACGTCGACCACGTGGACGGCGCCGTCCGCAAGCCCACCCTGGAGCTGCTGACGCTGGCCCGGCGCATCGGCGAGCCGGTCGCCGTCGCCCTTGGCAACGGCGCCGCCGACACGGCCGCCGCGCTCGCCGAGCACGGTGCGGTGAAGGTACTCACCCACGACGCGTCCGAGTACGCCGACTACCTGGTCGTGCCGAAGGTGGACGCGCTGCAGGCCGCCTACGAGCAGGTGTCCCCGGCCGCCGTCCTGGTCCCGTCCTCCGCGGAGGGCAAGGAGATCGCCGCCCGTCTCGCGCTGCGCATCGGCTCCGGCATCATCACCGACGCCATCGACCTGGAGGCCGGCGACGAGGGCCCGGTGGCCACCCAGTCGGTGTTCGCCGCCTCCTTCACCACCAAGTCCCGTGTCTCCAAGGGCGCCCCGGTCATCACGGTCAAGCCGAACTCGGCCGCCGTGGAGGCCGCCCCGGCCGCCGGTGGCGTCGAGGAGCTGGCGGTGACGTTCTCCGACCAGGCGACCGGCACCAAGGTCACCGGCCGCACGCCGCGCGAGTCGACGGGCCGCCCCGAGCTGACCGAGGCCGCGATCGTGGTCTCCGGCGGCCGTGGTGTCAACGGCGCGGAGAACTTCGCGATCATCGAGGCGCTCGCCGACTCCCTCGGCGCGGCCGTCGGTGCCTCGCGTGCCGCCGTCGACGCCGGCTGGTACCCGCACACCAACCAGGTCGGCCAGACCGGCAAGAGCGTGTCGCCGCAGCTGTACATCGCCTCCGGTATCTCCGGTGCGATCCAGCACCGCGCCGGTATGCAGACCTCGAAGACGATCGTGGCGATCAACAAGGACGCCGAGGCCCCGATCTTCGACCTGGTCGACTACGGCGTGGTCGGCGACCTGTTCGCGGTCGTCCCGCAGCTGACCGAGGAGATCAAGGCCCGCAAGGGCTGAGCGACTTCGCGGGTACGAGGCCCCCGGGACCGCCGCCGTGCGGTCCCGGGGGCCTCGTTCATGCCAGGGTCAGGGACGCCTGCACCGGCAGATGGTCGCTCGGGAACCGCCCGTCCGGAGCGAAGGTGTTGACGCAGGCCCAGTGCGCGGTCACGCCGGGCGTGGCCAGGATCCAGTCGATGCGATCGCCGTACGGCCTCGGCGGACGGTAGCCGTGGAACGTGCCGTACGGCGCCGTGCGCTCGGCAGCCGTGTCCCAGGTGTCCACGAGACCGGCGTCGAGCAGGGTGTCGTAGACGGGGTTCTTGTGAGCGGCCACGTTGAAGTCGCCCGTCACCACGAGCGGCAGGGCGCGGTCGAGTCCGGCGATGCGGTCGGCGATGAGGGACACGGCACGCGCGCGTGCGTACTGGCTCTTGTTGTCCAGGTGGGTGTTGAGGACGTAGAACTCCCGCCCAGGGGGCCGCGCGTCGCGGAAGCGGACCCAGGTGGCCATGCGGATACAGGCGCCGCCCCAGGTGTTCGAGCCGATCACATCGGGCGTGTCGGAGAGCCAGAAGTGGTCGTACTCCACCGGGGTCAGCCGGCGCGTGTCGTAGAAGACGGCCACGAACTCGTCACGGCTGCCGCCCGCACGGCCGGTGCCGAGCCAGGCGTACTGCGCACCGAGGTCGGCCGCGATGTCGCGCACCTGGGCGTACAGGCCCTCCTGGGTGCCGATGACATGCGGCCGTTCGCGACGCAGCAGCGCGCGCGTCGCCGGGCGGCGGACCGCCCAGCTGTGGGGCTCGGTATCGCTCGCGTACCGCAGGTTGAACGACATGACCTCCAGATGCCGCTCGCGCCGGCCCGGAGTCGAGACGCGCTGCGGTGACCGTGCCGCACCGGACACGGGCAGGGTGACCGCGGTCGCCACGGCGGTCTTGAGGCCCAGACGGCGCGTGATGCGGCGGAGATGGGGCACGGGAGGCTCCTTCTGGGGCGGGTGCCGGACGAGCCCTGCGCCCGTAGTGTGACAGACCCGCACGTGAGGGACGCGAGCAGTGCGAAGTCGGGGAGTGTTGCTCACGGAAGCACAGGAGCGCCTCGTGCATCCGGAAGGTGTTGACCCGCGACAACAGCCACGGATAGCTTCGCTCTACGGATTGTTGATTCCGTGAAGCGGAAAGCGGGAGGGTGTGGGATGGGCCAGGGCCAGCAGGAGCGGGTGGCGACGACCCTCGCGGGTGCCGTCAGCGAGGAGATCGGTGCCTCTCTCGCCCCGGTCGACGCCGAGTTGGAGCGCCTCTACCCCGGTGATCCCGGCACGCGCCAGCCCGTCCACACGGTCTACGTTCCGGGGGACGCCTTCGCCGCCGACACCCTCCACTCCTGGGGCGCGGCGGCGCTCGCCGCCCTCGACGAACACGCCCCGGACGCCGCCTCCCTGGCCGCCGTGCTCGGCCTCCCGGACGATCTCGCCGAGCCCGTCCATGACCGCGTACGCGCGAAGCTGGAGCGCGAACCGGTCGAGGACCTGCGCGTCGACTTCGAGGACGGCTACGGATCGCGGCCGGACACCGAGGAGGACCAGGCGGCCGCCCGCGCGGCACGCCTGATCGCACAGGCCTGCCACAAGGGAACGGCGGCCCCGTACACAGGCATCCGTATGAAGTGCATGGAGGCGCCGGTGCGTGACCGGGGCATCCGCACGCTCGACATCTTCCTGACGGGCCTGATGGAGGCCGGCGGACTGCCGCGGGGTCTCGTGCTCACCCTGCCCAAGGTCACCTACCCCGGGCAGGTCACGGCCATGGTGCGGTTGCTGGAGGAGTTCGAGAAGGCGCATGGGCTGGAGCCCGGCCGCATCGGGTTCGAGATCCAGATCGAGACCAGCCAGGCCATCCTCGCCGCCGACGGCACGGCGACCGTCGCGCGCATGATCCAGGCCGCCCGGGGGCGTGCCACCGGACTGCACTACGGCACCTTCGACTACAGCGCCTGTCTCGGGGTGTCCGCCGCGTACCAGTCCAGCGACCACCCGGCCGCCGACCACGCCAAGGCCGTCATGCAGGTCGCGGCAGCCGGCACCGGAGTACGCGTCTGCGACGGCTCCACCAACGTCCTTCCGGTCGGCCCGGCCGAGAAGGTCCACGAGGCGTGGCGGCTGCACTACGGGCTCACCCGGCGGGCCCTGGCCCGCGCCTACTACCAGGGCTGGGACATGCATCCCGGTCACCTCCCGACCCGGTACGCGGCCGTCTTCGCCTTCTACCGCGAGGGCTTCGAGCAGGCCGCGGCGCGCCTGGCCCGGTACGCGGGCCGGACCGGCGGCGACATCATGGACGAGCCGGCGACCGCGAAGGCACTGAGCGGCTATCTGCTGCGCGGGCTGGACTGCGGCGCGCTCGATGCGGACGAGGTCGCCCGGGCGAGCGGTCTGACCCGAGCGGATCTGGAGGGCTTCGCGAGGCCGCGACGGGGCGATTTGACGGCGTAGGCCCAGTAGGTCCGCGCCGGGGCGGGGGGTGCGACGGCACGGGCCTGCCGGGCGGGCCGGCCCCGCGCGCCCGCTTTCGGGGCGTCGGGCCCGCGCGTCCGCTCTCGTGGCACCGGTCTTGCGAGGGCGCGATGCCCGTCGCCCGCGCGCCGCCCGTCAATCCGCGGGCGGGAGTTCGCCCGAGCCGCGGGTGATCAGGCGGGTCGGGAGCTCGATGCGCTCCGGAGCGACGAGCGAGCCGTCGAGCTGGCGGAAGAGCCGCTCGGCGGCCGTGCGGCCCAGGGCGGCGGCGTCCTGGGCGACGACCGTGACGCCGGGCTTGAGGAGATCGGCCAGCTCGAAGTCGTCGAAGCCGACGAGGGCGACCGGACGGTCGTGCTCGGCCAGGACGCGCACGACGGTGACCGTCACCCGGTTGTTGCCGGCGAAGATCGCGGTGACGGGGGCAGGGCCGGAGAGCATCTCCTCGGCAGCCCGACGCACCCGCTCGGGGGTGGTGACGCCGAGGGACATCCAGGCGCGCTCGACGGGTATCCCCGCGTCCTCCATGGCGGTCCGGTAGCCGCGCAGCCGCTCCGCCGCGGTGTGGATGCGGGGCATGTCACCGATGAAGCCGATCCGCCGGTGGCCGTGCGCGATGAGATGGGCCGCGCCGTCCCGGGCGCCGCCGAAACTGTCCGACACCACCACGTCCGCGTCGATCCGCCCGGCCGGGCGGTCCACGAACACCGTGGCCACGCCCGCCTTGAGCTCGGGCTCCAGATAGCGGTGGTCGTCACCGGCCGGAATGATCACCAGCCCGTCCACCCGGCGCGCGCACAACGCCAGCACCAACTCCTGCTCGCGCTCCGGATCCTCGGCACTCGACCCGTTGATCAGCAGAGCACCGTGGGCACGGGCGACCTCCTCGACCGCGCGGCTCAGCGGTCCGTAGAACGGGTCCGCGAGATCCTCGAGGACCAGGCCGATGCTCGCGGTACGCCCCTTGCGCAGGACCCGCGCGCTGTCGTTGCGACGGAAGCCCAGTGACTCGATGGCCTCCTGGACCCGGCGCTCGGTGTCCGGGGTGACCCCGGGCTCGCCGTTGACCACACGCGAGACCGTCTTCAGGCCTACTCCGGCTCGTGCTGCCACGTCCTTCATCGTCGGACGATTGCCGTAGCGGGTTCCGGAGACGCGGTCTCCTCGGCGGGCGGTCTCGGGCACGATGCGCTGTCCTGTCCTGTCGTCCACGGGGCTGGGGCAGTCCATGGGGTCGTATGAGGATGTGGCGTCGAGCATAGAGCCTGGACAACGTTGTCAGATGCGGGAGAGACTGTCCACCGCAATCTCCGGCCTGCGCCTTCCCTCCAGGGGCGCCTCCTGCCCGTACCCCGGCCGGAGGCCCGGACCCGGCGGTGATCGTCGCAGTGCGTCCGGTCCGGCACGACTCCGGTACGACTCAAGCCTTGGGAGATCCGACACTGATGCACACCGACCTCGTGGCCGCGCTCGACATCGGCGGCACCAAGATCGCCGGAGCACTGGTGGACAGCCACGGCCGGATCCTGCTGCGCGCGCAGCGCGCGACGCCCGCGCAGGAGGACGGCGACACGGTGATGGGCGCCGTGGCGGACGTCATCGCGGAGCTGGCACTCTCCCCGCTCTGGTGCAGGGCGCGTGCCATTGGGATCGGCAGCGCGGGCCCCGTGGACGCCTCCGCGGGCACGGTGAGCCCCGTCAACGTACCGGGGTGGCGCGGATATCCGCTCGTCGAGCGGGTCCGCGAGGCGACGGGCGGCCTGCCCGTCGAGCTGATCGGCGACGGCGTGGCCATCACGGCCGCCGAGCACTGGCAGGGCGCCGCCCAGGGTCATGACAACGCGCTCTGCATGGTGGTGTCGACGGGCGTCGGCGGCGGCCTCGTCCTGGGCGGGCGGCTGTACCCGGGCCCGACCGGCAACGCGGGCCACATCGGGCACATCAGCGTCGACCTGGACGGCGATCCGTGCCCCTGCGGTTCGCGCGGCTGTGTGGAACGCATCGCGAGCGGACCGAACATCGCCCGCCGCGCCCTGGAGGGCGGCTGGCGGCCGGGCCCGGACGGCGACACCTCGGCCGCCGCGGTGGCCGCCGCCGCGCAGGAGGGGGATCCGGTGGCCGCGGCCTCCTTCGAGCGGGCCGCGCAGGCACTGGCCGCGGGAATCGCCGCGACCGCCACGCTGGTGGAGATCGACATCGCGGTCATCGGCGGGGGAGTGGGCAAGGCGGGCGAGGTCCTCTTCATGCCCCTGCGCAGGGCCCTTTCCGACTACGCCACGCTGTCCTTCGTCCAAGGCCTCACCGTGACGCCCGCGTCGATGGGCACGGACGCGGGACTCGTGGGTGCGGCGGCGGCGGCCCTGGGGGGCCAGGACAGCGTGCCGGCGGCGGGCATCACGACCTGACCGGAGCTCTGGGGCGGGACCGCAGCGCGGCACCGGAGGCGACGGGGGCTGACGAGACGCCTCCGGCCTGCTCTCTCGTCATGGGGGCCGCTTTCTCGTACTGGGGCCGCTTCCGCACTGGGGCCCGCCTCCTCGTACGACGGGGCGTCATCTCGCCGGGGAGCCCGCATCCTCGTAGGCGCACCCGCGTCCTCGTACGCCGCCCCGGCCTCTCGTATGACGGCCCATGACGCCGCCTGAGCTGCGGCAATCGCGCGTGAAGTCCGGCTGCCTCGGATGGAGACTGGCGATCTCGCGCGAGGTCCGGCGACTTCACGCGACGGGCGGGGGGCGGGCCCCCTTTGCGACATTGGGTGGCATCACATGGCGCCGGGTGGCATCACATGGTGCCAGATGATGCCGCTCGGTGCCATCTAGTGCCATCTAGTGCCATCTGGCGCCATTCCATGCTCCCGAAAAGCGCAGGAGCGCGCTTGGCGCCGGAGTCACTCAAGTTGACCCCTTCATGTTTCCGCAGGTCAGAGCAGCTGCGTCTGGGTCTGCACCCTAGAAGGTGCCATCCGGACTTGCGCATGGCGCCATAGTGGTGCCACTATAACGTCATGGATCTCACCCCGTATGTCGACACCCTTCGCCGCGAACTCGCGGTGGCCGCCGAAGCCGGCGGGGACGATGCACGCGAGCTGGCCGAGCGGCTCACCGCTCCTCTGGAGTCGGCGACTCGTCTGACCATGCTCAATGTGCTCTCCGCCGCGATGGACGAGATCACCCGCGAGCTCGCCCCCGGCTCGGTCGACGTACGGCTGCGCGGGCTCGACCCCGACTTCGTGGTGACGCTGCCGCCCGCCGGCGGCCCCGCGGAAGCGACCGTCGCGCCCGTCGAACCGCTCAAGGCGCAGGCGCCCGCGGACGGCGACGAGGGCGGCACCGCCCGGGTCAATCTGCGTCTGCCGGCCCACCTCAAGGCGCGCGCCGAGGAGGCCGCGAGCCGCGAGGGCCTGTCGGTCAACGCGTGGCTGGTGCGGGCCGTGTCGGCCGCGGTCGACGGCGGCACGCAGCCGCGTACGACGGGGAAGACCCGCACCACCGGACAGAGCATCACGGGCTGGGTGCGCTAGCCGCGCCCGCGCTCGCCCTCCTTCACCCACACCACGTCCCATCAGCGGGGACGCCCCAAGGACTCATGAGGACGGTACAGCCATGCCTACTTTCGACACTCCCGAACCGATTTCGGTTACCGCCCACGTGGGCGCCGGTTCCCTCCGGTTCACCGCGAGCGACCGCCTCGACACGGCCGTCGAGGTTCGACCTCTCCAGCCGAAGCGGGACAAGGACGTGCGGGCCGCCGAGCAGACCGAGGTCACGTACGCGAGCGGCGTCCTGACGGTCAGGACGAAGGAGCGCCGCCTCATCGGGCCCAGCGGTGCCGTCGATGTGACGGTGGACCTGCCCACGGGTTCGCGCGTCGACATGACCGGCTCCTGGACCCAGGTGCTCGGCGAGGGCCGGCTCGGCGAGGTCCGGATGAAGACCTCGTCCGGTGACGTCCGCCTCGACGCGACCGGGCCGCTCCAGCTGACCGTCTCCCACGGCTCGATCACCGTCGACCGGGCCGAGGGCACGGCCGAGATCACCACCAGCTCCGGCAGCCTGCGCGTCGGCACCATCGACGGTCCCGCCGTCCTGAAGAACTCGCACGGCTCCACGACCGTCGGGGCCGCCCTCGGCGACCTGCGGGTGAGCGGCGCCTACGGCGAGATCGACATCATGCGCGCCGAGGGCTCGGTCACCGCCACCACCGCCCACGGCACCCTGCGCGTCGGCGAAGTCGCTCGCGGAACCGTTCAGTTGGAGACCTCCTACGGCGCCATCGAGGTCGGCGTCCGCGAGGGCACCGCCGCCTGGCTCGACGTCAGTTCCGAGCGCGGGCAGGTGCGCAACACGCTCGCCGACGCCGAACCCCCGGCGGAGACCGAGGACACCGTCGAGGTCCGCGCCCGGACCCGCTGGGGAAACATCGACGTGCGCCGCGCCCGTCCCTGAGCACCGACCCCGCCAAATCGTCCACTCCTCAGTCGCTTCAGCCTTCGAACGGGAGGACTCCATGCCCTCTTCTGTCATGCCCACGCCCAGGCGGGGCGGCGGTCCGCAGATGCCCGCCGCAGTCTCCACCATCGGTCTGCGCAAGTCGTACGGCGACAAGACCGTGCTCGACGGCGTCGATCTGCGTATCCCGGCCGGTTCCGTGTTCGCGCTGCTCGGGCCCAACGGCGCCGGCAAGACCACCACTGTGCAGATCCTGTCCACGCTCATCGCCGCCGACGGCGGACAGGCCCAGGTCGCGGGCCACGACGTCGCCACGTCACCGGACGGGGTGCGCGCCGCGATCGGCGTCACCGGACAGTTCGCCGCGCTCGACGATCTGCTCACCGCCGAGGAGAACCTGCTTCTCATGGCCGACCTGCTGCGCCTCGGCAAGCGCGAAGGGCGCTCCCGCGCAAAGGGGCTGCTGGAGCGGTTCGACATCGCGGACGTCGCGCACAAGCGGGCCGCGACCTTCTCCGGCGGCATGCGGCGCCGGCTCGACCTCGCCATGACGCTGGTCGGCGACCCTCAGGTGATCTTCCTGGACGAGCCGACGACGGGGCTCGATCCACGCAGCCGCCGCACCATGTGGGACATGGTGCGCTCGCTGGTCGCGGGCGGTACCACCGTCTTCCTCACCACCCAGTACCTGGAAGAGGCCGACCAGTTGGCCGACCGGATCGCCGTGCTCGACGGCGGCCGGATCGTCGCCGAGGGCACCGCCGACGAGCTCAAGGCGCGGATCCCCGGCAGCCACGTACGGCTGCGGTTCACCGGGCCCGCCGAGTACGAGCGTGCGGCCGCCGCCTTCCCCGGCGCGGCCCGCGACGACGAGAACCTCGCCCTGCGCGTGGCGAGCGACGGCGGCCTCGACGCGCTGCGCGCCCTGATCGACCGGCTCGACGCCGCCGGCATCCGGGCCGCCGACTTCTCCGTGCACACCCCCGACCTCGACGACGTGTTCCTCGCCCTGACCGGCCAGGGCAGCACCAAAACCGGCACCAGCACCCCGCTTCACGTCAAGGAGACCCTGCGATGAGCACCCTCACCTACGCCGTGCACGACTCGACGACGATGCTGCGGCGCAACCTGAAGCACGCGATCCGCTATCCGTCCGTGGGGCTCGGCAGCGCCATGATGCCGATCCTGATGCTGCTGCTGTTCGTGTACGCCTTCGGTGACTCGATCGGCGCCGGAATGGGCGGCGGCCGGGGTACGTACGTGAACTACCTCACCCCCGGCATCATCATCATGGGAGTGGCCGCCGGCTCGATGTCGACCTCGATCGCGGTCTGTTCCGACATGACCGAGGGCATCATCAACCGCTTCCGCACCATGAACATCACGCGCTCATCGTTCATGACGGGGCATGTCATCGGCAGTGTCATCCAGACGATGGTGTGCATGGTCCCGGTCGCGGGGGTCGCGCTCGCCGTCGGCTTCCGGTCCGGGGCGACCCCGTTGGAGTGGCTGGCCGCGGCCGGCCTCCTCGCGGCCGTCGCCTTCGCGGTGACCTGGCTGTCGGTGGCGCTCGGTCTGATCTCCAAGACCGTCGAGTCGGCGAGCAACAAGCCGCTGCTGATCCAGTTCCTGCCGTTCCTCGGCTCGGCGTTCGTGCCGGCCGACTCGATGTCGCCGGGCCTGCGCTGGTTCGCCGAGTACCAGCCGTTCACGCCGATGACCGAGACGTTGCGCGGCCTGCTCTCCGGCTCGGAGATCGGCAACAACGGCTGGATCTCGCTCGCCTGGTGCGCCGGCATCGCCCTGGTCGGCTACGTCTGGTCGCGCTCACTGTTCAACAGCACCACCAAGCGCTGAGAGCGCGTCTTCCCGCCTCGGTTGACCTCGTACGCGCGACACGGTGGAGGGCCCGATGCACGTCGGGCCCTCCGCTCGCAGTGGTCCAGCACACTGCCTTCTCCCGGGCCGGCGAGAAGAACAGACGCAGCCCGTGTGCGGTGATCAGCCGCTTTTGGCTTGCCTCGGCGATACCCCTGAGAGGGCGTGACCCGAGGCCGGTGACGGCAGTTGAACCGGTCATGAAGAAGCGCAGCATGCTCGCCCTCGCCTCCCTCGCCACCGGTTTCGTCGTGGCGGCCGTCACCCCCTCCCACGCCGCCGACCGCGACACGCTCGGTGACCTGAACGTCAAGGACACCCTGAGCGCGGTCGACCACACCATCGACCAGGACGGCCTCGCCACCGAGGACGGAGCCCTGGGGCAGAACGGCTGAGGGGGAGCCGAAGACGCGGCGCCGGTGCCCCTGGACGGCAGGGACACCGGCGCCGCGGCATGCGCCCCCTGAGGCGCACCGGCGTCACCGTGATCGGCGTCGGACGCACCCTCATCAGCGCCGGGTTTCCATGGCAGGGTGGAACGGGCAAGCCTCAGGGGGCCAACAGAAGAGGGGGAACCGTGATCGTCTGGATCAACGGCGCGTTCGGTGCGGGAAAGACCACTGCCGCACGGGAAGTGATCGAGCTGATCCCGAACAGCACGCTCTTCGACCCCGAGGTCATCGGCGGAGCGCTCACGCACCTGCTGCCGCCCAAACGCCTCGCCGAGGTCGGCGACTTCCAGGACCTTCCGATCTGGCGACGGCTCGTGATCGACACCGCGGCAGCCATGCTCGCCGAACTCGGGGGTGTCCTCGTGGTTCCGATGACCCTGCTGCGCCAGGAGTACCGCGACGAGATCTTCGGCGGCCTCGCCGCCCGGCGCATTTCCGTGTGCCATGTGCTGCTCGCCCCGGCCGAAACGATCCTGCGCGAGCGAATAGCCGGCCGGGAGGTGCCACCCGACCTCCCCGACGGCGAGATGCGGATCCGCCAGTGGTCCTACGACCACATCGAGCCCTACCGCGCCGCCCTGGCCGCCTGGCTCGCCGCCGACGCCCACCCCGTCGACAGCAGCGCGCTCACCCCGTACGAGACCGCCGTGCGGATCGCCGAGGCCGTACGCACCGGAGACGCGCCCATAAGCGACATCGTGCAGACCCCGGAGCCGACCTCCGAGACCCTCGCCGCCGGTGTGCTCCTCTTCGACGAGCAGGACCGCGTGCTGCTCGTCGACCCCACCTACAAGGCCGGCTGGGAGTTCCCCGGAGGTGTCGTCGAGCCGGGCGAGGCCCCCGCCCGCGCCGGTATGCGCGAGGTCGCCGAGGAGACCGGGATCACGCTCGAGGAGGTTCCCCGGCTCCTCGTCGTCGACTGGGAGTCCCCCGCGCCCCCCGGTTACGGCGGACTGCGCCTCCTCTTCGACGGCGGCCGCCTCGACAGCGCCGAAGCCGAACGCGTCCTGCTGCCCGGGCCCGAACTGCGCGCCTGGCGGTTCGTCACGGAAGCGGAAGCAGCCGACCTTCTTCCGCCCGTGCGCTACGAACGCCTGCGCTGGGCACTGCGGGCCCGCGAACGCGGCGCGGCCCTCTATCTGGAGGCCGGCGTCCCGCTCGGCTGACGAGCCGTCCTCTGTCCTCAGCGCGTGACGTCGTACCTCTCCGCCGCCTTGCGCAGCGTGTCCCCGGCCCGCCCGAGGACCGGGTCACCGTGCCCGAAGCAGGCCACCTCCCCATCGAGCGCCGCGAGACGGTGGAACGAGTGCACGGCCCGGTCCCGGTCGAGGTTGAACACACCGAGCAGTACGCCGCCGTCGACCGGGGACGCTGCGACCGCGTCGCCCGTGAACAGCACTCCCTGCTCCGGGAGATGGAGCGCGATGCTGCCGTGCGTGTGACCGGGGACGTGGACGACCCGGGCGCCACCGCCGAATCCGAGGACGTCGCCGTCCGACAGGCCGCGGACGCGGCCCGGGCGCAGGGGGTCGCCCGGGGGCAGGAGCGCGGCAGTTGCCGTGTGGAGCGGACGCTCCCAGTCCTCGAGGACCGGCGGCGGGCCGGGAACCCGGCCCCGGACGACCGGCGCGTCCCCGTGGTGAGCGAACACATCCGCGCCGGCGCGTGCGGCGAACTCGCCCGCCCCGCCCGCGTGGTCCTCGTGGAAATGGGTCAGCACGATCCGCCGCACCTGCGAAGGGTCCTGCCCCAGGCCCGTGATCGCCTCGGCGATCGCCGCACCCGATCCCTTCGGACCGGCGTCGACGAGCGTCAACGCGTCGTCGTCGCACCAGAGATAGGCCTGACCGACCGCGAAGCGCAGCAGGTGCAGACGCGGCAGGAGCTCGATGACGTCCATGAGGACGACCGTAGAGAGGGCCCTGTCCTTGGGCGAGGGCCCTCTGCCGTGGGCAGAGCCGCTCAGCCCGCCGCGTAGTTGCGCAGGAACAGGGCCTCGGCGACCGACAGGCGCTCCAGTTCCTGCGGGGACACGCTCTCGTTCAGCGCGTGGATCTGCGCCTCCGGCTCGCTCAGGCCGATGAGGAGGATCTCGGCCTGCGGATAGAGCGACGCGAGGGTGTTGCAGAGCGGGATGGAGCCGCCCTGGCCCGCGTACTGCATCTCCTTGCCCGGGTACGCGACCGCCATCGCCTCGGCCATCGCGGTGTACGCCGGGCCGGAGGGGTCCGCCCGGAACGCCTGCCCCTGTCCGACCTGCTCCGTCCGCACCCGGGCGCCCCACGGCGTGTGGGCCACCAGGTGGGCCTGGAGCAGCTTCGTCGCCTCGGCGGCCTCCACCCCCGGCGGCACCCGCAGGCTGATCAGCGCGCGGGCGCTCGCCTGCACCGACGGGGTCGCGCCCACGACCGGCGGGCAGTCGATGCCGAGGACGGTCACGGCGGGGCGGCTCCACAGACGGTCGGCGACCGAACCGGAGCCGATCAGCTCCACACCGTCGATCACCTTGGCGTCCTTGCGGAACCGCTCCTCGTCGTAGTGCAGGCCGTCCCAGTCGGACCCGCCCGTGAGCCCGTCGACCGTCGTCGAGCCGTCCTCGGAGCGAGTTGAGTCCAGGACGCGGATCATCGCGGCGAGCGCGTCCGGGGCCGCGCCGCCGAACTGGCCGGAGTGCAGATTGCCCTCCAGTGTGTCGATCCGGACGCGCACCAAGGTCATCCCGCGCAGTGTGGTGGTGACGGTCGGCAGACCGGCCCGGAAGTTGCCCGCGTCACCGATGATTATGGCGTCGGCCGCCAGCAGGTCGGGGTGCTGTTCGGCGTACTGCTCCAGGCCGCCGGTGCCCTGTTCCTCCGAGCCCTCGGCGATCACCTTCACATGCACGGGCACCCCGCCGTTCGCGCGCAGCGCCCGCAGCGCCAGCAGGTGCATGATGACACCGCCCTTGCAGTCGGCGGCGCCGCGCCCGTACCAGCGGCCGTCGCGCTCGGTCAGCTCGAAGGGCGGCGTGGTCCAGCCGGCCTCGTCGAGCGGCGGCTGCACGTCGTAGTGGGCGTAGAGGAGAACGGTCTTCGCGCCCTCGGGGCCGGGCAGGTACCCGTACACCGACTGCGTGCCGTCCGGGGTGTCCAGCAGTGCCACGTCCTGGAAGCCCTCGGCGAGCAGCGCGTCGGCGATCCAGTTCGCGGCGCCCTCGCTCTCGCTCTTCGGGAACTGCCCGAAGTCCGCCACCGATCTGAAGGCCACCAGTTCGGTGAGCTCCTCCTTCGCCCTGGGCATCAGCGAGGCGATGGTCTCGCCGACCGGATTCGACGACATGGGAACGCTCCTTGAGGTGCTACGTGGCACCGATGGGTACCTCTGTGTAGGTGTGTACTTCTGTGTGCGGGTGATCACGCGGGGGTACGCGCGTACGAGTGTGTGGTGCGCGTACGCCGCAGATCCTCCCACAGCGGCCTGAGACGACGCCGCCGTAGGATGCGGGGGACAGGTGCGGCAGGCGGCTTGATCGGGAGCAGTAGACCAACGTGAGCAGCGAGAACTCTTCGGCGGACGGCGTGCAGCGGGTGTGGGACGTCGTTGTGGTGGGTGCGGGACCCGCGGGGGCCTCGGCCGCCTACGCGGCGGCCGTCGCGGGACGCAGCGTGCTGTTGCTGGAGAAGGCGGAGCTGCCCCGCTACAAGACCTGCGGCGGCGGCATCATCGGCCCGTCGCGCGACGCCCTGCCGCCCGGCTTCGAACTGCCGCTGCGTGACCGCGTGCACGCGGTCACCTTCTCCAACAACGGCCGCTTCACCCGCACCCGCCGCTCCAAGCAGATGCTGTTCGGGCTGATCAACCGTTCCGAGTTCGACCAGCAACTTGTCGAGCACGCACAGAAGGCGGGCGCGGAACTGCGGACGGGTGTGACGGTCTCGCGGGTCGAGCAGCACGGCTCGGCGGTGCCCGACCGGCGCACGGTCGCCGTCGTCCTGCAGGGTGGCGAGACGCTGCTCGCGCGGGCCGTGGTGGGTGCGGACGGCAGCGCCAGCCGGATAGGGGCCCATGTCGGGGTGAAGCTCGACCAGGTGGATCTGGGCCTGGAGGCGGAGATCCCGGTTCCGGAGACCGTGGCCGAGGACTGGAAGGGGCGGGTGCTCCTCGACTGGGGGCCGATGTCCGGAAGCTACGGCTGGGTGTTCCCGAAGGGCGACACGCTGACGGTCGGCGTGATCTCCCGGCGCGGTGAAGGCGCCGCGACGAAGCGGTACTTGGAGGACCTCATCGCCCGGCTCGGGCTCGCCGGCTTCGAACCGAGCATCTCCTCCGGTCACTTGACCCGCTGCCGTGCCGACGACTCGCCGCTGTCGCGCGGGCGGGTGCTGGTGTGCGGGGACGCGGCGGGGCTGCTGGAGCCGTGGACGCGTGAGGGCATCTCCTTCGCGTTGCGGTCGGGGCGGCTCGCCGGGGAGTGGGCGGTCCGGATCGCCGAGGCGCACGACGCGGTGGACACGCGGCGCCAGGCCCTGAACTACGCGTTCGCGATCAAGGCCGGTCTGGGTGTCGAGATGAGCCTCGGTAAGCGGCTGCTGGCGGTGTTCGAGCGGCGCCCGGGGCTCTTCCACGCGGCGCTGACCGGCTTCCGCCCCGCGTGGAAGGCGTTCAAGGACATCACGCAGGGATCCTCCTCCCTGGCGGAGATGGTCCGCACCCGCCCGATCGCCCAGCGCGTCCTGACCGTGCTGGACCGGGGGCCCGTGGGGGACGAGGTCAGTTCCTGACCGTGATGCGGAAGACCGGGTGGTCGGGGGCGATCCGGCGCAGCTCCCGGTCCGGGGAGTCGGGGCCGACACCGTCGAAGAAGACCCCGACCTCCGCCTTCCAGCGCTTGAGGTAGGCGCGCAGCAGCGGAACCTTCTCGTCGTCGGCGACCTCGGTGGCCGTGAACACGTCCACGTTCTTCCCGAGACGCAGTTCGCCCCCGCCCGCCGCGCGCATGTTGTGGGTCCACTGCACATGGCCGCGGGGGGCGAGGAGGTACTGCTGTCCCTCCACGGTCAGCAGGTTCACGGGGGTGGTGCGCCACTCGCCGCTCTTGCGGCCGCGGACCGCGAGCACCCGGGAGCCCCAGACGCTGATGCCGCGGCGGGTCACCCAGGCCACGGCGCGGTTGAAGACGTTGACGGTGAACCAGCCGGGCTTCCGGACGTGCGTGGACATGGTCGTCCTCCAGGGGGCGGAAATCGTGAGCAGTGCTCTCGCTGTATGGGAAACAGTGTGGGGGAGATCGGTGCTCCACCGCAAGAGCACTGCTCACTCTTTGGTGCGGCGCTCCATATTCGGTGCGGCGCTCTCGTCCGATGGGGGCTGGATCCGGCCTGGCGCTCTGGTCTCGGCTTCCCGCTTCTCCGGTGCACCGCTCTCGGTTCGTTCCGGCGTCGACGGGCGCCCAAGGGTGACTGCGGCACCAGCGAGTCCTCTCCACGACCGGAACCCGGCACTTCTCGCGCGGATCTGGCGGAATGACTGCGCGTGGCTGTCACGCCACTCGCTGGGGGCATCCCGTGGGCGGCCCGGAATGTGCGGCGAAACGGAAGGGGCCGGCGAAGGTCCTGCGTGCCGGGCTCGCCGGACGGGTCGCGGCTCACGGTCTGTCAGATTGGCGAGGAATGTGCTGGCGCGGCGGTAGGTCGCATGACAGCGTGCCCGCAAGGAAAGCCTGATCCCAGGATGACAAGGCTGTGGCCGACCCGGCTGGACGACGGGCGCGTTACCGGTGCCGGCCTCGGGTGAAGGGGCCGATCACACGGCCGACGGCTCAGGTCGACAGAGTCTCCGAGCACTGGACGGGCCGTTCATGCCCGCGGGCGCGACGGCGGGCTCACTCGTCTCTATGTGCGCACTGTGCACTGCGAGTCGAGAAGGCGTGCATCGTGCGGCCTATCCCGGACGACGGTCCTGCATAGCGTGAGCCGTGGAGGGCATTGACCCACTCCGTGCGCGCCCTCCTCTCACCCCTGGCTGGACCGGCCTGTCCGGTACCGCGTGCCTCACTGAAGGAACATCCATGACTCAGTCCACACCCACCGTCGTCCTGGTGCACGGCGCCTTCGCCGACGCGTCCAGCTTCGCGCGGGTCATCCCCGAACTGCTCGCCGACGGACTGAAGGTGCTCGCTCCGGCCGTACCCAATCGCAGTCTGACCGGCGACGCCGCCTACATCGCCTCGGTCGTCCGGCAGATCCCGGGTCCGGTCATCCTGGTGGGCCACTCCTACGGTGGTGCCGTCATCACGGTCGCGGGCGCCGAGGAGAACGTGCAGGCCCTCGTGTACCTGGCCGGCTACGCCCTGGAGGAAGGCGAGAGCCTGGGTGAACTGCAGGGCCGGTTCCCCGACTCCGACCTGGCTTCCGCCCTGGTGTACACGCCGTTCCCGATCGAGGGTTCGGCCGAGCCCGGCACCGACGTGACCGTCGAGATCGACAAGTTCCCGGCCATCTTCGCCCACGATGTGGACCCGGATCTCGCCAAGGTGCTGGCCGTCTCCCAGCGGCCTCTGGCCGGCGCCGCCTTCGCCGAGGCGGCCCCGGTCGCGGCATGGAAGAACAAGCCCTCCTGGGGTCTGGTGTCGTCCTCGGACCACACCATCAACCCCGACGTGGAGCGCTTCGGCTACGAGCGTGCCGGCATGACCACCATCGAGGTGGACTCGTCCCACCTGGTCATGCTCGCGCACCCGAAGAAGGCCGCGGACCTGATCCGCGAGGCCGTCCGCAACACCACCAACTGATCGGCCGTTCCCCAGAGCCCCGGCTGTCGGCGTGAGCCGTCGGCGGCCGGGAGGCACGGGGGACCGCAGCGCCCTGGCAGCTCAACGGCGCGGCACCCGCACACAAGCCGCTCCGCGGTCGACTCGTGTGCCGCCTGCCGCAGTCGTACGTCACCTCAGACCTCGCCGGGGCCAGGCGCCGGAGATGAGCGCCCGGATCCGCCTCCATGTGCACTCAGCCGAGAACCCGGTCGGTGCCCGCTCGTCCGTGAAGGCACCGCGGCACTCGCGCATGCCTCACTCACCCCCTTTCTCTGCTGTCACTCCGCACGCCGGACCGTGAAGTGCGCGGTACCGGACGGACTCGCAGCAGATGCGCGCGCATTCCCGCGCACTGTGCAGAACCCTCATTGTCATAAGGAGATGCACCATGAAGAGAATCCCTCTTCCGAGAACGAAAAGGACGCGCGTGCTTGCCGCGTCCTGTGTCCTGGCCGCTGCCGCCACCGTGTTCGCCTCGACCACGCAGGTGACCGCAGCGCCGTCGGCTGCGGCCGCCGAGACGAGCAGCGCCGAGAAGCCGACGATCGTGCTGGTCCACGGGGCGTGGGCCGACGCGTCGAGCTGGAACGCGGTCATGGGCCGCCTCCAGCGCGCCGGCTACACCGTCTACGCTCCGCCGAACCCGCTGCGCGGTGTCTCCTACGACGCCCAGACCCTGGCCTCGTTCGTGTCGACCATCCCCGGCCCGGTGGTCCTGGTGGGCCACTCCTACGGCGGCATGGTCATCACCAACGCGGCGGCGAAGAGCCCCAACGTGAAGGCTCTCGTGTACGACGACGCCTACATCCCCGATGAGGGCGAGACGGTCTTCCAGATCAACGGGGCGAAGCCGGGCTCCTGCGTCACGGCGGAACCGACGTCGTTCCTGAACCTGGTTCCGTACCCGGGAGCGCCCTCCGGCGATGTCGACGCGTACCTCAAGTGGGCTCCCAACGGCACCTACAAGGGCTTCCGCGACTGCTTCGCCAACGGTGTGCCCGCTGCCCAGGCGCGGCTCATCGCTGCGGGTCAGCGGCCCTTCGCAGTGAGCGCGGGCTCGGAGCCCTCCGGCGCTCCCGCGTGGAAGTCCCTCCCGTCGTGGGCCGTCGTCGGCACGGCCGACCACGTCATCCCCCCGGCCGAGCAGCTGTCCATGGCCGAGCGGGCGAACGCCCACGTCACCGAGGTGAACGCCGGCCACCTGTCGCTGGTCACGCACCCTGAGGTCGTCACCCGCGTGATCACCTCTGCTGCCAACTCGGTCGGCTGATCGGGTTCCCAGCCCAGCGCGTCGGGCGGGCCCGGCAGCACTCCGTGCTGCCGGGCCCGCCCTTCCGGTTTAGGTGCGCCGCTCTCGCTCCAGTGCGGTGCTCTTGATTGGGTGCGCCGCTCTCGGTTGTGTGCAGTGCTCCGGAAACGTGACAGACTGCGCACATGAGCACCCCTCAAGGAGCCCGCGCCCGCGCCCGGATCGAGGTCACCGCAGCCATCAAGGACGAGGCCCGCAGGCAGCTCGCCGCGGAAGGTGCGGCCAGGCTCTCCCTGCGCGCCGTCGCCCGGGAGCTGGGCATGGTCTCCTCCGCGCTCTACCGCTACTTCCCCAGCCGGGACGATCTGCTCACCGCGCTCATCATCGACGCCTACGACGCCCTGGGGGAGTCGGCCGAGGCCGCGGCCGCGCGGGCCGGCGACGTCGCCCCCGCGCGGCGTTGGGTCGCCGTGTGCGAGGCCGTGCGCGGATGGGCGCTCGCGCACCCGCACGAGTACGCACTGATCTACGGCACACCGGTGCCCGGTTACACCGCGCCCGAGACGACCATCCCGGCCGCCGCCCGTGTGGGACTCCTGCTGATCGGCATCGTGCGCGACGCCTACCGGGAGCGCGGCGTGGCCCGTACTCCGGTGCCCGCCGAACTCGAGCCGGAGGCCCGCCGTATGGCCGCCGACCTGGCGCCCGATCTGCCGCCCGAAGTGGTCACGGCCCTGGTCGCCTCCTGGGCGCAACTGTACGGGCTGGTCGGATTCGAGCTGTTCGGGCAGTTCAACAAGGTCGTGGAGGACCGCGAGGCGTTCTTCCGGCACGCGGCGGCCCAACTGGCGCACGGCGTGGGTCTGGTCTTCCCGTAGCCCGGAACATCCGCTGCCCCCCGGCAAGGCCATCGAGAACAGCGGCATGGAAGACACCGGACCCACCGTCGCCCACGGCGATGCCGCCGCCCCGGGCGACGAGGACGACGACACCACCATCCAAGAAGAGCGTGGCGCGGCGGGGGCGACGGTGATCTCGCTGCACACCCGACGCCTGCCGCCCGATCTCCGCACCGCGTTGCCAGAGATGAGCAAGTACTCCTGTCGCTCATGCCGTCTTCGCGACCGGGTGGGGTGCCGTCTTGGCAGAGCGCCCGGATGTCGCCAAGGGGCGGTCCACCCCGGTGATGCACAAGGAGCTGGGGCGCGGGCCCGCCTGGCTACTGCTTCTGCTCGACATCGCCGCGGATGGCGCGCATCACCGGGCCGACGTCGGCGGCGGTGAGACGCCGGGGTGCGGCCCAGCGCCTCGTGCACCTGACCGACCGTGGTAGCAGGCCACCGCCAGCGTCAGCCAGCGCTCAAGCTCCCGCGGAGTCAGTACAGCCTTGTTGTCGCTGTCGTAGGTACCGCGCTCGGCGGTGCTGGAGAACGTGGTGCCCGGCAGCCCGTGCACCATCTGCATCATCGTGCTGATCAGCCGCTCGACGATCCCGCCGAAGTACGGTAGGCCCGACGGCCGGTAGCGCAGACGGATGCCGTGCCGGCAACAGCCTCGGCGTAGGGCCTCGCTCTTGGACTCCGCACCGTTGTCCACATACGGCTCGCCCGGCTTGCCGCTCATCGGCCAGGCCGCCTCCACCCCCAGCCGCTCCAGCCAGGGCCGCTTGTCACTGGCCGCATGCGCCAGGCAGAGCCCGACCGAGGTCGCCGACGGCGCCTCCAGACCGCCGACGTCCGCGCCCGCATCATCGAGCTGGACCACCGCTCGGCGTCCCACCTCGCCGTGCACATGCTCGACGGCGCCACCCTGGCCCACGGGCTGAGCGACCCACCGTGCCCTTCTCAGCAAGTGGCCCGATCACCTCGGCCTGCCGCACCGCGGCATCCCACACCTCGTCCTGCGTGGTCAGCACCCCACGCTCGACCACCGCTGCATCGCCCATCCGGTAGCCCTCCGTCGCGCACACGACCATGGCCAAATCGACCGTAGTGCAGGCGACTTCGGGGTGTCCGAAGAGTCCGGACTTCCCTGCACTCGGCGATGAGCGCCCAGCTCGTCCGTGCACGCGAGTACGGACATCCACAACTGTCGAGTGATCTTGCTCGGGCAAAGGACCGTTGGTGAGAAATTCGGGTTGCGATTCCCGCCCGGCTGAGTGTTACGTTGATCTGCTTTGCTCCGATCGGAAGGAAAGCAGATGGACATCCCCTCCTTGCACAGCCGGTTCCTCAGCGACGTGCTACCCCGGATCCGGCAGGATGCGCGCGTGGTCGGCGTGGCGATCACGGGGTCGTTCGTGGGAGGCCGCCCCGATGTCTACTCGGACGTGGACCTGATCCTGGTCATCGATGACGGGGCCTACGACGCGGTCATGCGGGAGCGGCTCGTGCTGATCGGCTCCTGGGCCTCCCTGGTGGCCGGATTCACCGGGGAGCATGTCGGCGAGCCGCGCGTGATCATCACGCTCGTCGGGCCGCCCCTCCTGCACGTCGACTTCAAGTTCGTCCGGGCCTCCGACTTCGCCGAGCGGGGCGAGGACCCGGAGATCCTGTGGGACCGGGACGGCCTCCTGGCCGGCGCCCTCGCCCAGCGGCCGCCGGTCACTCCGGCGTTCGACCTCCAGTGGATCGAGGACCGGTTCTGGATCTGGGTGCACTACGGCGCGGCGAAGCTCGGCCGCGGGGAACTGTTCGAGACCATCGGCTTCCTCACCTACCTGCGCGAGACCGTGCTCGGGCCCCTGGCCGCCCGCCGGGCGGGCGCGATCCCCCGCGGTGTACGCCACCTGGAGACCATCGCGCCCGACGAGGCGCGCGCCCTTCAGGCAACGCTGTGCGGCTACGACCGCCACGAAGCCGGGCGGGCGCTCCTCGCCACTGTCGATCTCTACCGCCGATGGTCCGATGCCGGTGGAGCGACCGTTGAACGGCGCCACAACGCCGAGAAGCTCGCCGTGCAGTACCTCCACGACGTCATCGATCAAGGCTGCTGACTGAAGCGGGCCTGCACACAGCCGACTGGAGTACCTCGCCGCCCTTGTCGGCTCAGGTTCTCCATCCCGTCCCGGTACGCGCGGCGGACGGCACGGCCGGTGGGAGTTCATGTCACTTCGCGGCGGCTTTCCAGTACAGGGCCTACTCTGACGTACTCCCCGGGGAGTACCCGCGATCACCTCGCCCGGTTGACGCCGCCCCCGCTGGCTGCGTCTAGCGTGAACGTCATGGAGGAGCAGAGCGCGGCGGGGCATCGGCGGTGGTCCGCACCGCCGATGCCGCAGGGACGGCGGTGGCGGCCGGGACCGCCGTGGTGGAGCCGATGGGACGAGGAGCCTCGCGGCTCTCGCCTGCCCTGGCGCTCCACGCTCCTGCTCACCGCTCTGGTGGTCGTCGGCACGCAGTTCGCGGCCCGCGGCCAGCAGGACAGCCGCGCGCACCTGGACGTCTTCGCCTTGGTGCTGCTGCTGGTGGCCGCGGGCGCACTGCTGTGGCGCCGGCGGCATCCCGTGCCCGTCGTGTTCGTGACGTCCGCGGCCGCGACCGTGTATCTGGGCGCCGGGTACCCGTACGGCCCGGTGTTCCTCACCGTCGCCGTCGGCTGTTTCGGCGCGCTCGTCGCCGGGCATCGCAAGGCGGCGTGGACGGCCGTCGGGGTGTTCTGGGCCGGGCATGTCCTCGTGGCGCACTGGCTGTACCGGTGGCTGCCGCCGCCCGGGGACTCGGCCGCCTCCTGGGGACAGGAACTGATCATCGCCACCTGGGTGGTCGCGTTGGTGGCGGTCGCGGAGCTGGTGCGCGTCCGGCGCGAGCAGTGGGCGCGCGAGCGGGCCGAACGGGCACAGGCCGCGCGGCGCCGCGCCGACGAGGAGCGGCTGCGTATCGCCCGGGAACTCCACGACGTCCTCGCCCACAGCATCTCCGTGATCAACGTCCAGGCAGGCGTCGGCCTCGCGCTGCTGGACTTTGACCCGGAGCAGGCGCGTACGGCACTCACCACGATCAAGGCCGCCAGCAAGGAGGCGCTCGGAGAGGTGCGCCAGGTGCTCGACACCCTGCGGGCGCCCGGTGACGCGCCCCGCGCGCCCGCGCCCGGGCTCGGCCGGCTGCCGGAGCTGGTCGAGCAGGCCGCGAGCGCCGGTCTGGCGGTCACCGTCGAGGGCACGGTGCCCGGGCTCGCCCCCGGCACCGATCTCGCCGCCTTCCGCATCGTCCAGGAGGCGCTCACCAATGTCGTACGGCACTCGGGATCGCGCCGCGCGCGGGTGCGTGTCGACACCGGGGCGGGGGCGCTCCGCCTCCGTATCGACGACGACGGGCCCGCGACCGGCACCGACGCGGGCGGTAGCGGCAACGGGCTCGCCGGGATGCGGGAGCGGGCCGCCGCGCTCGGCGGCACGGTCGAGGCGGGCGCGCGGGCCGACGGTGGCTTCCGGGTGCGCGCCGTGCTGCCGCTGAGGGCGTCGTCCGAGGAGTCCGTCGAGCGCCGGGAGGACCGATGATCCGGGTACTGCTCGCCGACGACCAGTCGTTGGTCAGGGCCGGGTTCAAGGCGCTGCTGGACGCCCAGCCGGACATCGAGGTGGCGGGGGAGGCGGCCGACGGCGAGGAGGCGCTGCGCGGGGTGCGCGAACTGCGGCCCGACGTCGTGCTGATGGACATCCGTATGCCGCGGGTCGACGGGCTCGCGGCGACCCGCGGGATCACCGGGGACCCGGAGCTGCGGGCGGTGAAGGTGGTCATGCTCACCACCTTCGAACTCGACGAGTACGTCTTCGAGGCGATCCGCTCCGGAGCCTCCGGCTTCCTGGTCAAGGACACCGAGCCCGCGGAACTGCTCCGCGCCGTACGGGCGGTGGTCGAGGGCAACGCTCTGCTCTCACCGGGTGTGACACGGCGGCTGATCTCCGAGTTCGCCGCCCGTTCCAAACAGCCCGCGGCCGTCGCCTCGCTCGCCGCGCTCACCGAGCGGGAGCGGGAGGTGATGGCGTTGGTCGGGATCGGCCTGTCCAACGACGAGATCGCCCGCCGACTGGTCGTCAGCCCGCTCACGGCGAAGACCCACGTCAGCCGCACCATGGTGAAGCTGGGCGCCCGTGACCGGGCTCAACTGGTGGTCCTGGCCTACGAGTCGGGGCTGGTCCGGCCTGGTTGGCTGGGCTGACCCCCGGCGCCGCGCCCGAAGCGCACCAGCACGCTCACAAGCCGGGCGGCGAAGATGTGCCGAGTCAAACAGGCGTGCGCCCGGCGGAGCAAGGAAGCCCGCCGGGCGCACGCGCGGAGGTGATCCCCTAGTCGCGGACCGCCACGCGTTCCGCGTCCACCTCCTGGGGAAGGGCCCCGGCGACCACCAGTGACCGCTGCGGCCGGCGGGCGAGCAGTCCCGTGAGGGTGATGAGCAGGCCCACGAGGGCGATGCCGGTGACCACGATGAGACCGGGCCGGTAGCTGTCGAGCACGGCCTGCGGCGAGGGGTGCGCGGGCGTGTGGGCCGTCACCACCGCCGTCACCACGGCCAGGAAGATGGCGCCGCCCACCTGGACCGAGGTGTTGAGCAGACCGGAGACCATGCCCTGCTCGTGGTCCTCGACGCCGCTCGTGGCCTGGATGTTGAGCGACGGGAAGACCAGGGCACAGGCCGCGCCGATCAGCAGCATGCTCGGCAGGACGGCAGCCGCGTACACGGGGTCGAGGCCGACCCGCAGGAACAGCGCATAGCCGACGACCATGAGCGCGAAGCCCACCGCGATCAGCCGCTGGGTACCGAAGCGGTCGACGATCGCGCCCACCTTCGTCGACGAGAGGGCCACCAGGGCCCCCGCGGGCAGGAAGGCGAGCGCCGTGTGCAGCGCCGACCAGCCGAGCAGCGACTGCATGTACAGCGTGACCAGGAACTGGAAGCCGACGTACGACCCGAAGAAGGCCATCGCCCCGAGCTGTGCGCGGATCTGGGTGCCGGAGCGCAGCACGCCCAGCCGGATGAGCGGGCCGGCCGAGCGCCGCTCGACGGCGACGAACACGGTCAGGAGGACGGCGACGGCCAGGAAGGACAGCAGCGTCCGGGCGGATGTCCAGCCGGCCTGCGGGGCCTGGACGACGGTGAAGACGAGCAGCAGCATCGACGCGGTGCCGATGACGGCGCCGGGGACGTCGTAGCCGTTGTGGTCCTTCTCACGTTCGCTGCCGGGGAGCAGCTTGAGGCCCGCGAGCAGGGCGATCAGTGCGATCGGCGCCGGCAGCAGCATGGTCAGGCGCCAGCTCGCCTCGGTGAGCAGACCGGAGAGCACCAGGCCCATGGAGAAGCCGGTGGCCGCGCAGGTGGTGTAGATCGACAGAGCGCGGTTGCGCAGCGGGCCCTCGGCGAAGGTCGTGGTGATGATGGACAGTCCGGCGGGCGCCGTGAACGCGGCGCTCAGGCCCTTGATGAAGCGGCTGGCGATCAGCAGCGGACCCGAGTCGACGAGCCCGCCCAGCAGCGAGGCCACCGCGAAGATGCCCAGGGCCACCAGGAACACCTGGCGCCTGCCGAGCAGGTCCGCGGTGCGTCCGCCGAGGAGGAGCAGGCCGCCGTAGCCGAGGATGTAGCCGCTGACGACCCATTGCAGGGTCGACGTCGACAGATGGAGATCGGAACCGATGGACGGCAGGGCGACGCCGACCATCGACACGTCCAGGGCGTCCAGGAACATCGCGGCGCAGAGCACCAGCAGGGTGCCCCACAGCCGGGGGGTCCAGCGTCCCTCGGACGCGAAGGTCGGGAGCGGAGAGGTCATGCCACAGAGGCTTTCATGCGCATGCATTGAATGCAAGTACATTTAATTCGAGTGCAACAATGCGGGTTCTTTGCTACGGTCCGGTCATGGCGGCTGTGAGCGGGGCTGAGCGGGCACTCGTGCACCAGTGGCGCGGCATCCTGGCGCTGCACGCGCGCACCCAGTGCGAACTCGACCGCGCTCTGCACCCGCACGGCCTGTGCGCCAGCGACTTCGAGGTGCTCGACCTGTTGTCCGAGCACAACGCTCCGGACGGCCCGTGTGCCTACCGTGTCCAGGAGATCTCCGAGCGGGTCCATCTCAGCCAGAGCGCGCTGTCGCGGCTTGTCGCCCGCCTGGAGAAGGACGGGCTGGTCGAGCGGGCCATGTGCCCGGAGGACCGGCGCGGCGTGCGTGTCGCCCTCACGGTCAAGGGGAGCGACCTGCACCGCGAGGTGCGGCCGATCCACCGCGCGGTGCTGGCGCGGATGCTGGGACGCTGAGGCCTCGGCCCCCGCGATCCCCCGGCACTCGTCCCGCCTCGGATCGGCTTTAGGTGGCGCCCCGCGCTCAGCCCCAGGTGACGGCGGACCGCTCGCGCCACAGGGCGGCGACGGAGGCGTCACCGGTCACGTACGGGAACGGCAGCCGGTTCCACAACGACAGGTACAACTGCCCGGCGGGACCGGCCACTTCGCAGTCCGTGCCACCCGCGCCACCCGCCTCCTCCCGCTCGGCCACGGGCGGCTCCTCCGACAGCCGTACGCTCCACACGGCGTCGTCGGCGTCCGTCGCCCGGACCCGCAGCACCCGGGGCCGCTCGCTGCGGACCCTGCTCTTCGCGCGGGCGTGGAGGCCGCGCAGCAGCTCGTCGATGCCGTCGAGCGCGAAGTCCGTGCCGACCGCGGTGGGCGTCCCGCCGCGCGCCGACTCCGCGTCGAACCGGTGCACGGCCGTCTCGTGCGCCTGCCGCCGGGCCCAGAAGGCGAGCGGCGAGGGGGCCGGCAGGAAGTGCCAGCACCGCACGTCGGGCGCGGCGTGGGACAGGGTGTCGACGAGGTGCCGGTGCCCCTCGCGGAACCAGGTCAGGAGCGCCGCGCCCGCCAGATCCGGCAGCCCGCCGTCGGGGCGGTACGCGGTGTGCCCCTCGGCGACGAAGGCCGCCGCCCAGCGGTGCACCATGCCGGTGTGCCGCAGCAGATCCCGTACCAGCCACTCCGGGCAGGTCGGAACCTTCGCGCCGGTACCCGCCTCCTCCGCCGCGGCGGCCAGCAACCGCCCCTCCCGGTCCAGGACCTCAACGAACTCGGCAATCTCCATGGGGTCGAGTGTGCCGCACGGGTCCGGTCGAGGGATACGCCTGCCGCGATCGGTGCGTGAGCGAGGACATGGGCAGGGGCGGCAGGGTCAGCCCAGTGCCCGGTCCAGATTGAACGCCGCGCTGATCAGCGCGAAATGCGTGAACGCCTGTGGGAAGTTGCCCTGTTGCTCACCGGTGCGGCTGATCTCCTCGGCGTACAGGCCCAGATGGTTGGCGTAGGTCAGCATCTTCTCGAAGGCCAGCCGTGCCTCGTCGAGGCGGCCTGCTCGCACCAGCGCCTCGACGTACCAGAACGAGCAGATGGAGAACGTGCCCTCGTCGCCGCGCAGGCCGTCCGGGGTCGCCTGCGGGTCGTAGCGGTAGACCAGCGAGTCGGACACCAGGTCCTGGGTGAGGGCGTCCAGCGTCGACAGCCACTTGGGATCGGTGGGCGCGATGAACTTGGTCAGCGGCATCATCAGCAGCGCCGCGTCGAGTACGTCGCCGTCCTCGTACTGGACGAAGGCCCCGCGCTCGGCGGACCAGCCGTGTTGCATGATCCGCCGGTAGATCGCGTCCCGGCACCGCCGCCAGCGGAGCAGGTCGGCGGGCAGGCCGCGGCGGTTGGCGAGCCGGATGGCCCGCTCGATCGCCACCCAGCACATCAGCCGCGAGTACAGGAAGTTCTTGCGCCCGCCACGGGTCTCCCAGATGCCCTCGTCGGGCTGGTCCCAGTGGTCGTGGACCCAGTCCACCAGGGCGCAGACCTGGTCCCACTGGTCGCTGGAGATGGGCTGCGCCCACTTGTCGTAGAGATAGATGGAGTCGATGAGGGCCCCGTAGATGTCGAGCTGGAGCTGGGCGGCCGCGGCGTTGCCGATGCGTACGGGCGCGGATCCCCGGTGGCCCTCCAGATGGTCCAGTTCACGCTCGGGCAGGTCGGTGCGGCCGTCGATCCCGTACATGATCTGCAGCGGGCCGGACGGCCCGCCGTCACCGGGGATGACGTGCCGGGTCACGAAGCTCATGAACGCCTCGGCCTCACCGCTGAAGCCCAGCCGCAGCAGCGCGTAGACGCAGAAGGCCGCGTCCCGCACCCAGACATAGCGGTAGTCCCAGTTGCGTTCGCCGCCAAGCCGCTCGGGCAGGCTGGTGGTCGGGGCGGCGACGATCGCGCCGGTCGGAGCGTAGGTGAGCAGCTTCAGGGTGAGGGCGGAGCGGTGCACCATCTCCCGCCACCGGCCGCGGTAGCGCGAGGCGGACAGCCAGTGCCGCCAGTACGCCACCGTGGTGGCGAACTGGCGTTCCGCCTCCATACGGGCGCACATGCGCGGAGGGAGCGAGTCGCCGAGCTGGTCCAGCGCGAACACCGCCGACTCTCCCTCGGCGAGCTTGAAGTCCGCCCACACGTCCGAGTCGTCGCCCTCCAAGGGCATGGTGGCGGTCAGGGCCAGCGTCAGGTCGGTGGACTCGAAGACCGCCACGTCGCCGAGCAGGCGGAGGGTGTGCGACTGGGCCCCGTACCCGAAGCGCGGGGCCACCCGGGCCCGGAACGGGATGGAACCGCGCACACACAGCACCCGCCGGATCAGCCGGTGGCGGTCGGCCTCGACGCACCCCTCGCCGATGGGCATGAAGTCCTGGACCTCGCCGACCCCGTCCTCGGTGAAGAAGCGTGTGATCAGTACGTTGGTGTCGGGGAAGTAGAACTGCTTGGTGCGGGCCGGCACGGTCGCCGTCAGCTCGAAGGAACCGCCTCCGTCCGCGTCCAGGATCGACGCGAACACACTCGGGCGGTCGAAGGCCGGGCAGCAGTACCAGTCGATTGTGCCGTTGGTGCCCACCAGGGCGACGGTGCGGAGATCACCGATGAGTCCGTGGTCGGCGATCGGCAGGTACCGGGAACCTCCGGGTACATATGCATCGCACGGCGTCTCGGCCATCGCAGCCTCCCTGAGCACCCGGCACGCCCCACCGCAGGTCCCAGCTTAGGCGCGGGTGAAGGCGGGGGCACGGCGAGCGGAGCGGACGGGGTACGGGGAGCGGAGGCAAGGAGGGGTACGGGGAGCGGAGGCGAGGAGGGGTACGGGGACAAGGCGGGCGGGGGCGCGGGTCTGACCGTGTCGGGGTCGCGTTGACGGCCTGTTCAGGGCCGGGCGTCCGAACCGTTGGGGCCGTGCGTCAGACCGCGATCACCCGCACCCCCGCCTCCTCGAACCGTCGTACCGCGTCCGCCCCGGCCGCCGTGTCCGTGACCAACGTGTCCACCGACTCCACCCCGCAGATCCACGCGAACGCGCGCTGCCCCAGCTTGCTGGAGTCCGCCGCGACGACCACACGCTCGGCACGCTCGCACAGCAGACGGTTGATCGCCGCCTCCGCCTCGTCGTGCGCCGCCGCGCCATGGGTGACATCGAGGGCCACCACCCCGAGCACGGCCACGTCCAGGGTGACCCGGCCGAGCACCCCGTCCGCGAGCGGGCCGATCAGCTCGTACGACTGCGGGCGTGCGACCCCGCCCGTCACCACGATCTTGAACTGGGGGCGCACGGCGAGTTCGTTGGCGATGTTCAGCGCGTTGGTGACCACGGTCAGCGCGGGGGAGCCCGACGCCAGATCGCCGCTCACTGCCAGGGCGCGAGCCACCTCCGTCGTCGTCGTGCCGCCGGTGAGGCCCACCGCCTCACCGGGTGCGATCAGATCCGCCACCGCCTTGGCGATGCGCTGCTTCTCGGAGGCGCGACGGGCCGTCTTGTAGCGCAGCGGCAGCTCGTAGGAGACACCGTGCACCACGGCACCGCCCCGCGTGCGCACCAGCATCTGCTGCTCCGCGAGCTGGTCGAAGTCGCGCCGGATGGTCGCGGCCGACACTCGCAGTTCGGCCGCGGCCTCCTCGACATCGAGGCGGCCCCGCTCGACGAGCAGTTCCAGCAGCACCTTCCAGCGGGCGTCGCGCGACATCCGCATGTCTCCGTTCCCCGGCCTGCGTTCCTCGGCCGCTGCGGCGACCCTAGCGCACCCCACTCTCTCCCTCATGCTTGATTCTGCTTGAAAACTGCCTATATCTTGCAGGAAATCGCACGACTGGGAGGGGTGGGGCATGACCCATGTCGAGGATGAGCTGAGCAGCCAGCCCGAGTGCTGGAGCCGCGCCGCCACGGAGGCGACCGCGCACAAGAGGGCCCTTCCGCCGGCGGGGGAGCGGGTCGCGATCGTCGGATGCGGGACCTCGTGGTTCATGGCGCAGTCCGCCGCCGCGTTGCGGGAGCGGTCTGGGCAGGGTGAGACGGACGCCTTCGCCGCCTCCGAGTTCCCCCATGGACGCTCCTACGACCGGGTCGTCGCCCTCACCCGGTCCGGCACCACCACCGAGGTCCTCGACCTCCTCGGCCGGCTGCGGGGGCGGACCCGGACCACCGCGATCACCGCCGACCCGCGCACCCCTGTGGCGGAGAGCGCCGACGACCTGGTCGTGCTCGGCTTCGCCGACGAGCGGTCCGTCGTCCAGACCCGCTTCGCCACCACCGCGCTCACCCTGCTGCGGGCCCACCTCGGCCTGCACACGGACGCCGTGGTCGCCGACGGCCGTACCGCGCTGGAGACCCCGCTGCCCGCGGGCCTCGCCGACTGCACAGAGTTCACCTTCCTCGGCCGCGGCTGGACGGTCGGGCTCGCGAACGAGGCCGGCCTCAAGATGCGTGAGGCCGCACGGGCGTGGACGGAGGCCTATCCAGCGATGGAGTACCGGCACGGTCCCATCAGCATCACCACCCACGGCACCGCCACCTGGATGCTCGGCGAGGCACCCGAGGGGCTCGCCCGGCAGGTGCGGGACACGGGCGGGCTGTGGGTCGCCGGTGAACTCGACCCGCTCGCCGAACTCGTCCGCGTCCAGCGGCTCGCCGTCGCCGTCGCCGCCGCCCGGGGGCTCGACCCCGACCGGCCGCGCCATCTGACCCGCTCGGTGATCCTCACCCAGGGCGCGCATCCGAGCGTGAGCCCGGGCGTGGCTCCGAGTCCGGGCACGAACTCGAGCCCGGGCGCGAGCGCCGGCCCGCACCCGAACCCGCTCCCGAACTCCGATCCGCGTTCCCGGTGAGAAGGAGGAGTCATGCCCCTCGCAGCCACCGGTGAGCTGATCGCCGCTGCCGCCGCCGCGCGCCACGCCGTACCCGCGTTCAACGTCATCACCCTGGAGCACGTCGAGGCCGTCATCACAGGCGCGGAGCACGCGGGCGCCCCGGTCGTGCTCCAGGTCAGCGAGAACACGGTCAGGTTCCGCTACGGACGGCTGCTTCCCCTCGCCCGGGCCGCCGCCGAGGCCGCCGCGCGCGCCGCCGTGCCCGTCGCCCTCCACCTCGACCACATCCACAGCGACGGCCTGCTCCGGCAGGCGTCCGGTGCCGGGTTCAGCTCCGTGATGTACGACGCGGCCCGGCTGCCGTACGAGGAGAACCTCGCCGCCACCCGCGCCGCCGCCGACTGGGCGCATGCCCAAGGGCTCTGGATCGAGGCGGAGTTGGGGAAGGTCGGCGGCAAGAACGGCGAGCCCCCGCCGGACCCGCACGCCCCCGGCGCCCGGACCGATCCCCGGGAGGCCGCCGCGTTCGTGGCCGACTCCGGCGTCGACGCCCTCGCGGTCGCCGTCGGCAGTACGCACGCGATGACCACGCGCACGGCCGCGCTCGACCACGGTCTGCTCAAGCGGCTGAGTGCCGCGCTCGACGTACCCCTCGTCCTGCACGGCTCCTCCGGACTGCCGGACGAGGAGCTGACGGCGGCCGTCGCGGGCGGCATCGCGAAGGTCAACATAGGGACCGCGCTGAACATCGCGATGACCGGCGCGATCCGGGAGTACCTCGCCGCGCATCCCGAGGCGGCCGACTCACGCGGCTATCTCGGCGTGGGACGGGAGGCGATGGTCCGGACCGTGGCCCGTATGATCACCCTACTCCGGGTTGTCTCCGCAGAACGGTCGTGTCGCATTCATTGAAAACGGCAGGTGAGAAGCGCAGGAATGGGCTTTGTGCTGTGCCGTGTCTCTTACCTAGGTTCTGCCGGGTGTATCTGATCTTCTACTCAAGCAAGGGCTGGCGGACCTGGGGACTCGGCTCCAAGCCAGTGATTCCCGAGGGCATGCCTGTCCTCGTCGACGATGACCTGCTGTTCGAGGACGCGGGAGGACCGCGCGCCACGGTGGTGATCAATCGGTGGCTCCGTGAACTCCCGAGTGCCGGATGCCCGGCGCCGAAGTCGTGGGAGACCTACGCGCGGGTGCTGCGCGACTGGGCCTGCTTCTTGTCGGACCACGGCTGCGATGTGCTCGCCGGACGGCCACAGTTGAAGTCAGTGCTCAGTGCGTACGCTGCGCACCGGGCCAGCGGGCCGTTGAAGGTCCGTCTCGCGGCGTCGACGTGGAACCAGCACGTGAGCATCCTGTCCGGCTTCTACCAGTGGGCAGTTGGCGAGGGCTACGCGGTGGCGGAGCCGTTCACCTACCGGCAGGCACAGGTCGTGTTCGAGGATGTGGCCGGCCGCGACAGGTGAACCTGGCTCGCCGTCGGCGGCCGAAGCCGCACGTGTCGGTGAAGTACCTGGAGCCGGACTTCACCGATCTCTTCTTGAAGGGCCTGGCCGGGCTGACCCCTGACGGGGGTCCGGACCCGACCTACCGAGGCGCAGATTTCGGCACACCCGGTCGACCACACCGCTCGAACCGTACGGGGAGACCGAGTGGCTCGCCCTTCAGGACGCGGCCCGCAAGGAGATCGCAGTGGCCTGGACCACGCACCGGCGAGCTTGGAAGATCGCCGCTGAGGGTCAGGACCCGCGCCGGCACGGCTGGAGTCTGGAGAACCTCTACTGGTTCATTGCCGAGCACGGGCCGCTGCACGCACCGGAGTACGCCGGCTGCTCGGCTGGTCACCTCGTCACTGGGACTACCGCACCGGCCGGGGCATGCCGCACGGGGAGAGCGGCGGCGTCTCCCAAGTGCGCACAGCGCTGTTTCCCAGCACACCAACGGTGCTGGCCCACGTGCTGCTGTTCAGCACCTGCACCGGGATCGTGCCCGACGGCATCGCCGGGCTCGGCCTGAGCGACATCGACTGGGCAGGCGATGAGACCGTCCTGCTGGACTACCTCAAGGGCCGCACCGGACCGGAGAGCCTGACCCTGTCGAAGAAGGCCGTGAGGGTGCTGGAGCGCTGGCTGGAGCACTCCGCTCCCCTGCGCCGCTTCGCGCCCGTCCACCTGCGCAACGACCTCTGGGTCCGGTTCCAGGTCGGCGGCCGGAGCGGCTCGTGGATCAGCAATATCGCCGATCAGGCCACGCTGCAGCGGTGGGTCGGCAGCCGTGGGATCGTCGACGAGAGCGGTCGGACCCTCGACATCCACCGCCAGCGCATCCGCACCACCTTCGAAGCACGCAGGGAGAAGAGCGCCTGGTTCGGCAGTCGCCGGGCCACCATCGACCCCAACCACTCACCGCGCGTCGAGGGCGACCACTACCTTGCCGCGATCACCGCGGAGGAACGCGACGCCCGCGAGACGATCATCGAGTCAGCCCAGCGAGATCTCCTGCGCAAGGCCCAGCCACCCGTCGTGCTGTCGGCCGCCAGCGCCGCGGAGCTCGTCGACCACTTCCCGCAGATGGTCACGCGGCTGGGCCTGGAGAAAGACGACCTCGCCGAACTCGTCGGTGGGGAGCGCGACGTGTTCGTCGCTGCCTGTGGTGACCAGCTGTCGGGACTGCACGGTCCCAAGGGGCAGCCCTGTCCGGCACGGCCCTGGGTCTGCCTGCTCTGCCCGCTCGCGCTCTTCACCCCCGCTCACGGGGCGAACCTGCTGCGGCTGAAGGCCCACTTCTCCCGCCAGTGGCAGCAGATGACCGCCGACCACTTCATGGCCGTCTTCGGCCGCTACAGCCAGCGCATCGAGGAGATCCTCCGCGGCTTCGACCCGGCCGTCCTGCATGAGGCCGCACAGCGGGTCGCCGACACCGACGATGAACTGCCCCTGCTGACCGAGGAACGCACCAGATGACAGACATCCAACTGCCCGCCGTCGGCACCGCGCCGGCCTCCGTCTTCGTCGGCGCCGACCTGTGCTCCCTTGCCGGCTTCACCCTGCCCGACGGGCACTTTCCCCCACTCTTCGAGCAGGATCTGCGGAACTTCCGGCACGTCCTCGGCCTGCCCGCCTACCTCTCGGGATACCAGCGCGAACTCGACTTCCGCGGCATCCGAAACCCGCGCTGGCGCGTCCTCGCCAAGGAGTACATCGCGGCGCTCATGGCCCCGGACCATCCGGCTGTGAAGATCCTTCCGCAGGCCAACCGGACCGCGCTGGCGTTGCCGACCTGTCAAGGGCGCCTTCAGTACGTCACCGACTGGCTGAACTGGCTCACCGAGCAAGGCGTCACCCGGCTCGACCAGGTGACGGAACGGCACTGTCAGAGCTATTCGCAGCTGCGGAAGACCCGCTTCGACACGAAGAAGAACGTGCTCGTTGAGCAGAAGACCGGACACGCGCTCGCGCTCACGGCCGTCATCGGTCTCGCCCAGTACGGCGAGTTGTTCAGCACGGACCGCTACCTGCCGACGCTGCGGCCCTTCGGCGGTCGGAGCCCGGCGAAGGTGTCCGGCCGGAACAACGCCGGCGAGAACAAGACCCAGCCGGTCCCGGGCGATATCCTCCAGCCGCTGCTGAACGCTGCGCTGTTCTTCACCCAGTCTCTGGGCCCACGCATCCTCGCAGAGCGGGAGCGCGTCAACCGCCTGCAGTCGCCTGCCCCGCACCGGAAGCCGCAAGAGAACCGCAACAAGGCCATCGAACGCCTCCATCAGGTCCTCAAGCACCACCGTACGCATCGGATCCCTCTGTTCCTCGGACCACCGTCCAGCCCCGGGAGGAAGCGGTTGGGCATGCGTGGCCCAGAGGATCCGCTGCGGGTCGTCTCGCTGAAGGACATTGCTCGGCAAGCGGGCTACCGCACCTTCGACGCGCGATGGCTGCCAGCGATCAGGCCCGATCTGGAAGCCACCCTCGCGGACGTCGGAGTTCAGGAACCCTATGGCCGTGGGGCCGACCTGGTCGACCGCGCCGACGGGCAGGGTCCCGTGCCCTGGACCGAGCCGATTAGCGCCGTTGCGCTGAGGGACGCGGTCTACTTCACGAGAACCGCCACGATCATCGTGATCGCCGCGATCTCCGGCATGCGCACCTCAGAACTGTGCGAGCTCGCCGTCGGCTGCTGCCTCCCGCCCGCCGAACAGGCCCCCGGCCTGTTCCGCTACCGCCTCGCCAGCAACGTGATCAAGGGCAAGCCGCTCGGCGGCGAGGACGACCTCTGGATCATCTCGCGCGAGGCCTACGACGCCGCCCAGCTCGCCGAGCGCCTGCTGGGCCCCAAGGCCAGCGAGGTGACCTGCTGTTCCACACCGTCTCCCTGAAGAACCAGTACGAGGCCTTCCGCCGGTGGGTCAACGGGCCGCACGGCCGTCGGCTCGGCCTGGCCCCGATTCCTGAAGGCAACGTCAACGTGCGGATGCTCCGCCGGACGCTGGCCATGGAGATCGCCTACCGCCCCGGCGGACTGCTCGCGGGAAAATTGCAGCTCAAGCACATCTCCGTGCTGACCACCGAGGGCTACGCCTCTCGGCCAGGCGGAGCCCAGGCCCGCCTCCTGGCCGAGATCAACGAGCACGAGCAGCAGCACAAGGAGGATCTCCTCCTCGCTGAGTACCGCAACTACCAGCACGGTGTCATGCCGTCCGGACCAGGAGCCCGCAACCTCGTCGAGTTCTTCACCAGCGTCGACGGTGAACTCGGCACCGTCGACACAGCACCATCGGTATGGGGCAGCGACGAGGAGATCCGCGCCATGCTGTCCGCCCGCGCCAGAACCCTGCACCTCGGCACCGCGAACTACTGCTGGTTCACCGACCCGGGCAAGGCTCCGTCTCCAACTGGCCGGCACGCCAAAGGCCGACCGGCCTCTCGCCGGCCTCTGCGACTCCACCCGCTGCCCACAGGCCGCCCACCACCCCTGCCACAGGCCGGTCTGGGCCGAAACGCTCCGCACCAGCAGAGCCTTCATCGAGGGTCTGCCTCGCGCCCAGAAGACCGAACGCGCGCGACTCACCACAGCCGCCTCACGAGCGGAACGCGTGATCGTCGAGATCGACGCCGCCGCAAGCGCCGACACCCACCACGGAGAACGAATCTAATGGGCCGCATCACCGAAGAGGACCGCCTCACAACGAACGCGCCATCCGCGCAGCCATGGACCGGGTGCTGTCCGGACAGCTCCAACCGCACCAGCGTTGCGACCTCAAAACCCTCGCCCAAGAGGCGGGAGTCGCCCGGACCGGGTTCTACCCCAGAAAGAACGCAGACGGGTCAGCCCGCCCCGGCCCCTACCAGCACCTCGCCCGAGAGTTCCAGCGCCGCCTGGCCGCTCTGCAGCAGGCCGGAACCCTCGCTGACCCGCGCGCCGCTCAGGCCGAACGACTCAAGCATGAGGTCAAGAAACTGAGAGCGCGTCTCGCCCGCCAGGAGTCCGTGATCAACCAACTCACCGAGTTCAAACAGCGAGCGATCAGCCAACTTGCAGCGCAGTACGCCGAGATGGAGCACCTGCGGTCCACCTCCGATAGTCCCACGGCCACTATCTGCTCCCTGCCAACCCAGCATTGACAACGCTCGTTGAACGGACACCCGCCACTCCGAAGTAGGGCCGATCATGCTCACCGCTCCCCACACGCCTCAGCAGCGACGCTTGCTGGTGGGGGCGGAGGCCCGGTTGCTGGGGCACCGCGGCATCCGACAGGCCAGCGCCGGTCAGAGGTCACTCGCGTACGCCCGCCAGCTCCACCGCCCTGCGGCGCAGGGAGAGACCGGCCGGAGCGACCGCCGAGATCACGGCGAGCACCGCGCAGGCACCCAGGGCCCCCGCGAGCGTCGCCCACGGGATCTCGATGGACGTCCACACCGAGAGCAGGCCCAGCGCGCTCCACATGCCCACCAGGTTGAGCCCGGCGACCAGCGCTCCCAGCAGTCCGCCGACCATGACCACCATCAGCGCCTCGGCACCCACCAGCCGCAGCACCTGCCAACTGGTGGCGCCGGCCAGCCGCAGCACAGCCAGCTCGCGGACTCGGTCGGAGGTCGCCATGACCATCGTGTTGGCCAGTGAGATGCCGGTGTAGAGGAGGGCGATCCCGAGGACCAGGAAGAAGCCCATCCGGGTTGTCCGGTTGGTCTCGGGGTACGTCGCACGCACCCAGGCGTCCCTGGTGAGGACCTCCCCGCCCGACGTGCGCACCGCCTGACGCAGCCCGGCGGCCACTGCGTCCGCGTCGGCACCGTCCGCGAGGCGTACGTCGACCCGGTCGACGGGTGCCGCGGGGGCGTTGCGCGGGGTGACGTAGACGCCGTTGTTGCCGGTGCCGATGGTCATGACCGCGGCGATCTTCAGGGATTTCCTCGTGCCGTCACCGAGCCATACGTCCACCCGCTCGCCCACGGTGTGCTTCTCCCACTCCTCGTTGACGATGATCGAGTCGTCGTCCAGTTCGCTTACCTTCCCTGCGGCGAGCGGGAGACGGGCCGTTGCCGCGAGCGGTTCGGGCTCGACGGCCCTGGCATCGGACCTGATGAGCGCTACGCCGTCCTCCAGGACGTACACGGCGCTCGACGAACTCGCGGAGACCTCGGCACCGGACACGGCCCGAAGCCGCTGCAGCGTCGCCTCGTTGAAGTCGGCGTTGCCCGCCGGAGTGACCACGAAGTCGGCGGCCGTCTGCTCGCGTACCTCGGTGGCCTTCGCCTCGTTGAGGGTGGCGGTGGCGCCGAGCAGCGAGCCCGCCAGCGCGACCGTGACCAGCACGGGCGCCGCGACGGCGGCAGTGCGGCGGACCCCGGTGGCGGCGTTCTCCCGCACCAGCATCCCGCCGGCGCCCGGCAGTTGGGCCGGCAGCCAGGCGATCAGCCGGGCCAGTGGCCGCACCAGCACCGGCGAGAGCAGCGCGACCGCGGTGATCAGCAGCATCGGCCGGCTCACATAGGTCTTGCGCTGCAGCAGGTCGCCCGGGTTCGTCACCAGGGCCAGGGTCAGCGTCACCGCGGCGGTGATCAGCAGGGCCGCGCCGAACAGCCAGCGGCCCCAGGTCATCGGTCGAGTGTCAACGGACGCCTCGCGCAGTGCCTCGGTGGGACCGGTGCGCCCGGCCCGCCAGGACGCGGCCACCACGCCGCACAGGGCCACGAACAGGCCCGTCCAGAACGCCATGTGATAGGGCCAAGTGTAGTCGCCGATGATGAACCAGCGGGGCGCAAGGCTCTCGTTGACCGCCCACTCGGCGAGCTTCGGAGCCCCGTAGGAACCGAGAACACAGCCGGCGGCCGAGGCGAGCACACCGATCGCGAGCGCCTCGTAGACGACCATGCGGCGGATCTGGCCCGGGGTCGCCCCGGCGGTGCGCAGCAGCCCGAACTCGCGGCGCCGCTGGGCCACCGCGAACGCGAAGGTCGAGGCCACCACGAACACCGACACGAACCCGGTGACGCCGCCCGCCGTGCCGAACATGGCGTTCATCGCGGTGAGGGCCTCGCTGTCCCGGTCGGGGTCGGCGTCGGCATACCGGCGCGCGTTGCCGGTGAGGACCTGGACGCCCTCGCTGCCGCGCACAGCCTCGCGCACGGCCGCCGCATCGGCGTCGACCACGAGCTGGAGACTGCGCGGCGACAGTTCGGCGGCGCGGGCGTCGGTGTAGAACACAGCGTTCTCGAAGCCGAGCCCGGCCACGGTGCCGACGACGCGCACCGTGCCGCCGTCGGTTCGCACTCGGGTGCCCGGACGGGCCCAGTCACCGCTGACGACGACCTCGTCCGCGGCCTCGGGCGGGCGTCCCGCGTCGAGGTGGTACGGCGCGAAGGCCGCGGTGGACCAGGGGTGGCCCACCAGATCGGCTGGCCCGCTCTCGGCCCGCACGGCGAACGACCGGTCCTCGACGACGGTCCCGAGGTCCCGCAGCTTCGCGACCGCGTCGTCGGGCACGGCACGCGGCTGCGCGAGGTTCTGGGTGCGGTCGCCGATCGAGGTGGGCACCTCGAGGGTGTCCTGGCCCTTGACGACGACCGGCGCGGCGGCGAACCGCTCCGGCCCCCGGTCGGGAGCGTCCAGCGAGGACGCCAGGGCCAGCCCCATCACGGCGATCAGCGCCACGCCCAGGGAGAGGGCGACGAAACTGCCGACGAAGGTGACCCAGCGGGTACGCAGGGTGCGCAGCGTGGTGCTCAGCACGGCGCCGCCTCGAGCTTGGTCATGCGCGCCGCGATGTCCTCGGCGGAGGCGCCGATCAACTCACCGTTGACCCGGCCGTCGACGAGGAAGACGACGCGGTCGGCATAGGAAGCGGCGACGGGGTCGTGGGTGACCATGATGATCGTCTGGCCGTCCCGGTCGACCATGCCGCGCAGCAGGGTCAGCACCTCGCGGCTGGTCTGCGAGTCGAGCGCGCCGGTCGGCTCGTCGCCGAACAGCACTTCGGGGCGGGTGATCAGGGCGCGGGCCAGGGCAACTCGCTGCTGCTGGCCGCCGGACATCTCCGTCGGGCGGTGCCGCGACCGGTCGCCGAGTCCGACCTGTTCGAGCACCTCGCGCACCTGGGCCTTCTTCGGGCGGCGGCCGGCCAGCCGCAGCGGCAGGGCCACGTTCTGTTCGGCGGTCAGCGAGGGAAGCAGGTTGAAGGCCTGGAACACAAAGCCGATGCGCTCGCGGCGCAGCAGGGTCAGCTTGGTCTCGCTCAGGCCGGTCAGTTCGGTGTCGCCCACGGTGACTGAGCCCGACGTGGGCCGGTCCAGGCCTGCGGCGCACTGCAGCAGGGTCGACTTGCCGGACCCGGACGGGCCCATCACGACGGTGAAGGTCCCCCTAGGGAAGGCGAGCGATACTTCGTCGAGGGCGGTGACGAACGTGCCGCCCGAGCCGTACCGCCGGGTCACGGAGCGCAATCGGATCGCGTCGTTGCTCATATGTTCCCCCACCAGTACCTGCTCCTTGGCTCGTTGGTTCCTCCACGAAACCGCGGAAGCCCCGCGTGACGCAGTACGGCGCGAACGAGACTTGGGGTAGTGCCAGGCCTACCCCTGATACGCACCCTGGACCGATGGCACCGGACCGGTGGGGCCACTTACGGTCATGCACATGCACTCTCGGAACGTGTGGCAGGCCATGTCCCGGCCGGGCTTCCTGCTGTCGGCCTGGCCCTGGCGCGCCACCGCGTATCTGCTCACCGGCGCGATTGCCGGCACCGCCGCCCTGGTGGGGATCGTGACGGTGGCAGCGGTCTGCGGTGCGCTCGCTATCGTCTTGGTGGGGCTGCCGCTGCTCGTCGTGGTCGCCCTCAGCGGGATCCCAGTGGCCGGGGTGGAGCGACGCAGGCTGCGCCTGATCGACCGCAACCCGGTGTCCAGTCGGCACCAGGTGCCGGCCGCGCCGGGACTGTGGGCCTGGCTGACCACCCGGCTGCGCGAACAGGCGACCTGGCGGGAGCTCGGGTACGCGTTGCTGTTCGCCGGGCTGCTGTGGCCGGTCGATGCCCTGGCGATCACGGTCGTCCTGCTCTTCCCGCTGTCCATGGTCTCCACCCCGCTGCTGATGGCCACGGTCGGCGACGGCCACGAAGCGAAGGTGCTTAAGCAGTGGACGGTCACCACCTGGCCGACCGCCTTCGGCGTCGCCGTGCTGGGCCTGCTCCTGATGGTCCCGTGTGCTTACGTGCTCGGTGTCACAGCGGGCGCCCGCGCCGAGCTGGCCCGGCTGCTGATCGCCTCCCGCGAGGGCGAACTCGGCGCCAAGGTGGTCGAACTGGCCCGCTCCCGCGTCCGATTGGTCGAGGCCTTCGAGACCGAGCGGCGCCGTATCGAGCGCGATCTGCACGACGGCGCCCAACAGCGCCTCGTGGCTCTGACGATGGCCCTCGGGCTGGCCCGCCTCGACGCCCCTCCCGGCCCGCTCGCCGACCAGCTCACCAAGGCCCACGAGGAGGCGGGCAAGGCGCTCGCGGAACTGCGAGAGCTCATCCACGGCATCCACCCCAAGGTCCTCACGGACTACGGCCTTCAAGCCGCGGTCGCCGACGCCGCGGACCGCTGTGTGGTCCCCGTCGACATCGACCTCGAACTGCCGGGCCGGCCAACCCAGGCGGTCGAATCCGCTGCGTATTTCGTGGTCTGCGAGGCGCTGGCCAATGTCGCCAAACACAGCGGGGCCGACCGCGCGCAGGTGAGCGGCGGTCATCGCGACGGACGCCTGTTCCTCGAGGTGCGCGACGACGGCTGCGGCGGCGCGGACGCCTCGGCAGGCAGCGGCCTCACCGGTCTCGCGGACCGGGTATCGGTCCTGGATGGCAGACTTGCCCTGACTAGTCCGCCGGGTGGACCGACTCTGTTGCGTGTGGAGTTTCCTTGCGAGTTGACCAAGGCGGCCGATCACTCCGCGTAGTGCTGGCCGAAGACAGCGTGCTGCTGAGGGAAGGGCTCATCGGCCTGCTCAGCCGCTGCGGCCACGAGGTGGTGTCGGCCGTCGGGGACGCGCAGGCACTCGTCGCCGCGGTCGAGGAGCATGCCCCCGACATCGTGGTGACGGACGTACGCATGCCGCCCGGTTTCCAGGACGAGGGCCTGCACGCGGCAGTGCGGCTGCGCGCGAAGCGCCCCACACTGCCGGTCCTGGTCCTCAGCCAGTACGTGCAACGGACATACGCCGCAGAACTCCTGGACTCCGGCGACGGATCGGGTGTCGGCTATCTACTCAAGGACCGGGTGGGCCAGGTTGAGGAATTCGTGGAAGCGCTGCACAAGGTGGCGGACGGCGGGACGGTGGTCGACCCCGAGGTCGTGCGCCAATTGCTGCGCCGCCGCCGCGATCCGCTGGAGCAGCTCACCCCGCGCGAACGCGAGGTGCTTGCACTGATCGCCGAAGGCAAGTCCAACGGCGCGATCGCCAAGGAGCTGGTGGTTTCCGAAGCGGCGATCGGCAAGCACATCGGCAACATCCTCACCAAGCTAGACCTACCTCCGACGGACAAGACCCACCGCAGGGTCCTGGCCGTGCTCACTTACCTGCGGGCCTGACCCCGACCGGGCGCACCGTACGGCGTTCGTTGCGGCCTGCATGCCACGTCCGCTCTCGTGGATGGCGCGGACGGCCTCTCGGTCTGTGATCTCCATCACAAATCACGTGATGTGGAATCCGACACCGGACCCTTGGTCGACTGCGCGCAGACCGAGCCGTCCACCCCATCACTGAAGCGACACGCGAGATACGGGACAAGGAGTTCGCCACGACAAACCCCGACGGTGCCGCACCCACGCGTGAGTCCTCCTAGATCCGCAGCGACGGCTTCCCACCGCTGCGGGACCCGCGGATCCACCGCTACCGTTCCCTCTTGACGGCCCTCAGGACCACGAACTTCGCATCGCTCGCGACCACTTCACTGTTGCCGAACAGGCGGCGCAGCTTCAGGTGATAGCCCAGATGACGGTTGCCGATCACCCACAGCTCGCCGCCCGGCCGCAGGGCGCGCCGCGCCCCGGTGAACATGCGCCAGGCCGTGGCGTCCGTCATCGCCTGGTGGGAGTGGAACGGCGGGTTGTTGAGGACGAGGTCCACGCTCCCGGCGGGCACCCCGGACAGGCCGTCCCCCACCCGGAACTGGGCCGTCCCCTCCGCGTTGTCCCGGTACGTGGCCTCCGCCGAGGCCACCGCCTGGTACGACTCGTCGACGAACAGCACCTCCGCCCCAGGGGTGTTCAGCGAGGCCGTCACACCCACCACCCCGTTGCCGCAGCCGAGGTCCACGATGCGCTCGCCGCCCCGGCCGCGCGGCAGATGCCCGAGAAAGAACCGGGTGCCGATGTCGAGATGGCCGGCGCTGAAGACACCGGCGTGGTTGGTGACGGTCCGGCCCGACAGCGGGCCGATGCCGTCGGGGAGTCGATACCGGTACGGCCACGGGTTGGCGCCCGGCTCGAGCGCCGGGTCGGGGGTGCAGAAGATGAGCCGGGCCTTCTGCTCGGCGAGTGAGGTACGGGTCGGGCCGAGGATCCGCTCGAACAGCTTCAGGGTCGAGGTGTGGATCTCCTTGACCATCCCGGTGCCCACGACCACGGTGCCCTCGTGCACACCGGGCGCCAGCCGGTGCAGTTGGTCCTCCAGCAGCGCAAGGCTCTTCGGGACCCGCACGAGCAGGACGTCGATCCGGGGCGGCGGGGCGTCCCGCGTGGTCAGGAGCCGTACGGTGTCCGGGCCGACGCCGTTGCGGGCGAGATTCGCCCGGGTCGCCTCACGGGCCAGGAACGAGTCGCTGATCTGCGTCGGGCGGTGCGCCGCGAGCGCGGTGGTCAGCGCCCCCCACCGGTCGCCGACGACCACGACCGCACCGTCGAGCGGGGTACCGCTCGCCGCGAGGTGCCGCAGCAGATACGCGTCGGACGCGTCCCAGGCGCGCAGCCGGTCGCGGGGATCCTCGGGGAAACGGGTGAGCGCGTACGCGTCCCAGGGCGTGGTCATACGGTCGTTCATCGTGCGTCCAGGCTAGCCGAGGGGCAGCTCAGCCCCTCTCTCCGGCTGCTGCCGAGGGCGGCCGGGACCGCGGCCCGGCCCGCGCCCCGCGCGGCTCCGCGCGTCTGGCCGGATACGTGATGATGGGGCCATGGACGCCGAGCTGTTCCCGCGACGCCGCGCACAGATCGCACCTGGCGCCGTCCATGTGCCCGACTGGCTGGACGCGGACGGGCAGCACCGGCTGCTCGAAGCCTGCCGCGACTGGGCCCGGCCGCCCGCGGGACTGCGGACCGTGCGCACCCCCGGCGGCGGCATCATGACCTCCCGCCAGGTGTGCCTCGGCCTGCACTGGTATCCCTACGGCTACGCCCGCACGGCCGTCGACGGCGACGGCGCCCCCGTCAAGCCGCTCCCGCACTGGCTGGCGGCGCTGGCCCACGAGGCGGCCGAGGACGCCCTCGGCCCGGAGGCCGTGTCCCCGGAGCCGGAGCCCTACGACATCGCCCTGATCAACTACTACGACGCGGACGCCCGCATGGGCATGCACCGCGACAGCGACGAGAAGTCCGGCGCCCCCGTGGTGTCGCTGAGCCTCGGCGACACCTGCGTCTTCCGCTTCGGCAACACAGAGACCAGAGCGCGCCCCTACACGGACGTGGAGCTGCGCAGCGGAGACCTGTTCGCCTTCGGCGGCCCCGCGCGGCTCGCGTACCACGGAGTGCCGCGGGTGCGTCCGGGGACGGCGCCGCCTTCGCTCGGGCTCACGGGCCGGCTGAACATCACGCTGAGGGTCGGCGGCTTCCGGTCGGACCCGGAGCGGATCATGGGAGACTCGCCCTCATGACTGGCAAGGCGGCCCCCCGGACGGCGGGGGAAGCGAACACGCGGACGCGACTGGACCGGGGACGCGGCGCGCTCGGCCCCGCACTGGAGCTGGTGCACACCGGACGTGCGCCGACGCGTGCCGTGCTCACCGCGGAGCTGGGCGTCACCCGGGCCACCGCCGGAGCCGTGGCCGCCGAACTGGAGGCCCTGGGCCTGATCCGGGTCGACGCACATCCCGGCGCCGCCGCCGGTGCACAGGGCCGGCCCTCGCACCGGCTCGAGGTCGCCGAGGACGGGCCCGTGGCACTCGCCGCCCAGGTGCACGCGGACGGCTTCCGGGCCGCGCTCGTCGGGCTCGGCGGCCGGATCGTCGCGACCGCGCCCGGCTGCGAGACCGTCGACGCCGACCCCGCGAAGGTACTCGGCTCGGTGGTCGAGGCGGGCGCCGAGCTGCTGCGTGAGACCGGCCTGCGTTGCGTGGGCGCGGGGCTCGCCGTGCCGTCCGCGGTCGCCGAACCCGAGGGCCTCGCGCTCAACCCGCTCCATCTGGCGTGGCCGGCGGGCGCGCCGGTGCGGGAGATCTTCGCCGAGCAGGTGCGCGCCGTGGGCATCGCCGGGCCCGCCTTCGCCGCCAACGACATCAACCTCGCCGCGCTCGCCGAACACCGGCACGGCGCGGGACGCGGCTCCCGGGACCTGCTGTGTGTGGCCACCGGTCACCGGGGCGTAGGCGGTGCGCTGGTGCTCGACGGGCGGCTGCACACCGGAAGTTCGGGGCTCGCGCTGGAGGTGGGGCACCTCACCGTCAACCCCGAGGGCCGCCCCTGCCACTGCGGCAGCCGCGGCTGTCTGGACGTGGAGGCGGACCCGCTGGCCTTCCTGACGGCCGCCGGCCGCGACGCGGGCCCCGCGGTGTCGCAGCTCCAACAGGCCGACGATCTGATCCGTGACGGCTATCCCGCCGACCCGGCCGTGCGCACCGCCGTCGAGGTCCTGATCGACCGACTGGGCCTCGGCCTCGCCGGGCTGGTCAACATCCTCAACCCGGACCGGATCATCCTCGGCGGACTGCACCGCACGCTCCTCGACGCCGACCCCGAGCGGCTGCGCGCTGTCGTCGCCGACCGCAGCCTGTGGGGCCGTAGCGGCGGCGTCCCCATCCTCGCGTGCACGCTCGACCACAACAGTCTGGTGGGGGCGGCCGAGCTGGCCTGGCAGCCGGTCCTCGACGACCCGCCCGCGGCACTGGCCGGGATGTAGCCCTGTAGTACTGGAGCTACGGATCAGAGGGTTGCGGCCGTGGCCACGCACCACGGCCGCACCGCAAGCGCACCGGATCCAGCGGGGAACAGCGAGGAATCACGGTGAAAGCAGCCGACCCCGGTAAGGCTGCACCCCGGCCGTCCGCCCAGGTCAGCGCCCAAACCGTCCCCGAATGATCGCAGCTTCCCAAGCTGAGGTTCCGCTGCCGTCCTGGCCCATCAGTCCAGCCAGACGAGCATCGCGTCGCCCGCCGTGGCAGCGGCCTCGAAGAACCGGGCGAGGCCGTCGTACCAGTGACGACCCCACTCCAGTGCGCCGGGCTCGCTCCATCCGAGGGGGTACACCTCGGCACTGGCCAGTTCAGCGGGATCCACCCCGTTGATGAGCTGGGTATAGGTGGTGGCCCGTAGGGCTTCCGCCGCGAGCCGGACCCGCTCAGGCCGCAGGTACCTCGGAGGCCCGTACCCCCAATCCTCATCCTCAGCGAACGACTCTTCACCGTGGATCACGTTCACCGGGAACTCGACGCGCGCCAGCAGGAAGCGGAGCATGTCCCAGGTCTTGTACGTGCTGAAGTGACGCGCTTCGGCCGGCGCATGCTCAGACTCCTCCTCGGCGTCCTGAACCTCTTCAGCCAAGACCAACGCCCAGTCGGGATCTTGTATCGCTCGATCAAGCTCAGCAGCCGTGACACGCAGGTACTCTCCGATCATGCTCATGCCCGGAGACTAGGTGAGGCCACTGACAACGATCGCGGCGCCCGCACGACCAACTCCAGGACGTGGCACAGCCGCTTGACCGGGTAGGTCTCGCAGTGATCCTCAATGACCTGGAAGCGGCCTACCAGGCCATCTCCGAGGCGAAAAACTTCGTCGCCTTGCGCGGATGTCCCGTTCGATGGACAGCGTCGCGTTCTCCTCGCGTACGGCCTTCAGCTGCCCACGCAACGCTTCGACCCCTGCCACTCTCGTGCCAGGACGGACGGGGCTCACGGGGAACCAAGGTCTACAGGGGTGAATCCCGTCGGGCTCCGCCCAACCGGGGAGATCCGCAGGTCACACACCTGAAGGACGGACGTTCCCGTGCCTGTACTTCCGAGGGGGTACGCGCACTGCCGCCGGCCGTACGACGACCTGGCACCCGTCCCGGCGCGAGCCTTGAGTCATCACCGAGAACCCACCGAGGAGATGACCGAGATGCAGACCCTGGCTCATGGCGACGGCGGTCCCGGCCCCTGGATCCTGTTCGTTCCGCTGATCTGGGCGGCCGTGGTGTTCGGCGTCGTGACCGTCGTCCGCCGCACCGCCCGGCGCGGCCGCGGTGCCCCGTGGCGCGGGTTGGACAGCCGTCCGACGGGCGACTCACCGATCGCCGTGCTCGGCCGCCGTTTCGCCTCCGGCGAGATCGACGAGGACGAGTACTGGCGCCGACTCTCCGTCCTGGACGAGCAGTTCGGCCGCGCGGGCAAGGGGGTCGCGGCCTGAGTGCTGCGGTCGCCGGTCGCCGGGCGGGACCTCCGCTACGGGACAGGGGTCACCGCCCGGTCAGCCGGCAACGGCGGACCGGGCGGGAGCGTGTCGCGTCCTGCGCTCGTCGACCGCGAGCGCGCGGGGTGGAGCCTCGAGGGCCTTCTCGTACGGTGCGAGGCCGGGGACCGGGGCGGCCGGCGCCGGGGACGGCGCGGGGAGCGCGAACCAGACGACCTTGCCCGAGTCGCCGTCCGGGCGTACGCCCCAGCTGTCGGCGATCGCGGCGACGAGCGCCAGGCCGCGTCCGCTGGTGGCGGTGGGATCCGGCTCGCGCAGCTCCGGCAGGCGCGGGTCGTGGTCGTGCACCGAGACGGTGAGCCGGTCGAGCAGCAGTTCCATCTCCACGGTGCACGTCTTGTCGGGCTGCACGTGCAGGTGGACGTTGGTCAGCAGCTCCGTCACACCCAGGGACGCCCGGTCTATCAAGGGATCGAGGTGCCAGTAGCGCAACTGCGCCGATACGATTCTGCGGACCTGGCCGATCCGCGACGGCAGGGCTTGGAGCTCCACCGTGCAGTGCCTGCTTGGCTGGCTGATCACGGCTGCGACTCCCCGAATTGAGGTCCGGAAGAAGACGGAGATCGGATCCAGCAGGAGGGCTGGGTGTACCCGCCGCCTGCTGTGCGGCTGAGTACTCCGGCCGCTTGCTGCGGTACGGCTTCGTACGGGGCCGCCCGCTGTTGTACCGGCGGCTGGTTCTTCAGCGTGATCGCCGGTAAACCCAGAGTGATGTGAGACCAGCGTGACCCAAGGGGTGACGTACCGCAACTCGCGCTCCGCTCAGCCGCCCCGCCCGGCCGCCCGACGCACTGCCTCGATGAACCGCCGCGCCGACGGCGGCCCCGGCTGCCCCGGAGGGGGGTCGTCGGTGCCGAGCGTCAGCGAATAGCGGGTGCCGTTGAGGTCCGCCAAGGCACGGTCCTCCGGTGCGAACCAGGGCTTCGACGCCCGCACCGTCTGCACCGGCGCGCTGTCGATCTCGCTGCCGTAACTGGTCAGCAGACGCAGCCGGCCGTCACTGATCCGGACCTCCCCGGCCCGGGTGAGCGACCGCAGTCTCTTCCCGATCCGCACACCCGTGGCCGTGAACTCCGGCTCCGCCATGATGCCCCGCCCCCTCGCGCGTTCGCCTGTGTCCGTACCGGATCCTGTCCGGATCCCGCGCGGCGCGCGATCCGGATGGCGCTGATCGAGTCCGGTCATGACCGAGTAACCGATTCCGCGCAGGCCGATGTCCCGGTGACGCCAGGCTGCACCGACCGGCGTTCCTCGTCGTGCAGTCTGCCCGCACCCGGCGCCTCGCACCAGTGCACAATGCGGGGCGCACCGGGCAACCGGCGCACTCGCGCGGATGCGCCCCCACCGTCTTCCGTCGCTGCGCAAGGGACGCCTTTGAGCTGCTCAAAGATGCGTTTATGCAGGTGAGAAGCCGTGTGAAAGGTGTTTATGATGCGGGGCGTCCGAGCGTGTGAACCCGGCCTCGGAACACCCCGCTAAGGAGCCCCGCCGTGAGCACCTCCCAGATCACCCGCCCCGGCGAGACGCTCGACGTCGACCGCAGTGACGCCGAGTACCGCACGTGGCTCAAGGAGGCCGTCCGCAAGGTGCAGGCCGATGCCAACCGCTCGGCCGACACGCACCTGCTGCGCTTTCCGCTGCCCGAGCGCTGGGGCATCGACCTGTATCTGAAGGACGAGTCGACCCACCCCACCGGAAGCCTCAAGCACCGCCTCGCCCGCTCGCTGTTCCTGTACGGACTGTGCAACGGCTGGATCCGTCCGGGGCGCCCGGTGATCGAGGCGTCCAGCGGTTCGACGGCCGTCTCCGAGGCGTACTTCGCGGGGCTCATCGGCGTGCCCTTCATCGCGGTCATGCCCCGTACGACGAGCGCCGAGAAGTGCCGGCTCATCGAGTTCCACGGCGGGCAGTGCCACTTCGTGGACGACCCCCGGAAGATGTACGAGGCATCGGCCGCCCTCGCGGCGGAGACCGGCGGCCACTACATGGACCAGTTCACCTACGCGGAACGGGCCACCGACTGGCGCGGCAACAACAACATCGCCGAATCCATCTTCCGTCAGCTGGAACTGGAGCGGTTCCCGGAGCCCGCGTGGATCGTCGCCACGGCCGGCACCGGCGGCACCTCGGCGACCCTCGCGCGGTACGTGCACTACATGGGATACGACACCCGTATCTGCGTCGCCGATCCGGAGAACTCGTGTTTCTTCGCGGGGTGGACCACAGGCGATCCGGACGTCACCTGTGAGAGCGGCTCACGGATCGAGGGCATCGGCCGGCCCCGGATGGAACCCAGCTTCGTACCCGGCGCCATCGACCGGATGATGAAGGTCCCGGACGCCGCCGCCGTCGCCGCGGTACGGGCGCTGGAGGGGGCCATCGGCCGCAGGGCGGGCGGCTCGACCGGCACCGGGCTGTGGAGCGCGCTGAAGATCGTCGCGGAGATGGTGGCGGAGGAGCGCACGGGCAGTGTGGTGTCCCTGCTGTGTGACCCGGGCGACCGCTACCTCGACAAGTACTACTCGGACGAATGGCTCGCCAAGCAGCGGCTCGACATCGCGCCGTACTCGGCGGCGGTCACCTCACTTCTGGCGACCGGGGTGTGGCCGAGCTGATCCCGGCCCCGCGCCCTCGGCCGCCGGCCACCGCTCCGGGGCCGTCATCGCGCCCCGGAACGCGCGGCCGAGACCCCCGCGTCCCCGCTTGACCAGAAACAGGAGAACGTCCGAGCCGTCGGCCGCGAAGGTCCGCTGCACACGGGTGCCCGTGCCCGCCGGCGTCAGCCGCCACTCCTCCAGGAGCGCGCGGATCCCGGGCGCGTTGGTCTCGTCGACCCGGTACGCGTACACCTCGTGCGGCACGGTCGCGACGACCGTCTCCCGGAAGCGGGTGCCGCCCAGGAGGCGCACCTCGCGCCCGGCGACCCCGCCGACCGGGCGGGCCGAGGTCACCGCGGTGAACCACTCGCTCCAGCCGGGGACGTCCTCCACGAGGGCCCGGAAGACCCGCTCCTGGGACGCCACGACCTCCCGGGAGAACACCAGCCGCACGGGAGCGGTCCGCGTGAAGTCGAGCTCCACCGGGCGCAGACGGCGTGCCATGGACGACGACCTCCTCGTGGGGACACCGGTGCCCCGCACGCAGCGCGGTTGATGACGACGTCACCCTGGCTGTCAGGCCGTCAGATGCCTGTACCGTCCCCGGCCTCCCCGGCCACCAGCAACCGCAGGTGCTCCGAGATCTCCGCGCGCGCCTCGGCCGGCAGCCCCGCGTCGGTCACCAGCGTGTCGACCTGTTCCAGCGCCGCGAACGAACTCAGCCCCACCGTGCCCCACTTGGTGTGATCGGCGACCACCACGACGCGCCGCGCCGACTGCACGAGCCGCCGGTTGGTCTCGGCCTCCGCGAGGTTCGGCGTCGACAGACCCGCCTCCACCGATATGCCGTGCACCCCGAGGAAGAGCACATCGAAGTGGAGGGAAGCGATCGCCTGGTCGGCCACGGGCCCCACCAGCGAGTCGGACGGGGTGCGCACCCCTCCGGTCAGCACGACGGTGGCGGCACCCGGCCGCGGGCCCGAGGTGCGCTGCGCCGAGTGGAAGACGTCCGCGACCCGCACCGAGTTGGTGACCACGGTCAGCTCGGGCACGTCGAGGAGGTGGTGGGCCAGCGCGTACGTCGTCGTACCACCGGAGAGGGCGATCGCCGTGCCCGGCGTGACCAGCTCGGCCGCCGCGCGCGCGATGTCCTCCTTGGCCGTCAGCTCCAGGCCCGACTTGGCCTCGAACCCCGGCTCGTGCGTGCTCGCCTCCACCACCGGCACCGCACCGCCGTGCACCTTCTCGAGGACACCCTGCCGGGCGAGCGCGTCGAGGTCGCGGCGGACCGTCATGTCGGAGACACCGAGCTTGCGGGTCAGCTCGTTCACGCGGACGCCGCCGCGCCGTCGCACCTCGTCGAGGATCAGGGCACGGCGCTGCTCCGCGAGGAGGTTCTGATTCTCGCTCACGTCCGCTGCGTTCCCCTTCATCCCGAATTCACTCGAATTCCCGACAGATCGTCCGTACCGGCATCCACGAGGACATTCTCCCGTCACCGGCGCCGAGGAGGTCTCATCCTCGCACGGGTCGCCACCACCGGCGCCACCGCCCGCACCCCCGGACTTACCCGTCCACCGTGCTTCGGTGTCACACATATCGGGGAGATTCCGTGACAACGCGTGTGCACCGTCGCGCCGAAGGCGATCCTGTGCCTGCGACGACACACCGTACGCGGCACGGGGGATACGAAACAGTGGAACGTGCACGCACACACGAGGGAGACCGCGGCGCCGCCGGACAGGCGTCCGCGGAGGCCGCCGTGTCCCTGGAACTCCTGGTCCACGGCGTCGGCGGCACCACGCCCGAGGAGATGCTCGACGACACACGCACGGTCCGGATCACCGGCGACGACACGGCGGCCGTGTACCGGCGTGCAGACGACGTCGACGTGGAGCGCCACCCGGGGGACCGGTCCGGCCGTCCGGTGCCCGAGGCGTACGTCTGGTGCAACCTCACCTCGGGGAACGCCGCGCGTGCCCTGTGGCTGTTGCTGCTGCCGTTCATGGTGGTCAACCTGGCCCACTGGATGCGGCCCACGACGACGGACCGGCGGACGGCCGTCCGGCTCTACGGGCTGATCGTGCGGCTCATCGGACTCACCCTGACCGTGCTGCTGGTCGCCGCCGCCTGCGAAGTGGCCATGGACCTCGCGGCCTGGCAGTGCGCGGGCACCCACGCCTGCGCCCGGCGCCACGCCTGGCTCGGGTTCCTCTCCCCGGCCGGCCCCGAACCCGGCTGGTGGAGTCAGCCCGGCCGACGCCTGGCGCTGGCCGCTCTGGTGCCCACCGCCCTCACCGGCCTGCTCTGGTACCTGTCGCACCGCACATGGAGCGCCTACGAGTCCCAGGAGCCGATCCCCCGCCCGCCGGAGCCCGACGAGGAACCGCACCGCCCCGCGCTCGGCCGCCCGGGGTTCTGGTACGGACGCCGCCTCGTGGCCCGGCTCCGCGCCGCGCACACCGCCGCCAGCCTCCTCACCGTCGCCGCCGCGCTCACCGGCTCCGCCGTACACGAGGACCGCCGCCACGGCGCGACCGCGATGCACTCACTCGGTCTGCTGCTGGAGGCCACGCTGGCGACGGTCGCGGTGCTGGTCGTGGCGGTGGTGTGCCGACGGGGGCGCACCGAGAACCTGCTCGACCGGCAACTCGACCGCGCCGTCGTGCGCCTGCTGCCCGCGGGCGCGCTCGCGCTGGTCGTCGCGGCCATGGTCTACGCCGGCTGGTCGCGTCCCGGCCGGCGTTCGCAGGGGCGGCTACCGGGCGCCTCGACGTTCGGCGCGCTGACCCTGGCGCAATTGCTTCTCGTTCTCGCGCTCGGCGTCGTCTCACTCCTGCTGTACCGCGCCCACCCCGACTCGCGCACCGCGATGCGCGGACTGGCCGGACCCGCCGTCGCGCTGCTGGCCTGCGCGCTCGGCGGGGTGATGTCCGGCGGCGTGGCCCAGCGGGTCGCCGACTGGCTGGACGGCACGGGCCACTCGCTGGCCGGTCCGCCGGTCCTGCTCACCTGGCAGGCGTCCACCATCCCGCCGCTGCTGCTCGTCCTGCTGGTCCTGGCCGGGCGGCTGGCCCGGCACACCTGGCTGCTGCGGCGCGCCGAGGCGGCCGAGGTGGAACGCGATTACCCGGGTGAGCCCACGGACACGGCCCGCACCCTGCGCATCGCGGGCACCCGCGCGATGGCCACGCTCACCGACCGGGCCCCGCTCGTCGTCGGCGTCACGTCCGCCACGACGCTGCTGCTGGGCGCGGCCGCCCTGGTGGGTGCCTTCGCCACCGACGACACACCGGCAGGGGCCGTGCATGCCGCGCAGCCCGTCGTCCGGGGCGCGGCCGAGACCGCGCAGACGCTGGGCTCCTGGCTGATCGGTGTCGGCTTCCTCGTCTTCGTCACCTGGGGCCGCCGCGCCTACAAGGACGCCTCCGCACGCCGCACCATCGGCATCCTGTGGGACGTCGGCACCTTCTGGCCGCGCGCTGCCCACCCCTTCGCCCCGCCGTGCTACGCCGAACGCGCCGTACCCGACCTGACCTGGCGGATGGCCACCTGGACACGCCGCACGGGCGGACGGATCGTGCTCTCCGGCCACTCTCAGGGGAGCGTGCTGGCGGCGGCCGCGGCCTGGCAGCTGAAGCCCTCCGTGCGCAGTCGGGTGGGTCTGCTGACCTACGGCTCACCCCTTGAGCGGCTGTACGGGCGCTGGTTCCCGGCGTACTTCGGCCCGGCCGCGCTCAGCTCCCTGCACCGCGAGGTGGACTGCTGGCGCAATCTCCACCGTCTCACCGACCCGATCGGCGGGCCGATCCGGCTACCCGGCGACCGCGGTCCGCAGGTGGACCGGGCACCGCTCAAGGACCCGCTCGCCTACGGCCGCACGCCCCGTCATCCGCTGCCCGCACCGATTCTCGGACACGGGCACTACCAGGCGGACCCGGCGTTCGCCGAGGAGCGCGCCCGGCTGCTCGCACGGCTGCGGCCCAAACTGCCCGGACCACGCCCCGCGGGATCGCCGCCGGAGCCGGGCGGGGAACCCGGAAGTCCCCCGCCCGGGCCGGACGGACCCCCGGGCCCCGGCAAGCCGCCAGAGCCGGGCCGGGCCACACGTGGCGGCGGCGCTTCGGGTCCGGGCGACGAGGGCTTCGGGGGAACGGCTCAGGGAAGTTCCGGCAGGTCCTCCGGGTAGAGCAGGCTCAGGTCCTCCGTACTCGGCTCCGCCAACTGGGCGACCCGGCCCGCGTGCCGCTCCACCATCGCCTCGAAGGTCTGGCGTGCGGTACGCCCATTGCCGAACGTCGGTCCCTTGGGGAGCGCCGTGAAGTACTTCAGCAGCGCCTCCGCCGTTCCCGGGTCCAGCCGGTACTCGTGTTCCTCCGCCTGCTGCTCCACGATCCGCAGCAGCTCCTCCGGCCCGTAGTCGCCGAAGGTGATGGTGCGTGAGAAACGGGAGGCCACACCGGGGTTGACGGAGAGGAAGCGCTCCATCTCGGCCGTATAGCCCGCGACGATCACCACGACCGCCTCCCGGTGATCCTCCATCAGCTTCACCAGCGTGTCGATCGCCTCACGCCCGAAGTCGCGCCCGGAGTCCTCCGGGGACAACGCGTACGCCTCGTCGATGAACAGCACGCCGCCGCGCGCCCGGTCGAAGGCTTCCTGGGTACGGATGGCGGTGGAGCCGATGTGCTCGCCGACCAGGTTGACCCGGGACACCTCGACGAGATGGCCCTTCTCCAGCACACCGAGCGACGCCAAGATCTCGCCGTAGAGCCGGGCGACCGTCGTCTTGCCGGTACCCGGGGAGCCGGTGAACACCAGATGCCGCCGCGCAGAGGCCGCCTTGAGGCCCGCCTGCTGCCGGCGGCGCCCCACCTCGATCATGTCGGTGAGCGCGCGTACCTCGCGCTTGACGCTCTCCAGGCCCACCAGAGTGTCGAGTTCCCCGAGGACGTCCGTCGACGTACGCGCCGGCTTCTCGGGTTCCGGGGCGGCGGCGACGAAGGGCTCCTGTTCGGTGGTGCGCTGGCCGGGAATCGCGCCGAGCAGTCCGGCCGACTGGGTCATCGGCTGCACGGCGGCCTCCTGGGCCACCACCGGCCGCAGTCCGGCGCTCTCGTCGCTCGTGCAGTCCTCGACGATCGCGGCGCCGCCACCGGGCGCGCCGGGGCCGCCGTCCGCGAACTCGTAGCCTCCGCGCGCGCAGCGCTCTGTGCGGCACTTCCGCAGCGTCGCACGGCAGCCGTCGATCACATGGAAGCCATAGCCACCGCTGCCCGTGACCCGGCAGTTCAGGAAGCTGCCCCGGCCGCCCGCGGAGACGTAGAAGCCCGCCTCCGACGGCGAGGTCACCGTGCAGCGCTCGATGGTGGGATCGGCGCCCTTGGTGACGATCACGCCCGTCTGGACGCCGTCGACGGTGCAGTTCGACAGCGTGCCACCACTGCCGTGGTCCCGGAACCAGGCGCCCGTCGCGGCGTCCCGGATCCGGCAGTCGTCCAGCTGCGCGGTGGCCCCGTCGCTCACCGACACCGCGGTGTTGCGCACCTGAGTGAGGTCGCTGTCCACGACGTCCGCGCGTGAACCGCGGTCGAGGACGAACAGGGCGTCGGGCACGTCGTGCACCCGGCACGCCTCGAGGACCGCGGTGGCCCCGTCACTGACCCACACCGCCGGATAGTCGCCGGTGCTGTCGGAGATCTCGCACTGGTTGGCGTCCACGCGGGTGCCCGGGTCCCACACCGACAGGCCGTTGCGCCCGAACTGCCGCACCGTCGTGCGGGTGAGCGTGAGCACCGAACGGGACCGCAGGTCGACCGCGTTCTCCGGGATGTCGTGGATATGGCAGTCGGCGAGGGTGAGCACCGCGTCGGTGTCCAGCGTGATGCCGTCCGCGGTGGTCCGGTGCACATCGCAGTCCGTCAGGTACGCGGTGGCCCGCCCCGTGACCTGCACTCCGGAGCCCCGGACCTCGTACACCTCGCAACCGACCGCCTCCAGGGCGGAGTTCTCGCCGGTCGCCGACAGGCCGGCGCCCGAGGTGTGGTGCACCCGGCAGCGCTCCAGCCGCGGGTGGGCGCCGCCGCGGACCGCGACGCCGGACTGGCCGGCCGCCACGACCTCGCACTCCTCGAACACCCCGCCACCGCCGTCGACGACCGCGATGCCGATGCCGGCCGGGTTGTCGACCGTGCAGCGGCGGACCGTGGGGCGCGCGCCGCCGCGGACCTCTATGCCGGCCGCGGACCGCGTCATGATCCGCACGTCGACCAGCTCCGGGGCGCCGGCCTCCACGAGCAGGGCGGGCGCGGCCGCGTCCTGGCCCTCGACATGGAGGTCCTGGACCACGGCGGAGGCCCGCACGGTCAGCGGTACGCCGTCCACCGGCGCGATGCGCACGGAGCCGGGGGAACCCTCGGGGCCGCGCAGCGTCACCGCCCGCTGTACGACGAGGTTCTCCCGGTAGGTGCCGGGAGCGACGGTGAGGACGTCTCCGTCGCCCGCGGCCTCCAGGGCGGCGGCGAGCGATGCGTACTCACCCGTGCGGCGCCGCCACCGCGATGTGCCGGCGTGCGTCACCTGGACCGTGCCCTGTGCCATGGCGCTGTTGTGCCCCCACCTCTGCTCACGCGGGTTCTCGCGAGGATGCCGGACAGCCGAACAGTCCGGTCGCTCCACCGTAGCGTGCGTGGAGGCGGCTGGTTGACCGGAGTCCGGGGCCGTCAACTGCCCGTCCCGGTACGGCCCCAGTCCGGGCCCGCCTTGTCCCATGCCTGGTGCCAGCGGGCGTACCGGCGCAGGAGCATGCGCCGGACGATCAGGCGGCGGCCGACCTCTATCAGCCCCGCAGCCATCGCGGCCGCGCCTGTTCCGGCGAGCACGGCGTGGGCCGTCGCGGTGGCACCGTCCAGCGGGCGGGGCACTATTCGGCCGTGGTCGTCGGTCCAGAGGGCGAAGTGGTCGCCCGGGTGCGGGGAGTCGAGGTCGGTCAGGACCGTGCCGTGCCGCGCGGTGCCGTCGGGGGCGGTCCAGGCGGCGACTACACGGCTCTGTGTCCGCCCTGTCACGGGGGACTCCGGCTCCGGCTCCGCCGGGGGGCGGTTGAGCCGCCGGACGACGGTGGCCGCCACCTGGTGGTGGGTGCGCTGCTGCTCCCGCACGGACCGCTGCAGGGAGTTCTGGGCGATCGTCCCGATCACCGCTCCCGCCACCGGTGTGGCCACGAGGAGCAGTACCAGGGCGACCAGCGCCAGCCAGGCCTCGACCAGATCGGTCGTACGGCGCAGCGGATTGTGCCGCCAGCGCCACAGGCCGCCGATTGCTCGCACCGTCCCGGACCCCCTTTCGTCTCCGTCATAACCCCCGTGTCCGCCCGTTCGCGTGTGGAACCGGTGAAGAGAGAGCGAAATCACCTCTCTTCTGCCTCACAGGCCCCTCATGAACGTCTCACGCACACTCAACGACCGTGTCCGCTGCCCGGGTTCCCACCCACGGGACGCATGGTGAACCCCGCTCGGCCCCGTGAGACCGAAGGCCTCCCCACCGGTCCGGATCGGAATGCGGACCGGTGGGGGGCGGATGGCCGGGCGGGGGAGCGGCCGGGCGGAACCGGCGGTTGGGCGGGAAGAGCGGCCTTGGGGGAGGGCGGGGGAGCGGAGCCGGCAGGCCGCCCGGAGTCCCGCTCGCCCGAGGACCGTGGCGCGGCTCGCCCGGGGATTGTGGCGTGGCTCAGCCGAGGACCTCGACCGGATCGCCGACGCGGACCGTGCCGCGCGTCAGCGGCACCAGATTCTGACCGAAGACCAGCCCGCCGGCGATGCGCCGATGGCGGCCGAGGGTGCGCAAGGGCTCCTTGCCGCGCTCGGCGGTGGCCTGGTTTGTGGTGGTCACGACACAGCGCTCGCACATCTTGGCGACCCGGAACTCGACCTCGCCGATCGTGATCCGTTCCCAGTCGTCCTCGGCCCAGGGTGCCGTGCCGGACACGACGACATTCGGCCGGAACCGGTTCATCGGCAGCGGACCCTCGTCGGGGTGATCTCCCTGCGTGATCAGGGAGTTGAGGGCGTCCAGGGAGGCGAGCGTGGTGACCAGCAGCGGAAAGCCGTCGGCCAGGCTGACGGTGTCGCCCGGGCGCCCGTACGGGGGGCCGACGGGGCGGCGGTGCGCGGGGTCGTCGAGGTGGACGAGGGTTACCCGCTCACCGAGATACGCGCTGAACCACTCGCTCGCCCCGGGGGCGGCGGGAACCGTCTCGATCTTCTCTCCCGCCCGCTTCGCGGTCGTCGTGGCGACCGGTTCGGGCACGGGCACGCTCAGCGGCTCCCGGCCGGCGGCGGACACCCGGACACCGCCGTCGGGCAGGGGCTCGGCGGCGGCCAGCGCGAGGCGCGGCTGCTCGCGTTGGGTCACGACCTTGCCGGTCTCGTCGATGAGTGCCCAGCGCCGGTCCCCGCACAGTCCCCATGGCTCCACGACGGCCTCGTGGAGCCGTCGGCCCCGTAGTGCCTTGACCGGGTGGACGTGAATCGAGTGGAGGCCTGGTGTGGGCATGAGGCCATCGTGCCATCGCGCACCGACGGCCTCACGCCACGACGGGTATCAGTATCCGCGGTACTGCTGCCCGTCGTTGTACGGGTCCTGGTACGGCGCCGGGGCCGGGCGGGGCGCCGCGGGGCGCATCGCCTCGTAGCCGGCGGGGACGGCCATCGGGCGCGGCTGCTGCATCTGCTGGGGGCCCGGGTAGCCGCGCGGACCCGTCTGCTGCGGGATGTACGCGGTCGGGGCCTGCTGCACCGGCGCGGGCTGCGGAACCTGGGGGTAGCCGTAGGCCGGAGCCTGGTGGGACGGACCGGCCGGCAGCGCGGGAAGCGCCGACGGCAGGGCGGGCAGGTTGCTGCCCTGAGTCTCGTACGCGGAGGGGACCCGGATCGGGGCGATCTGCGGGGTGCCCCGCTCGGCGACGAGCCTGTCGTAGATCGGAGTGTCCGGGAAGGGCGACGCGGAATAGTAACCGCCGCCATAGGTGGAGCGGGGGGAGGTCATGACACATAACTTAAGCCCACGATGTACTGGTTGGGGAGACCGATAAGAGGGTTGTTTTCCGTGCCCGGGGTGACGCGGGATCCCCAATGCGAGCGAACTTGTCAAAAAAGGGCAGCGCTCGTGGTTTGGATCGGGTAAGGACCGAGTTCCGGGCGGGATACCGGTCGTTGACCATCGTTCTTCGGCGCCGGTGATGGGAGTTCGGAGCCCGGGAGAATAGGTTGGCCGCGACGGATGCCACGGACCGCCCGGATCCCTTCCGGGCGGAGCGACAGGTGATGGGGGCGGGCATGTCAATGCTGAAAGGATCCAACCTCCAGGTGCCGACGGCGGCCCTGCGCGTCGAATTGGGCTGGCGTTCCGGTCCGGGTGTCCCCGACGCGGACGCCTCGGCGCTGCTGCTGGTCTCCGGGAGGGTCCGGACCGACGGCGACTTCGTCTTCTACAACCAGCCGGCCCACGCCTCCGGCGCGGTGCGTCATGAGGGCAAGCGGGACCTGGGCGGCCAGGTGACGGACACTCTCCTCGTCGACCTCGCGCGCGTGGAGCCCGCGATCGAGACCGTGGTGCTCGCCGCCTCCGTCGACGGCGGGACGTTCGGGCAGGTGCCCGGCCTGTACATCCGGGTGCTCGACGCCCGGCAGGGCACGGAGGTCGCCCGCTTCGACCCCACGGCGAGCGTGGAAACCGCGTTCGTGCTCGGGGAGCTCTACCGTCGTCAGGGCGCCTGGAAGTTCCGTGCCGTCGGACAGGGCTACAGCAGCGGACTCGAGGGTCTGGCCACCGACTACGGGATCACGGTGGACGAGCCGCAGCACGCCGCGCCGCCCACCAGGCCCGCGCCCTCCGCGCCGCCGGTCACCGCGCCGATCCCGCCCGCGGCCCCGCCTTCCTTGCCGGAGACCGCCCCGGCTTCCGCGGACGCGTACGGCGCGCCGCTCCCGCCCCGTAACCCGTCGTCCGCGCCGGTCCGCCTCACCAAGGTCACGCTCACCAAACAAGCCCCGTCGGTCTCGCTGACCAAGCAGGGCGGCGTCTCCGGCGCCCTGCGGATGAACCTCAACTGGCAGAAGCGCGAACAGTTTTCGGGATGGGGCGGCAAGCGCGTCCGGGCGGCGGCCCTGCCGGAGGATCTCGACCTGGATCTGTGTGCCCTCTACGAGCTGTCCGACGGCAGCAAGGGGGTGGTCCAGGCCCTGGGCAACGCCTTCGGGTCGCTGCACCGGCCGCCGTACATCCAACTCGACGGCGACGACCGCACCGGGGCCGTGGAGAGCGGCGAGAACCTCACCGTCAACCTCGACCACAAACAGAGCTTCAGACGCATCCTCGTCTTCGTCACCATCTACGAGGGCGCCCGCTCCTTCGCCGGCCTGCACGCCACGGTCACGCTCCGGCCGCAGCACGGCGCACCCATCGAGTTCACCCTCGACGAGTGCACGGTGCCCTCGACCGTGTGCGCGCTCGCCCTCATCACCAACACCGGCGGTGACCTGGTCGTCCAGCGGGAGGTCCGCTACCTGGTCCCCGAGCGGGGGGTGAGCCCCCAGCGCACGATCGACCGCGCCTACGGGTGGGGCATGAACTGGACCCCCGGCAGGAAGTGACCGGCCCGCCCGCCCCGAGGAGCGGCCCGCTCACCCTTCGTCGAGCGCCGCGTCGGGGCGGGCGTAGGTGCGGCCCTTCCAGGCGGCACCGCGTCCCCGGTAGTGCTGCACCGCCGAATCGACTGTCATCAGGAGATACAGGAAGGCGGTGACCGGCAGCAGCACCGCGAGCCACAGCGGCTGTCGGTAGTAACGCAGCATCGGGATGTACGTCGCCGTCATCACCAGCTTCGCGAGCCCGCCGACGACCATCGCGGCCACATTCCCGCTGACGAGTCCCGCCACGATCGCCACGGACGGCATCAGGTAGACGACAGCGAGCCCGAGCACCGTGCCGAGGAGCAGCAGCGGACTGTGCCGCAGTTGCGCGTACGCACTGCGTGAGACCATCCGCCACAGGTCGTGCAGCCTCGGATACGGACGCACGCTGTCGACCCGGTCGGCCAGCCCCAGCCAGATGTGACCGCCGCCGGCCTTGACCGTCCGCGCGAGCGCCACGTCGTCGATCACCGCCTGCCGGATGGCGTCGGGGATCCGCGCCCGCTCGGCTGTCTCGGTGCGCAGCAGCACACAGCCGCCCGCGGCGGCCGCCGTCCGCGATCCCCTCGCCGCGATCCACCGGAAGGGGTACAACTGTGCGAAGAAATACACGAAGGCGGGTACGACGAGCCGCTCCCAGACGCTCTCCACCCGCAGCCGGGCCATCTGCGACACCAGATCGAAACCGCCGGTGCGCGCCGCCGCCACCAACTCCCGCAGGCTGTCGGGCGCATGGGCGATGTCGGCGTCCGTCAGGAGGAGGTACTCGGGCTCACGCGCGCGTGCGAGAGTGATTCCGTGCCGTACGGCCCACAGTTTTCCCGTCCAGCCCGCGGGAGGCTCACCGGGGGAACCGACCGTGAGCGGCAGTCCGCCGTGGCGCTCGGCCAGCGCCCGGGCCAGTTCTCCGGTGCCGTCCGAGCTGCCGTCATCGACGAGGAACACCTCGGCCCGCCCGGGGTAGTCCTGGGTGAGCAACGACGGAAGGCTGTGGGGCAGCACGGCGGCCTCGTCCCGCGCCGGTACGACGACACAGACCGACGGCCACGACTCCGGCTCCCGGCGCGGCGGCAACCGCAGATCCGTACGCCAGAAGAAACCCTGGCCGACCAGCAGCCACAACCAGGAGGCCAGTGACACGACGGCGATCCATACAAGGGCAGTCACCCGTCGCAGTCTGCCTCACGCGGCGGTCCGTCGCTGCTCATCGTCTATGGTTGCCGGGTGAAGATCGCGCTGATGGACTCCGGAATCGGACTGCTGCCCGCCGCCGCGGCGGTGCGGCGCCTGCGGCCTGACGCAGATCTCGTGCTCTCACTGGACCCCGACGGGATGCCCTGGGGGCCGCGCACTCCCGAGGACCTCACCCGGCGGGCCGTGGCCGTCGCCGAGGCCGCCGCCGCGCAGCGGCCCGACGCCCTGATCGTCGGCTGCAACACCGCGTCCGTGCACGCCCTGCCCGCCCTGCGAGCCCTCCTCGAACCCGGCCTGCCGGTCATCGGCACGGTCCCGGCGATCAAGCCGGCCGCGGCGGGCGGGGGACGGGTCGCCATCTGGGCGACTCCCGCCACCACCGGCAGCCCCTACCAGCGCGGCCTGATCCGGGAGTTCGCGGACGGAGTGGACGTCGCCGAGGTCGCGTGCCCCGGGCTCGCGGACGCCGTGGAGCAGGCGGACGACGCGGCGATCGACGCGGCCATCGCCTCGGCCGCGGCGCGCACACCGGCCGAGGTGACGACCCTGGTCCTGGGCTGCACCCACTACGAACTGGTCGCCGAGCGGATCCGCGCCGCCGTGCGGCGGCCCGGCCGGCCGCCGCTCGTCCTGCATGGTTCCGCCGGTGCCGTCGCCGCGCAGGCACTGCGCCGCCTCGATGCGGACGTGGCTCCGCAGGCCTCCGCGGGCGCCGGTGTGACGGTGCTGCTCAGCGGCCGCGAGGGTATCCTGCCGGCCGCGGCGCTGGCGTACGACGAGGGCAAGCTCCTGCAGCCGGTCAGCACGGCCGGCTGAGGAGGGGCCCCGTGCCCCAGCCGTCATCCGGACCGGTGACGTTGCGCAACACAATGCCCGCGCTCCGAAACATGGGTACTCTCGAGGCATGAGGGACCGCCTCGACCGTGACAGGACTCCGCAGTCCGAGATCTGGACCGGACGCGCGACGAACCGCGCCCAATGGCTCGCGGCGCTCGGCGGTGCCGCCTGTCTGGCGCTGGGTGTCGAGCTCGCCGTCGACTCCGCCTGGTCGTCCGGCATCGTCCCGCTGGTCATGTCCGTCGTGGGGTGTATCGCGGCCGGGCTGCTGGTCCTCTTCGGCACGCTCGCCTTCGTGCAGGTCGCGGTGAAGGTCGACAAGGAGAGTCTCGAGGTGCGCTGCGGCCACATCGGTCTGCCGCGTCGCCGCATTCCCCTCTCGCTCGTCGCCGGAGCCGAGTTCGCGCCCCGGGTCACTCCACGCCAGTGGGGCGGCTGGGGCTATCGCTGGCGGCCCGAGAAGGGCACGGCCGTCGTCGTACGGCGTGGTGAGGGCGTCGTTCTGCGTCTGTGGGACGGGCACACGTTCACGATCACTGTGGACAACGCCGAGTCCGCGGTACGGGCCATCCAGGACCGGCTGCACCCGAGCCTGCCGGGCGCCACCCACTGACCGGAGACCCTCACCCGCTCCCCTGACTCCCTGTGTACTGCGCCTGGCTCTCCTTGTGTACTGCGCCGACGCTGCGTGACCTGCACCACGCCGAGGTCGTGTGACGGCGGTCATCGCGACGGTGGTCCGCTCCCCTCGGCCGGCCGTTGGGCCCCTTCGCCGCCCGACAGCGGGTGGGCCGTCGCGATCCCGGCCAGCAGGCCCGCGCCCACCGTCACCATGGTGAAGCTCAGCGCGTCGCCGACCGACGCGATCACCGCCAGCGCCGTCAGGGTCGCGCCCGCCGTGAGGGCGATCGGCGTGGGCCTCCGTGTGCGCCAGAGGGCGTGGAGGAACCAGCAGAAGACCGCCGCGAGGAGTGCCAGCCCGATCAGGCCCTGTTCCGCGGCCTGCTGGAGGGGTGCGGAATGGGGCTTGCCGTTGGGCAGGAGCGACTGCGCGGACACGGGACTCAGCTCGCCGAAGCGTCCGGGCCCCGCACCGAGCGCCGGATGTTCCCGGACCAGGGTGAGCGCGTCGTGCCAGAGCAGGAGGCGGTGCTCGCCGAACTGGTCCTCGACGAGGGCCAGGGGGCCGCTCCGCGCGACGTTCTCGGTCATCGCCCAGTTCGCCGCGGTCACCAGGGTCACCACGAGGGCGAAGGCGGCCAGCACCCGGGCGCGGTGGCGTGTCCGGTCCGCGGCGAGCGAGTACAGCAGCACGCCGAGGGACGCCACCAGGCCCGTCGTCGAGCCCAGCGCCGCTGCGACCGCCGCGATCCCCGCGACCGCCAGACGGAGCGCGAACCGGGGCGCCGGGTCCCGGGCCGCCCAGGCCGCACAGCACACCGCTCCCGAGGAGAGCGTCAACAGTGCGGCGATCGCACCGGTGGAGCCGAGCGGGGCGAGGGACTGCGGGCCGGGTGTCGCGTGCGGTGCGGAGACCGCGAACCCGACGCCGCAGACGGCGCCGACGGTGGGTGCGGTGACCGGTAGCAGAGCCCCGAGGATGCGCCCCGAGGAGTAGCCGGCGGCGACCGCCAGCACCGCGAGCAGAGCGCCCTCGGGCCGCCCGTCGTGTGCGGCGGCCGTGATCAGCGACCAGGCCGCGCACGCCCCGAGCGCAAGGACGCCCAACGCATCCGAAACGTTCCGTCTCTCATCGTCCGCGTCCGCGGTCCCGGCCGCGGATTCCGTTCCCGTGGATCCCACCCCGCCGCCCCCCCTGAGCCGGGCCCCGCCGTCCCGGCCGTGTCCGTCCGCACGTCAGGCGCTCGCGCACACCGTAATGGGTGAAGCGCCACTTCGGGGACGAGCTACGCGGGAACATCGCCGCACAAGGGTGAAGCGAAACGTTTGAATCGCGGACAAAGTGACGATGTGTGGTGCGGGCCGCGCTGTCCGGGGCCTGGTCACGCCCCGTACACTCCCCGGGTGACCGTCACCGCAACTCCCGTGGGCGAGCCGGAACAGCTCGAACCCCAGGCCGCACCCGCACCCCGTGGTGCCCGCCGGGCACGGCGCCTCCTTCCGGCCGCCGCAGCGGCGCTTTCCGGAGTTCTGCTCTACGTCAGTTTTCCGCCCAGGAACCTGTGGTGGCTGGCCCTCGTGGCCTTCGCGTTCTTCGGCTGGACCCTGCGCGGCCGCACCTGGAAGGCGGGCCTCGGCCTCGGCTATCTGTTCGGCCTCGGCTTTCTGCTCCCGCTGTTGGTGTGGACCGGCGTGGAGGTCGGTTCCGGCCCCTGGCTCGCGCTCGTCGCGGTGGAGGCCGTCTTCGTCGCGCTCGTCGGGGCGGGCATCGCGCTCGTCTCCCGGCTGCCGGCCTGGCCGGTGTGGGCGGCCGCCGTGTGGATCGCGGGAGAGGCGGCACGCGCGCGTGCGCCCTTCGGCGGCTTCCCCTGGGGAAAGATCGCCTTCGGCCAGGCGGACGGCGTCTTCCTGCCGCTCGCGGCGGTGGGTGGCACCCCCGTGCTCGGTTTCGCCGTCGTGCTGTGCGGCTTCGGTCTCTGCGAGGTCGTGCGCGTCGTCGTGGAGGCACGGCGCAACGCGGGCGTCCTGCGGCGCGGCGCGACCGTCGCGGCCCTGCTGAGCATCGCGGCTCCCGTGGTGGGCGCCGTCGCCGCGCGCTCCCTGGTCAGCGACTCGGCCGAGAACGGCACCGCGACCGTCGCCGTCATCCAGGGCAATGTGCCGCGCGCGGGCCTTGAGTTCAACGCCCAGCGGCGCGCCGTTCTCGACTACCACGTGCGCGAGACCGAGCGCCTGGCCGAGAAGGTCAGGGCGGGCAAGGCCCCGCGGCCCGATCTGGTGCTGTGGCCGGAGAACTCCGCCGACATCGACCCCTTCGCCAACGCCGATGCCGCCGCCGTGATCAGCGGCGCCGCCCGCGCGATCGGCGCACCCATCTCGGTGGGCGGTGTCGTCGAACGGGCCGGCAAACTCTACAACGAGCAGATCCTGTGGGACCCGGACAAGGGTCCCGTGGACACCTACGACAAGCGGCAGATCCAGCCGTTCGGCGAGTACCTCCCGCTGCGCCCGCTGGTCGGCGCCATCAACAAGACCTGGACGTCGATGGTGCGCCAGGACATCAGCAGGGGACACAAGCCGGGTGTGTTCACCATGGCGGGCACCAAGGTCGGGCTCGTCACCTGCTACGAGGCCGCCTTCGACTGGACGGTGCGCTCCACCGTCACGGACGGCGCCCAGCTGATCTCGGTGCCCAGCAACAACGCGACCTTCGACCGCAGCGAGATGACCTACCAGCAGCTCGCCATGTCCCGGGTGCGCGCGGTCGAGCACAGCCGGACCGTCACCGTGCCGGTGACCAGCGGTGTCAGCGCGATCATCATGCCGGACGGGAAGATCACCCAGCGGACCGGGATGTTCGTGGCCGACTCGCTCGTCCAGAAGGTGCCGCTGCGTTCCTCCGAGACCCCCGCCACACGGCTCGGCTCCCTGCCCGAGGTGCTGCTCGTGCTCGTCGCGGTCGGCGGGCTCGGCTGGGCGGCGGCGTCGGCGGTGCGTGGTCGCCGCAACCGCGCTGTCCAGGACGTCCCTCTCGGGGACCCGGAGGTCTCCGAACAGGCCCGATAGGGTCGCTCCATGGCTACTCCCGACTTCATCAGAACCATCCGCGCTTCCGCGGGTCATCAGCTGCTCTGGCTCCCCGGTGTGGCCGCCGTGGTCTTCGACGACGACGGCAGGGTGCTGCTGGGGCGCCGGGCCGACAACGGACAGTGGTCGGTGATCGGAGGCATACCGGAGCCGGGGGAGCAGCCCGCTGCCTGCGCCGTGCGCGAGGTGTACGAGGAGACGGCCGTGCGGTGCGTGGCCGAGCAGGTCGTCCTCGTCCAGGCGCTGGCACCGGTGACGTACGCGAACGGCGACCGGTGCCAGTACATGGACATCACGTTCCGCTGCCGTGCCATCGGCGGCGAGGCGCGTGTCCACGACGGCGAACTGCGGGAGGTGGGCTGGTACGCGATGGACGCGCTGCCCGAGCTGAAAGAGTTCGCGCTGCTGCGGATCAAGCAGGCACTGTCGGATGCACCCACATGGTTCGACCCTACTAATCCGCTATAAAGTGTGGGCGTTGACCATATGCGGCGGGGGTGGGGCGCAGCCTAGGGTCGACATATGACCGAGCCCCGCCCCCTGTCGGCTCCCCACGCGTCCTCACTCGATCTCGGCGGACGCACCGCCCTCGTCACCGGTGCCGCCGGCGGCATCGGCCGCGCCTGTGCGCTGCGGCTGGCGGCCGCCGGGGCCAAGGTGAGAGCGGTCGACCGGGACGCCGCCGGTCTCGACGCCCTCGCCGGCGCGGCCGACGGCCTCCTGGGCGGCGTCGAGCCGTACGTCCTCGACCTCACCGACCTGGACGCGGCCGAACTCGCCGCCGTCGGCACCGATGTTCTGGTCAACAACGCCGGGCTCCAACTGGTGCGGCCCCTGGAGGAGTTCCCGCCCGATGTCTTCCACACCGTCCTCACGGTGATGCTCGAAGCGCCGTTCCGGCTCATCCGCGGGGCGCTGCCCCACATGTACGGCCAGGGCTGGGGCCGCATCGTCAACGTGTCGTCGGTCCACGGGCTGCGCGCCTCCGCCTTCAAGTCGGCCTACGTCGCCGCCAAACACGGCCTCGAGGGGCTCTCCAAGACCGCGGCTCTGGAAGGCGCCCCCCACGGCGTCACGTCGAACTGCGTCAACCCCGCCTATGTACGCACGCCCCTCGTGGAGAAGCAGATCGTGGACCAGGCGAGGGCGCACGGAATCCCCGAGGAGCGCGTCCTGACCGAGGTGCTCCTCCAGGACACGGCCGTCAAACGGCTCATCGAACCGGCGGAGGTCGCCGAGGCGGTGGCCTATCTCTGCAGCCCAGAGGCCTCCTTCATCACCGGTACGTCGCTGGTCCTCGACGGCGGCTGGACGGCGCACTGAGCGGGAACATGCCAGAAGTTGTCCACAGGGCCGGTGGCCCCGGCCCGGCGGTGGGCCATCCTGGGGGCATGTCACGCGATCACGCACAGTCCACGGCCCCCCTCGGCACCCATGCCGAGGCCCCGTTCCTGGAGCTCCTGGCCCGGCGCGCGTCGGCCGACGCCTACGAGCAGCCGGTGCTGCTCGCCCGCGCCGAGGGCCTGCCGCCCGAGCACATCGACGCCCTCGACCGGGCGAAGCGGCTCGCGCTGCGCGTGCGTGCGGAGATGGAGGGCAGACGCCGCCGGGAGGCGGAGCTGTCCGCGCTCTTCGAGACCGCCCACGACCTGGCGGGGCTGCGTGACCTCGACGCCGTCCTCCCGGCGATCGTCCAGCGCGCCAGGTCGCTACTGAGCACCGACGTCGCATATCTGACCCTGCACGACGAGGCCGCCGGCGACACCTATATGCGGGTCACCGAGGGCTCGGTCGCCGCGCGGTTCCAGCAGCTGCGCCTCGGCATGGGCGAGGGCCTCGGTGGGCTCGTCGCCCAGACCGCCCGCCCCTATGTGACGCCGGACTATTTCCACGACGGCCGCTTCCAGCACACACGGACGATCGACACCGGCGTCCGCGACGAGGGGCTCGTGGCGATCCTCGGCGTGCCCCTGATGATCGGCCCCCAGGTCATCGGGGTGCTGTTCGCCGCGGACCGGCGTGCCCGGGTCTTCGAGCGGGAGGAGATCGCCCTCCTCGGCTCGTTCGCCGCGCTGGCCGCCGCCGCCATCGACACCGCGAACCTGCTTACCGAGACCCGCTCGGCCCTCGACCGGCTGGCGAGTGCCAACGAGATCATCCGTGACCGCAGCGCGGTCATCGAGCGGGCCTCGGACGTGCACGACCGGCTCGCCGAACTCGTGCTGCGTGGCGGGGGTGTCCATGACGTGGCCGCGGCGGTCTCCCAGGTCCTCGACGGCACGGTCGAGTTCGCCGAGGCCGACGCCGCCCCCGCCGCGGCGCTGGAAGCCTCCCGCGCCGAGGGCCATGCCGTGCGGCACGAGGACGGCTGGGTGGCCGCCGTGGCGGCCGGCGGCGAACTGCTCGGCGCGCTGGTGCTGCGCGGCCATCCGCGGCTCGACCCCGTCGACCAGCGCACCCTGGAGCGCGCCGCGATGGTGACCTCCCTGCTGCTGCTCGCCCGCCGTTCGGCGGCGGAGGCCGAACAACGCGTCCGCGGCGAGCTGTTGGACGATCTCCTCGATGCCCGTGACCGCGACCCGCGCGTCCTGCGCGAGCGGGCCGCGCGGCTGCGCGCCGATCTCGACGCCACCCATGTGGTGCTCGTCGCCCGCCTCGACGGCACGGCGGCCGACGCCGATCGGGAGGCGGCCGCCCGCCGCCGCCTCGGGTCCGCCGCGTCCCACCTCGCGGCCACCCGTCACGGGCTCGCCGCCGCCCGCGACGGCGGTACGGTCCTGCTGCTGCCCCTGGAACGCGGCGGCACCGCGACGCACCTCGCCCGCCGCACCGCCCGGCAACTGGGCACCGCCGTCCACGAGGCGGTCACCGTCGGCGCCTCCGCCCCCTTCGAGGACCTCGCCGCCCGCCCGGACAGAGTGGCCGCGGCCTACACGGAGGCGCAGCGCTGCCTGGAGGCCCTGCGCCTGCTGGGACGGGCGGGCGACGGTGCCGCGGGCGAGGACTTCGGCTTCCTGGGGCTGCTGCTCGCCGGGGACAGGGACATCTTCGGCTACGTCGAGCGCACGATCGGCCAGGTCGTCGCCTACGACGACCGCCGCGGCACCGATCTCGTCCGCACCCTCGACGCCTACTTCGACTCCGGGATGAGCCCGGCCCGCACCAAGGACCGACTGCACGTCCATGTGAACACGGTGGCACAGCGCCTGGAGCGGGTCAGCCGGCTCCTCGGCGACGACTGGCAGAGCCCGGCCCGTGCCCTGGAGATACAACTGGCCCTGCGGCTGCACCGGTTGTCATCGATGCCCCGCCGCTGACCCCGAGCCGCAGCCGCGGCCCGGGACGGCGGACCGGCACGGCGGACGGGACAGCGAACCGGACATGCGAACCGGCCGAAGGGAGACGGACGCACACCGGTCCGGGCGCCAGGACGCCCGGGACCGGCAGGAGGGACCGGGGGTCAGGCGGTGCGGGTATCCGCCGGCCGGGTTTCCGTGGACCCGGTGCCCGCCGGAGCGTCCACACGGGCCAGATCGCGGTGGCGTGTCTCCTTCGCGAAACCCACCGCGATCAGGGTCAGCACGGACGCCGCGATCACGTACAGGGCGATCGGCGTCGAACTGCCGTAGTCCGACAGCAGTGCGGTGGCGATGAGCGGGGCCGGGGCACCGGCCGCCACGGAGGCGAACTGGGCGCCGATGGACGCACCCGAGTACCGCATGCGGGTGGCGAACATCTCGGAGAAGAACGCCGCCTGGGGCGCGTACATCGCCCCGTGCAGCACCAGGCCCACGGTGACCGCGAGGACGAGGTTGCCGAAGCCGCCCGTGTCGATGAGCGAGAAGAACGGGAACATCCACAGGCCGACTCCGGCCGCACCCAGCAGATAGACGGGCCTGCGGCCGATCCTGTCCGACAGCGCGCCCCAGGCCGGGATGACGGCGAAGTGCACGGCGGAGGCGATGAGCACGGCGTCCAGAGCCGTCTGCTTGGACACGCCAGCCGACGTGGTGGCGTAGACGAGGATGAAGGCGGTGATCACGTAGTAGCTGATGTTCTCCGCCATCCGCGCGCCCATCGCGACCAGCACGTCGCGCCAGTGGTGACGCAGGACGGACACCAGTGGCAGCTTCTCCGCGTCGGTGTCGCTGGCCGCCTTGCGGGCCTCGGCCTGCGCCAACGCCTGCTGGAAGACGGGTGATTCATCGACAGACAGACGAATCCACAAACCGATGAGCACCAGCACGCCGGACAGGAGGAAGGGTATACGCCATCCCCAGGACCCGAACGCGTCGTCGGAGAGCAGGGCGGTCAGCAGGGACAGCACGCCCGTGGCGAGGAGCTGCCCGGCCGGCGCACCGGTCTGCGGCCAGGAGGCCCAGAAGCCACGCCGTCGCGCGTCGCCGTGCTCCGACACGAGCAGTACGGCCCCGCCCCACTCGCCGCCGAGCGCGAACCCCTGCACCAGCCGCAACGTGGTGAGCAGCACGGGGGCGCCGGCGCCGATCGTCGCGTGCGTCGGCAGCAGACCGATGGCAAAGGTGGCCCCGCCCATCAACAGCAGGCTCAGCACCAGAAGTTTCTTGCGCCCGAGCCGGTCACCGTAGTGGCCGAAGACCAGAGCACCGAGCGGACGGGCGGCGAACCCCACCGCATACGTCAGGAACGACAGAAGGGTGCCGACCAGCGGGTCGGAGTCCGGGAAGAACAGCTTGTTGAAGACGAGCGCGGCGGCGGACCCGTACAGGAAGAAGTCGTACCACTCGATGGTGGTGCCGATGAGGCTCGCGGCGACGATGCGCTTGAGGCTGGCGGGGGCTGGTGGAGCGGTCGCGGGGGAGGACATCGGCACCACTTCCTGGCAGTCGACGGGGGACGTTTGTGTGTCGCCACACCGTAGGAACGTGCAGGTCAGGGGCGTATGTGGTGGGACACCATAGTTCGAGGCGTCGGAGTGCGCGTGGTCACCATGGAGGTGGTGCCGGAGCCCCTGCGAGGGCCTCGGTGAGGCCGCCTTCCTGCGTCGTGCCCATGCCTTCCTGATGCAATTCCGCCCAGGGCTTCGAGGGGCGTTGCGATGGATAAGCTCAAGCACATCGGCGCTGAGCTACATCAACCTGAGCATCCCGCCACCGCCGCAGGTTGAACCCCCGGAGAATTGGTGTTCCGCCGCTCGTAGCCGCTGTGCACGCGCTCGGACCAGGTCCCGCAGCCCGGACACTCCGCTCCTGGCATCCGGCGGCCCCGGGCACGCGAACTGGGGCAACAGGACAGCCAAGAGATCAGCGACAGACACCCAACGTGATCGCCGACCGTCAAGATCTGTGGGCGGCTTTTCACGGAACTCGTGCCACAGCCACTTTCTTCCCCCTGTTCCTCTCAGCAGGTGACCGTCTCCAGCGGTACGGGATGCGGCATCGACGGGCCCAGGGCCACCCGGTAGCAGACGACGACGGACGCCCCCCAGCCGTTGCCCGGCGTCGAGTAGTGCTCGTTCCCCTGGAAGTCGACCACGGTGCTGGTCGCGGCGGGTATCGCGCTCACCATGCCGAGACGTCCGCCGCCCACCGTCTTGGCGAGCGCGCGGAAGTCCGACTCGTCGTGGCTGCCCTGCGCATAGGACTCGGCCAGCGCGTCCGCGTACCGACGGGCGCGCCGGTCGAGATCCTTGCGTGCGGAGTGCTGGTGGGAGCTGCTTATAAGGCTGCCGATTCCCAGCAGGGCCAGGACGATGGCCAGCGGTACCGCCACCGCGGCAGTGACACAGCCGAGACCGCGTTCCGGCCGGGCCATCGCCCCACCCTCCGATCTGCTAGCTGTGGTTCGCCGCTGCTCTGGCGTCCTCGAACGCCAGAGCGTAGCGGACGGTCTCGGCGTTGTTCGGGTGGTAACTCTCCATGCTGACGCAGGCGCCGGTCACCTGGCAGGGGAAGTCGCCCGGCCCGGCCTGTGCGGCGACCAGCCCGTTGATGCCGTTGCCGGAGTCGCAGATGCGGTACCCCTCGAACCGGTCGTCCGGGGAGAAGAACACCGCGTTCGCGTCGTTGAGGACGGTCACTGCGGACAGTGGCGCTTGTCGGCACCGTTCACCAAAGAGTCGGTACCAACGGTGAGATCTCGAACATCTGCACAGCACTGCTCAACAGTGCCCGGCGTCTGCACACGCACGCTCCTGGGGCGCCAACGGGGGGCGCCGATGACGTTCACGCGGGCCAGGTCGCCTCAGGCCGGCTCAGCGGTCCACGGCCAAGAGGCGTCGCGGCTGGCCTCGATGAGGCTGACCATTTGGAACGCGGCGTCCGTGAGGCCGCCGAACGTGTGCCGGTGGGGGCCCGTGGGGCCGTGGGCGGGCTGGTACCCCGCCAGGTTCCACGTGTAGACAGGGATGTCGGCCGGGACCGGTTCGGCCGGCCCGCCGGGGCCGTAGGGGGCGGACTGCTCGTCGGTGACGATCACGACCCGGTCGTGTTGCCGGTAATGGGTCCGCACCGCCTTCGTGGTGTGGGTGCCTCCGCGGAAACCACGTCATCCACAACCTCCACGCACACGTGGTGTCTGTCACCACATACCGGCGTGACGTCTTCAACGGCGAGATGCTGACACGCTGCGAGGAGATCATGCGCGACGTGTGCGAGCAGATCTTGGAGACGCGTGGGGTGTAACGAGGCAGCGAATTCCCCCGGATTCAAAGGATTGGACGGCCCCAGCCAAAAGGTCTGAACTCGACATGGGAACCCGGGTGAATGCCAGCCCGGAAGAGAGCGACGGCGCGTGTTATACGGACGCCGGCAACGTCGGCCCTGAAGCGCAGGCCAACCGCCGGGTACTCGGTGACGCACTGACCGCTGCGGGCCTGGTGAACTGGGTCTTCGAATTTAGTGGGGGTGTGCCTCCCGTCGACTCCGCCGGGTGGTTGCGCAGCGTGAGCGGAGTCGCTGGTTCTTGCGGTTGCGGAAGC
>NZ_JBSFXK010000025.1:0-97146 GCF_053595355.1 Streptomyces sp. NPDC002513 | reverse complement strand
ACCAGAGGTGTCCGTGTCTCACCGGCCGCGGCCCCGGCGGGGTCATCCCGGTGTCACCAGTCTCGCCTCGTACGCGAACACCGCCGCCTGGGTGCTGCGGTGCCGCGGCGTCCGCTACGGCGTGACCTTCTCGATCTTCACGCTGCCCACGCCCGCGACCGTGCCGCGCGCGTTGACGAGCTGGACCTGGCCGAAGAACTCCCGGCCCGCGGGGGCCGCCGCGGCCGCGGTGACCTTGCCGGAGACCGTCGCGGAGTCACCCGTGCCGAGCTTCACCGGCGCCGGGTCGTCGACCGTGACCTGCCCGAGGGCGGGGGAGAAGAACACGTCCCGGTAGTCGTAGGCCGTCGAGCCGGACGGGACCGAATAGCCCGCGACCTTGACGGTGTAGGTGCCGGCGGCCGGCGAGACGATGTGCACCGACTCCTCGGAGTCGCCGTCCGCGGACTGCGCGACCTGCTTGCCGCTCGCGTCGTACACCGTGAGGTCCAGGTCGGCGGCCGTGTCGGACACCTTGCCGATGGCGACGTCCAGCGAGGTGGCACCCGCGGGCACCTCGACCGTGCTGGTCTGGGTCTCGCCGCCCTTGATGGACGGACGGGCCGTCTTCGAGGAGCCGAGCGGTCCGCCGACCAGTGTGCCGTCCAGCGCCGCGTAGGCGTTCGTCACCTTCCAGGAGGCGGCGGCCGGGGTGCCGGCCGTGGCCTCGGGCACGGTCACGGTCTCCGGGTCGAAGGCCGCGCCGAGGACGCTGACGTCCAGCTTGTAGGGGTTGTCGAGCATCGGCGACGTACGGCGCGCCTCGACCTCGATCTCCCAGACGCCGGCCTGCGGGTCCGCGTAGGAGCGCACGTCGGGCTTGCAGCCGTTGCCGTTCAGGTAGTTGTTGTAGCAGTAGGGCGTCGAGGTGTTGTCGACCGGAACGCCGTACGGGTGGATCGAGATGAACCGGGTCTGGCTCTTGTCCTTCAGCCCGCTCATCGCGACCTCCAGCGACTTCGCGCCCTCGGGCACGGTCAGGAAGTACGACCGGCTGCTGTTGCGCTGCACCGAACCCGACGCCGAGTAGGTGTACGCGACCGGCGTGGAGACCACGACCGTGGTCAGGATCTGCTGGTCGAGGCCCACGGTGCTCGGGTCGTCGACCTCCAGGATCGCGCTCTTGAGGCCCGCGGAGCCCGGCGCGGCCTGGACCTTCACGGTCACCGGCTGGTTCAGGGGCAGCTTCACCTCGTCGGAGCCGACGATCCGGAAGGTGTCGCCGTAGTTGTTCGCCAGGCGCAGCTCGTGGCGGACCGCCTTGTCGGGGCCGGACGTCCGCGTGACGGTGATGTCGTACGTCTTCTTCTGACCGGCCTTCAGCCCGCCCTCGCGGTCGTACAGGCCCGTGCCGAAGCCCGGGGTCTTCAGCGCGTAGTCGATCGCCGTGTCGACGGGGGCCTTGACCACGTAGGTCATGGGCTCCGCGGCGTGGGCGGCCGCGTCGTCGCGGATCGCGTCCCAGGCGTCGACGATGTCGATCAGGCCCGCGCCCTCCTCGTACGCCTGCGCACCCTTGATGTGGTGGGCGGTCGACGTCAGTGCCGTGCGCAGCCTGGCAGGCGTCAGGTCGATGCCCTTCTGCTCGGCGGCCGACAGCAACAGCGCCGAGGCGCCCGCGGCCTGCGGGGACGCCATCGAGGTGCCCTGGAGCATCGAGTAGCCCGCCGGCAGGGAGTAGCCCGCCTCGGCGACCGGGGAGCCCGGCAGCCAGGTCTGGGTGGTGTTGATCGCGGCGCCGGGCGCGACGAGGGTCGGCGTGAAGCCGCCGTCCTCACGCGGGCCGCGCGAGGAGAAGGGCATCATCGCGTACTTCTTCTCCACGACCGAGCCGTAGTTCGCGGCCCACGTCTCCCGGGAGATGCCCGCGCCGACCGAGATCACCTTGTCCGCGAGGCCGGGGTCGCCGATGGTGTTGGCGCCGGGGCCGGAGTTGCCCGCGGAGATCACCAGCTGGACGCCGTAGGTGTCGATGAGGCGCCTGTACAGCTCGGCGCGCGCGTTGTTGCCGTCGTTGAGCGCCGGGAGGCCGCCGATGGACATGTTGACGATGTCGACGCCGCGGTGGACGACGAGGTCGATCATGCCTTCGGTGAGCGCGACGTTGGTGCAGCCGCCGGTCCAGGTGCAGGCGCGCGAGGAGACGATCTTCGCGCCCGGGGCGGCGCCGTTCATCCTGCCGCCGAACAGGCCGTTCGCGGCGGTGATCCCGGCGACGTGGGTGCCGTGCTCGGACTCGATGACGCCGATGTTGACGTAGTCGGCCGTGGCACCGGAGGAGTTGTAGACGACGTCCTTGCGGATCTCGACGACGAACGGGATGCGCTCGACGACCTCGGTCGCAGGGTTGTCGGTCCCGAAGTAGCCGACCTGGTAACCGTCCTTGTACGGCTTCATCGGCGCGTCGTCCGTGAAGTCGAGGTCGTGGTTCAGGTCGACGCGCACGGTGCCGGAGGCCGGGTCGTACAGCACACCCCAGGCGTCCGTGGTGTCGCCGTCGCGGTTCAGGTCACCCTTCATGTCGCCACCGGTGGTGGCGGACTCGTACATGTAGTTGAACTTGTAGGCGCCCTCCGGCGCCTTGAACACCTCGGTCCCCTGGCCGGTCGTGGTGATCGAGAACGTGGGGCCGGAGACCGAGGTGGTCATCCGCCGCCAGGTGCCGTCACCGTCGGTGACCGGGTCGGTGGCCGTCACCCAGTCGACGATCTTCCGCTCGCCGGTGGTCGTCTTCTGCAGCGCCGGGTGGCCGAGGTCGACGCCGGAGTCGAGGATGCCGATGGTGATGCCGCGGCCGTCCGCCTTGGGGTGCTCCTTGACGAAGTCGACGGCGCCCGTCTCGAAGGACGGGTTGTACGGGTTGTCGGCGGGGGTGTTCCTGTCCGGTCCCGGGCGCGTGGTCGTCGCGGACGCGGTGCCGGTGCCCTTGGCCGTGTCCGCGCTCGGCGTCGGGTCGTCGAGCGGGATCTCCTGCCGCAGGTCGATGGCGTGCACCGAGGACAGCTTCTCGGCGGCGGCGATGGCCGAGTCGGCCTTGGCGGTCGGGACGGTGGCCCGGACGTAGCCGAGCTTGTCGTAGGTGCGGCCGACGGTGCCGCCGTCCACCGCGTCCAGCTCCTTGGCGACCTCCTCGGTCTGCCCGGGCGCCGTCGCGATCATCATGGTGACGTTCTTGGTGCCGTCCGTCTTGGCCTCGGCGAGGAGGTCCGCGTCGTCCGGACCGAGCTTGGCGCTCGCGGACTTGACGGCGGGGTCGGTCCCCGTGGGGGTGTGGTGCGCGGCGAAGGCCAGGGGTATCGGCCCGGCGGCGCAGAGCGCGGCCACGAGACCCGCGGCGACGGCTGTGCGGGCCACACGTCTGGAGCCCGGTGTCGGGGCGCGGTGAGGATCGGGGGTCATCGGCATCCCTTGGAGGTAAAGGAACGTGGGTGACACGGCCGTGAACCGGAGATGGACCGGTTCTGACCGCGGTCGTCCGGATGTCGGGTCCGGGTGACCGCTCAGCTTTACCCAAGGGGAATAAGTTTGGGGAGAGTTGACCAAGACGGGATGGAGTCATGGCGTGATCCCGCCATACGTCATCGGGGACTTAGTGGAGCAGGCCGGGCATTCCCGCGAGCCGGCCGCGCCTCCTGCGCGCGCAGGGGCCGCGCTCGGCCCTCACGCGTGCGCGCGGCGACGAAACGCCCCTGCGCTCCCTTTGCCCCGTCGGCCCGTTCGCCTGCCGATCCCGGCCCGGGCCGGTAACGTCCCGGTGTGCTCAAGAAGTCGAGAGTGGCGGCCTACGCCATCTGCGTTCGCGACGGCAAGCTTCTGCTCGCCCGGGGGAGGGACCGTGACGGCACCCCCGAATGGACCCTGCCCGGGGGTGGCACGGAACACGGCGAGGACCCCTACGACACCGTCCTGCGGGAGGTGGAGGAGGAGACCGGCTATCTCGTCGAACTCACCGGACTGCTCGGCGTGAACTCCGTCCGCCACAGCTTCCACGACCGCTTCGGCCGGGCCGTCGACCACCACGGCCTGCGGCTCGTCTACGAGGCGCGGGTCACGGGCGGCACGCTGCGCAACGAGGTCGGCGGCTCCACCGACCTCGCGGCCTGGCACGATCTGGCCGCCGTGCCGGAGCTGAAGCGGGTCCGGCTCGTCGACATCGGGCTCACGCTGTGGCGCGAGCGCCCCGCGGCCGGCCGGTCACCGCTCGCCGACGGGCGGCCCTGACACCCCCCGGAACCCGCCTCGATACCCCGGAACATGAACGCGGAGTGACCGGCCCCCGGCCGTTCGACGAGCGGTCGTGAACGCGCAAGGTAGTCCAAGATCCACGTACGGTGATCGGCGCTGCGTGTTGCTGTCGCGTTCACGCGCAGGCCACCCCCGGTGCCAACGATCCAGAGCGAGCGGGGTGTTCGCTTCAGCGATCGTCCCGCGACCACTGCTGACGCGTTCGTACTCGGGGAGATCGCGCCATGTCGCGCATACGCTCTGTCGCCACGGCGGCTGCCATGAATCGTCGCGCTCTGCTCGCCGCCGCCGGGGCCATGTCCCTCACCGCGGGCGCCGGGTTCGCGCTGCGGCCCGAGGAGAGCCGGGCCGCCGACCGCGCCGCCGGCCACGCCGCGCAGGGAGAGACGGCCGTCGCCGTGTCCCGGCAGGCACCGGCCGCCACCCCCCTCGCCCCCTACACCAAGGGCACCACCCTCGCCACGGTCGCCGCTGCGCGGGGCAGCTCCGGATACCGCCGGCTCGGCGACGGCCCCGGCTGGAAGCGCGTCGTGCGCACCGAGCTGGCCACGCCCACGTCCGGTCGCGCCGGGCGCCGCACCGCCCTCGCCGCCTTCGTGCAGTTCACCGACCTGCATCTGATGGACAGTCAGCATCCGCTGCGGCTGGAGTTCCTGCGCTCCACCGACCGGCACGCCTGGCGGCCCCACGAGGCGCTGACCGTGCCCGGCGCGATCTCGCTCGTCGAGCGGGTCAACTCTCTGCGGGGCGCCCCCGTCACCGGCTCCCCCCTCCACTTCGTCATGACCACCGGCGACAACACGGACAACAACGCCACGTCCGAGCTGGAATGGTTCATGAAGATCATGAGCGGTGGGCGCATCACCCCCAACTCCGGCGACCCTCGCCACTACGAGGGCGTCCAGAACAGCGGTCTCACGCTCTACTGGCAGCCCGACTCCACCGTCCGCGACGCCGACAAGCAGCTCGGCTTCCCGCACATCCACGGCTTCCTGGCCGCCGCGATCCGCGAGGTGCGCAGCCCTGGCCTCAACCTCCCCTGGTACTCCACGGTCGGCAACCACGACGCCCTCCCGCTCGGCTGCTACGCGCACGGCGACCCGTACCTCGCCGAGTTCGCGATCGGCGGCAAGAAGCTGATGAGCCTGTCCGCGGCCGAGGCGAAGAAGCTCCAGGACTCGATCAAGTACGCCAAGGACCCCAAGGGCGTCCAGTTCCGCGACCTGCTCAAGACCCACGCCCGCAACCTGCGCTCGGTCACCCCCGACGAGAGGCGCGCCCCCTACACTCCCGCGGACTATCTCAAGGCCCACCTCGACCCGGCGTACACGGGCCGGGGTCCCGTCGGCCACGGCTACTCCTCGGCGAACCTGGCCGCCGGCACCCAGTACTACTCCTTCCGCATCGCCGACGACGTCATCGGCGTCAGCCTCGACACCACCGACCCGGGCGGCCACTACAACGGCTCCATCGGCACGGCCCAGTTGGCGTGGCTGGACAAGACGCTGCGCGACAACAAGGACTCCTGCGCCGTCGTCTTCAGCCACCACACCAGCACGACGATGTCCAACACCCGTCCCGACCCGGCCCGCCCCGGCGAGCGGCGGCTGGGCGGCAACGAGGTCATCGCGCTGCTCGGCGGCCACCCCAACGTACTGGCCTGGGTGAACGGGCACATCCACAAGAACCGCATCACCCCGCACGCCGCCGCCGGCGGCCGCTCCTTCTGGGAGATCTCCACCGCCTCGCACGTCGACCACCCCCAGCTCGCCAACGTCATCGAGCTGGTGGACAACAAGGACGGCACGCTCTCGGTCTTCACCACGCTCATCGAGTCCGCGGCCCCGCACCGTACCGATGTCGCCGACCTGACCCAGACGGGCCTGGCCGCCCTCTACCGCGAGCTGTCCTTCAACGCCCCCGGTGCCGACAAGACGCTCGCGGGCAGCCCGTCCGACCGCAACACGGAGCTGGTCCTGAAGAAGGCCTGACCACGACCGGCCCGCGCGTCCGGGGCTCGGCCCGCCGGGCAGGGCGGGGTCTCGCCGGACGCGGAAGCGGCGGTCCCGGGGCCGGCTCACCGGGACCGCCGCCGTGACGCGGGTGATGCCGGGCGTGGCCACGCGGTCCTGGAGGGCCCTGGCCGCGGCCCGGCCCGTGCCTGTGCCCTGTGCCCGTGTCCGCTCCCGTGCCCTGGCCTGTGCCCGTGTCCCACGGGGCGCCCAGCTCGTCGGCGGGCACGGCCTCCCGCAGGGAGCAGCGCCGTCCGTCCCCCGTCGTGATCGCCCTGGTGATCGGCACGGTCATCGGGGCGTCGTCACACCGGGACCGCGTCCGGACCTCCGGATTCCGGGGCCGGTGCGCGTTCGTGATCACGGCCCGCGCGGCCGGGGATCACCGAATTACGGCGTAAACCCATCTGACCCGGACATGAGATACGCCGTTCATCCAGATGAAATGTCCGTGCCGCCTCATATCGCACAACCCGCAGTTCACGGGGATGGTTCGAGATGTGTGCAAGGCGGGTGGTCGCGTGCTCATGAGGCACCAACTGCGCGTGCTGTCGGTCTACGACGGCTTCTTCTCCGGGGGCGCCCGGATCCTTCACAGTGATGTCGTCCTGGGGCTCCAGGAGGGCGGTCAGCGCCACCGTGTGCTGAGCGTCCACGGAGAGGTGCTCCGCGAGGCCACCCGGCAGGCGATGGAGGACGACGCCTGCTACCGGGCGCTGACCGCGGCCGGGGTGGCGGTCACCTCCCTGGGCCGCGTCTCCGGGCTGCCCGGGGCCCTCGGTACCGACCCGGCGCTGTTCACCGGGCCGGAGCTGGCGGCGACGGCCAGAGCGATGGCGGGCGCCGACGTCATCCTGTCGCTCAAGGAGCAGCCGCTCGGCCTGCTCAACCAGGCGGGCCTGCCGCGCCGCCCGGTGATCGTCTCCCTGCACCGCTCGGACCCGGAGAACCAGGGCGGGGCACTCGACGAGCTGAAGGCCGCCATCGCCGACGGCACGGTCGTGGCCTGCGTCTGCTGCGCCGAGTCGACCCGGGCCGCCTACGCGGCCGCCGGGATTCCGCCGGAGGTGCTGCACGTCATCCCCAACGGGGTCGATCTGCTGCGCTTTCGGCCCGACCCCGCCCGGCGGCTCCGGCTGCGCGAGACGCTCGGCATCCCGGACTCCGCGCCGGTCGTCGTCTTCGCGGCCCGCTACGACGCCATGAAGAACGTCCCGCTGTTCCTGCGCGCCGCCCGGGCCTGGCTGCGGCAGGAACCCGACGGGCACGTGCTGATGTGCGGCGCGGGAATGTCGGTCGGACAGCCCGGGCTGCACGCCGACATCGACGCCGCGTTCGGGGGCGATCCGGCGCTCGCGGACCGGCTGCACCTGCTGGGTGTCCGGCGCGACATGGAGAGGGTCTACGCGGCCGCCGACGTGGTGGCGCTGACCTCGGCCTGGGGCGAGGCGGCTCCGCTGTGCCTGATCGAGGGCATGATGTGCGGAGCCGTCCCGGTCGCCACCGACGTCGGCGACAGCGCGGCGATCGTCGCCGGGCACGGTTTCGTCACCCCGCCGGATCCCGACGCGATCGCGACGGCCTGGGGCAAGGCCGTCGCCGCCCGCGCCGATCTCGCTCCGGTCCTCGACCGCAGCCGCGAGCGCTTCAGCCGTACGCGCATGATCGCCTCGTATGCCGCGCTGATCGACCAGGTCCACACGGAGCCGTTCCGGCCGCCCCTCCCGGAGCCGCCCCTCCCGGAGCCGCCCCTGCCCGAGCTGCTCTGAAGGAACCGGCGCACGAGGAGGGGCCGCCCGCGGGCAGCCCCTCCTCTCCCCTCCTGACTCCTGATCACCGTGGTCTACCGGGGCAGCACCATGACGTACGCGGTGGGCTCGCGGTCCGCCGACGCCATCAGGGCCGTACGGACCACCGTCGCCTGCTGCTCCGGCGCGTCCCGCAGTTTCTCCGGCGTGATGTGGACGACCGTGATCCCGAGCCGTTCCAGGAGCTCGCGCTTGCGGGCGTACTTGGACCACAGCGCGTCGTCGTCCGACCGGTCGCCCTGTCGCGGGGCGCGGGTGTCCAGCTCCACCGCCACGGCCCGCTCGGGCCAGTACGCGTCCAGGCCGCCGAGAAGGGGACCGCCCGGGAGCCGGAGCTCCACGTTCCACACGGGGTCCGGGAGGCCGTACGCGCGCACCATCCGGTACAGGCGGTCCTCCGCGATCCCCCGGCCCTCCGCCAGCAGCGAGTCCATCGCGTCCACCACGTGCGGGCGGCTCAGCAGCCGCGCCTGGTTCAGCTCCCGTACCACCGCGGCCGGTTCGCAGTGGCCGCCGCGCACCGCCTCGGTCAGCAGCCGGCGCACCGCGCCCGCGTCCGGAAGCTGGGCCACCGCGTCGGCCACCGCGCGTGGGACCGGCGCCACGGACAGGCCGGCCACCACCCGCGGGGCGGGCAGCGGCGAGGTGCGGATCACCCGCGCGCAGCCGGTGCTGCGCAGCCGCCGCGACCGCGGGACGAGGACGTCGATCTGCTTCAGGGCCGGCAGCGTGGGCGTGCAGGAGAAGCCCTGCAGGGTCAGCGCGGCCGGGCCCGTGATCATCGCGTCGGGATAGCGCGACGGGGCGTGCGGGCCGCCCGGGCCCGGCTGTGACGGGACGCCGGCGGCCGGGGTGCTGAGCGGCGAGCGGCTCGCGTAGAGCAGCACCGCGTGCAGTTGCTCCTCGACGGTCGGCGGTCCCTGGTGCAGGAGGTACACGCCCGGCAGGAACTGCTGCCAGGGGCCCTGGGGCCGGGCGTGCTCGGTGGTCTCGGCGTCCGTCACGCCGTGGGCGCGTAGCTGAGCGGCGGTCAGCACCCGGCGCTGGACCTCCGACAGATGACGGAGGGGGCGGGGGGAGAGCGGGGTGTCGTGGTTCATGACTCGGGAGTTCCCGCGCCCGATCCGTCCGCTAACCCCTGTTACCTGCCTGTCGGCAAATCAGGACAATATACAGCTAAAGTACGGGTGTTCGACTGCCGAAAGAGGCTGGTCCGGCTCGGGGGAACGACGGGTCACGGGTTCCGATACTCGTATTTCGTCACTGTCGTTCCCCGGAGCTTCCGGTGTCCGGGACCTAGCCCTGGCGGGCCGCCGCCGCATCGCACGCCTGCCCGCGCAGGGTGCGCGCCAGGTCGTCACGCGCCTCCAGGACCAGCCTGCGCAGCGCCGGCGGCGCGTCCTGGTGCGCCGAGAGCCACGCGTCCGTCGCGGCGAGCGTCTCCGGCGAGTCCTGGAGCGCGGGGAACAGGCCCCTGACCACGTCCATCCCGATCTGGATGGACCGCTCGGCCCACACGCGGTCGATCACCGCGAAGTACCGCTCCGTGTACGGCGCGAGCAGCTCCCGCTGCGACGGCTGGACGAAGCCCGCGATGGTCGCCTCCACGAGCGCGTTCGACAGCGTGTCCGACGCGACGAGCTGCGCCCACGCCTGGGCCTTGACTGCCGCCGAGGGCCGCGCGGCGAGGCACCGCACCTGGTACCGCTTCCCGGAGGCCGTGTCGTCGCGGGCCAGCTCCGCCGCGAGCAGCGACTCGTCCGCCGCCCCGTGCGCGGCCAGCGGCTCCAGGAACGCCCAGCGCAGCTCCTGGTCCACGTCCAGGCCGTCGATCTGTGCCGTGCCCTCCAGCAGGGCCCGCAGCAGCTGCAGATCGGCCTCGTCGCCGGCCACCGCCGCGAAGAACCGCGCCCAGGTCAGCTGGTGCTGACCGCCCGGCTCCGCGTGCCGCAGCTCGTGCAGCGCGCCCTGGGCCAGCAGCCGGTCGCCCCTCTCCCGCCACTCGGGCGCCGCGTAGTACGTCAGCGCCGAGTGCGCCCAGGTGTGCAGCATCTGGAGCACGCCGATGTCGGACTCCCGGCCGGCGAACCGGAGCACCAGGTCGATGAAGTCCCGGGCCGGCAGCAGCGCGTCCCGGGTCAGGTTCCACAGCGCCGACCAGCACAGCGCCCGCGCCAGGGGGTCGGTGAGGGAGCCGAGCCGGTCCTTCAGGGTCGCGAGCGAGACGTCGTCGAAGCGGATCTTGCAGTACGTGAGGTCGTCGTCGTTGACGAGGACCAGCTCCGGGGCGTCGGCGCCCGCCAGTTCGCCGATCACCGTCCGCGGACCGTGGACGTCCACCTCGGCGCGCGCGTAGCGCACCAGCGCGTCCCCCTCGCTGCGGTACAGGCCCACCGCGACCCGGTGCGGCCGCAGTTCAGGATGTGATTCCGTCGCCTCCTGGAGCACGGACAGCTCGGTGATCGTGCCGTCCGCGTCCAGCAGCACCTGCGGGGTCAGCGAGTTGACGCCCGCCGTCTGGAGCCAGGAGCGCGACCAGGCCGTCATGTCCCGGCCGCTCGTCTCCTCCAGGACCGACAGCAGGTCGCCGAGGCGCGTGTTGCCGTAGGCGTTGCGCTTGAAGTAGCGGCGCGCGCCCTCCAGGAACGCCTCCCGCCCCGCGTACGCCACGAGCTGCTTCAGCACGGAGGCGCCCTTGGCGTAGGTGATGCCGTCGAAGTTGAGCTTGGCGTCCTCCAGGTCGCGGATGTCCGCGGTGACCGGATGCGTGGACGGGAGCTGGTCGGCGCGGTACGCCCATGCCTTGCGGTTGTTGGCGAAGGTGATCCAGCCGTCGGTGAAGCGGGTCGCCTCCACCAGCGAGAAGGAGCCCATGAAGTCCGCGAAGGACTCCTTCAGCCACAGGTCGTCCCACCAGACCATGGTCACCAGGTCGCCGAACCACATGTGGGCCATCTCGTGCAGGATCACATTGGCCCGGCGCTCGTACGACGCCTGGGTGACCTTGCCGCGGAAGATGTACTCCTCGCGGAAGGTGACCAGGCCCGGGTTCTCCATCGCGCCGAGGTTGTACTCGGGCACGAACGCCTGGTCGTACTTCCCGAAGGGGTACGGGTAGTCGAAGTGGTCGTGGAAGAAGTCCAGGCCCTGCTTGGTGACCAGGAAGACGTCGTCGGCGTCGAAGTGCCGGGCCAGGCCCTTGCGGCACAGCGCGCCGAGGGGGATCTCCAGCGTCGTGCCGTCGTCGAGGGTGCGGGTGTAGGTGTCCGTGACGTAGTGGTACGGGCCTGCCACGACACAGGTGATGTACGTGGAGATCGGCTTCGTCTCCGCGAACCGCCACACCCCGTCGTGGCGCTCGCCGGCGCCGTTGCTCCACACCGTCCAGCCCTCGGGGGCGCGGACCTCGAAGCGGAAGGGGGCCTTGAGGTCGGGCTGCTCGAAGTTCGCGAAGACGCGGCGCGAGTCGGCGGGCTCGTACTGCGTGTACAGGTAGACCTCGCCGTCCTCCGGGTCGGCGAAGCGGTGCATGCCCTCACCGGTGCGGGAGTAGGCGCACTGGGCGTCCACCACCAGCTCGTTCTCGGCGGCCAGGTCCTCCAGGAGGATGCGGGTGCCGTCGAAGACCTCGCCGGGGTCGAGGTCCTTGCCGTTGAGCGAGACGGCGGTGACGCTCGGGGCGATCAGGTCCGCGAAGCTCGCGGCGCCCGGCTCGGCGCAGCGGAAGCGGATCGTGGTGACCGAACGGAAGGTGCGGGGCTCGCCGTCCGCGGTGCCGGGGGCCTCGCCCACGGCGGAGCGCAGGTCGAGCGATACGTCGTACCCGTCGACGGACAGCAGGGCGGCCCGCTCCCGGGCCTCGTCGCGGGACAGGTTCTCACCGGGCACGGGGGGCACTCCCTGGATCGGCTGGATCGGCTGGATCGGCGGACAAGGACCGATCCTGCCATGCGCCTCTGACACCGGGTACGGGGGCGCACCTCGTGAGGGGTTCCGGGAATGAGCGGGGCGACCTCGGATGTTGCCCGGTAAACGACCGCGTTCCTAGGAGAGTCATGTCCGAGACCGTGACCGCTTCCGGCAAGACCCCCGTCGACTTCTGGTTCGACCCGCTGTGCCCCTGGGCCTGGATGACCTCGCGCTGGGTCCTGGAAGTGGAGAAGGTCCGGGACATCGAGGTCCGCTGGCACATCATGAGCCTGGCCGTGCTCAACGAGGACAAGCTGGACCAGTTGCCCGAGGAGTACCGGGAGATGCTGGCCACCGAGGCGTGGCAGCCGGTGCGTGTGGTGACCGCGGCCTGGCAGAAGCACGGCGACGACGTCCTCGGCCCGCTGTACACCGCTCTCGGCACCCGTATCCACAACCAGGGCGAGGGCCCGACCCTGGAGGCGATCGCCGCGGCGCTCGACGAGGTCGGCCTGCCCGCGGACCTGATCGACTACGCCGAGCAGAAGGACTTCGAGTTCGACGCCGAGCTGCGCGCCTCGCACAAGGAAGGCATCGACAAGGTCGGCCAGGAGGTGGGCACCCCGGTGATCGCGGTCCCGGGCGCCGACGGCGAGCAGATCGCCTTCTTCGGCCCGGTGGTCACCCCGGCCCCCAAGGGTGAGGACGCCGCGAGGCTGTGGGACGGCACCCTGGCGGTCGCCTCGGTCCCGGGTTTCTACGAGATCAAGCGCACGCGGACGCAGGGGCCCGACTTCAGCAACCTGTAGGACGCCCGGTGCGGGCCGTTGGGGCGTACGGCCCGGCGGCCCGCACCACCGTGTTCACTCCGGCACGGGCACCCGGATGGGCCGGGCGAAGGGCTTCTTGTTCATGCCGGTGCGAAGGTTGCGGCACTGTTTGCCGGTCTCGGCGTCCAGGACGGCCTCGCACATCCGGAACTCGCGCACGGACGCGCGCCCCAGCCGCTCCTCGAGCCACGTCCGCTCGGCATGGTTGAGCGCGCGATGGGGCTGATCGGTGTCGCAGGTGAAGCAGTACATCGCCATCCGGCCACCATGCCCCGGAGTCTCGGCTACCGGAAGACCCCCGCGAGTCATGTCCTCGCGGGGGTCCTCCCTTCATCCGCCTGCCGGTGACACGGTGAGAAGACGATCACGGGCAGGACGCTTCACACCGCCCTCAGGGAGCGAGCAGTAGCACATCGGCCCGGGACCTGGCAGCCGCGTAGCGCCGGGCCACGTCCTGCCAGTTCACGACCTGCCACATGGCCTCGATGAAGTCCACCTTCTGATTCCTGTACTGCAGGTAGAAGGCGTGCTCCCAGGCGTCGAAGACGAGGATCGGGGTGGCCGCCTGGCCGACGTTGCCCTGGTGGTCGTAGACCTGCTCGACGATCAGCCGGCCGCTGAGCGGCTCATGGGCGAGGACGCCCCAGCCCGAGCCCTGTGTGGTCGCGGCGGCCTTGGACAGCTGCGCCTTGAACTGCGCATACGAGCCGAACGACTCGGTGATGGCGTCCGCGAGGTCACCCACGCCGTCCCGTTCCAGCGGCTCGCCGCCGCCGTCACCGCTCATGTTGTGCCAGTAGATCGAGTGCAGGACGTGGCCGGAGAGATGGAAGGCCAGGTTCTTCTCCAGGCCGTTGACCGAGCCCCACGCTTCCTTGTCCCGTGCCTCGGCGAGCTGCTCCAGCGTGTCGTTGGCGCCCTTCACATACGCCGCGTGGTGCTTGTCGTGGTGCAGTTCGATGATCTCGGGGCTGATCACGGGGGCGAGCGCGGAGTAGTCGTACGGCAGGTCGGGCAGCGTGTAGACGGGCATGCGGGTCCTCTCCGAACCTCTTATTGCAAAGAGCTTGCAAGTGCACGCTAGCAACAAAAGCAGCGGAGCGGGGCCGGACGGGCGACAAGAAGGCCCCCACGTGTCGACGTGGGGGCCTGCTTCGGTATGAGGGCGTGAGGGGTGGCGAGGAAGGCGTCAGTCCCGGGCGCGCGCCCGCTGCCGGCCGTAGCCCACGGCGGCCAGGATCAGCGTCATGCCGCCCGTCGAGTAGAGCTGCACCCGCGTGTCCGGCTGCCGGGCCATCAGGACGAAGATCGCCGCCATGCCCGCCAGCGCGACCCAGGTCAGCACCGGGAACGCCCACATCCGCACGACCAGCCGCTCGGGCCTCTCCCGCTCCAGCCGGCGGCGCAGACGCAGCTGCGAGACCGCGATGAAGACCCAGACGACCAGGATCACCGCACCGATCATGTTCAGCAGCCAGGGGAAGACGTCGTTCGGCCGCCAGTAGCTGAGCACGACGCAGACGAAGCCGAACACCGACGAGGTCAGTACGGCGACCCGGGGCACGCCGCCGGAGACCCTGCCCAGCGCCTTCGGGCCCTGGCCGCGCTCCACCAGCGAGTACGCGATGCGCGAGGAGCCGTAGATGTTGGCGTTCATCGCGGACAGCAGCGCGACCAGCACCACCACGCTCATCAGCCGGCCGGCGCCCGGAATGCCCAGGTGGTCGAGGGTCGCCACGTACGGGCCCTTCTCGACGACCTCCTTCGCGTTCCACGGCACCAGCGTGACGATGACCGCCATCGAACCGATGTAGAAGACCGCGATGCGCCACATCGCCGTACGGACCGCGCCCGCCACACCCCTGACCGGGTCCGGGGACTCCGCCGCGGCGATGGTGACGGTCTCCAGACCGCCGTACGCGAACACCGACGCGAGCAGACCGATGACGAGGCCCTCGCTGCCGTGGGGCAGGAAGTGGGTGAGGTTCGAGGCGCCCGGGGAGTCGGTGCCGGGCAGCACGCCGGCGATCGCCAGCACGCCGAGCACCAGGAACAGTGTGATCGCGCCGACCTTGAGCGCCGCGAACCAGAACTCGAACTCGCCGAAGTTCTTCACCGCGGCCAGATTCGCGCCGCAGAAGACCACCATGAACAGCGCCACCCAGGCCCACTCGGGCGTCCCCGGCAGCCAGCCGGTGACGATCTTCGCGGCGCCGATGCCCTCCAGTCCGACGGCCGTGCACAGCAGCACCCAGAACGACCAGCCCGCGGTGAAGCCCGCCCAGGGGCCGATGGCCCGTTCCGCGTGTGCGGAGAAGGAGCCCGAGGAGGGGTGGGCGGCCGACATCTCGCCGAGCATCCGCATCACCAGCATGACGAGCAGACCGGAGACGGCGTACGCGATCACGATCGAGGGACCGGCGGCGGCGATGCCCGCGCCGGATCCGACGAACAGACCGGCGCCGATCACACCGCCGAGGGCGATCATCGACAGATGGCGCTGCTTCAGGCCGTGGGACAGGGAGACGCCGGTCTCGGGTGGTGTCTCGACAGTGGTGCTGGGCATGGGCGGCTCGTCCAGGTGCATGAGTCGGGCGAAAACCCCCACAGTCTGGGCAGCCTCTCCGCTCCGGCGAGAAGCCGCCCACCATCCGGACGCCGACCACACGGAAGGTGAACCCTCGGTCACACGGCGACCGCGGTGCCGTGCGAGGTGTTTCCCCCTGGTGACGGCCGCTCGGTTCAGGCGGTGCGGCAGGCCGTCGCAGATGTCGTAGATGTCGAGGGGAAAGCACAACTCCGTTGGTGAAACCCCACAGTTGTCCTCGGCCGGGCCCTCCCGGCGTCACCGCCGTCACCTCAGTGACCGGAATCACGCCGCAGCATGTGTAGGCCCCGCTTTTGTCCACAGCCCACCAAGTCCCTGATCCGGCCTTTGTCGAGCGCTGACGGTGATCGGCTCACCACCCCTGGGATAGCGTCACGGTGTCCCGAACCGTCCCCACCGCCGGAGTGAGTTCCCATGAGCACCGTCACCGCCACCGTTGCCCGCCCCGGCGAGGTCCTCGCCGACCTGCTGCCCGCGTCCCGCGCGCGTGACGTCGTCCTCGTGGCCGGCGGTGCCGCGCTCACCGGGCTTGCCGCACAGCTCTCGGTGCCCGTGCCGGGCTCCCCGGTGCCGGTGACCGGACAGACCTTCGCCGCGCTGCTCGTGGGCACGGCGCTCGGCGCCCGCCGCGGCTTCCTGTCGCTCGCCCTGTACGCGCTGGCCGGTGTCGCCGGCGTGCCGTGGTTCGCCGGCGGCGGCTCCGGCGCCACCACCCCCTCCTTCGGCTACGTGCTCGGCATGCTGCTCGCCTCCGTCGTCGTGGGCGCCCTGGCCCGCCGCGGCGCCGACCGCTCGGCGCTGCGCACGGCCGGCGCGATGCTGCTGGGCGAGGCGGTCATCTACGCGGTCGGCGTCCCGTATCTGGCCCTGGCCACCGGCATGTCCGCGACCGCCGCGATCGCGGCCGGGCTCACCCCGTTCCTGATCGGCGACGCCCTGAAGGCCGCCCTGGCGATGGGCCTGCTGCCCACCGCCTGGAAGCTCGTCAGGAAGTGACGGAGCGGCGCCGACGGACATCCCGCCGCCGGATCGCCGACCGCGGCACGGGGGCCGGGCAGCACGCCCGGCCCCCGCGGCTTTTCCGCGGGGCGCGCCCGGCCCCCGTGGCGGGTGAGCGGGCGGTGGCGACCCGCAGACACTGACGGCGCTGGTCGCGATCGGTCGCCGCCGTCGCCGGTGCGGGCGGCGACCCCCGCTGCCACGACCGGCCGGCCCCCGGAAACGGGGAGGGGCCCCGCGGCGTTCGCCCCAGGGCCCCTCCCGACGCTCACGCGCCGGTCAGGCGCCGACCTCGGCCCGCGCCTGCTCCGTGTCCACGGTCACGCCGGCGGTCCGGCCGCCGCTCAGCTTCTCCTTCACCACGGCGATCACGAGCACGATCGCCGCCACGAGCAGCGACAGCAGCACCGTCTCGCGTCCGTCGTGCTCCGTGTCCGTCAGCATGTAGCCGAGGACGAACACGATCAGCGCGGCGGCGGCCCAGGTCAGATACGGGTACAGCCACATCTTCACGATCAGCTTCTCCGGTGCCTCACGCTGGATGATCTTCCGCATCCGCAGCTGCGAGAAGCAGATCACCAGCCAGACGAACAGCGCGACCGCGCCGCTGGAGTTCACCAGGAAGAGGAAGACGGAGTCCGGGAACTTGTAGTTGAAGAACACCGCCACGAAGCCGAAGAGCACGGAGGCGACGATCGCCGCCATCGGCACGCCCCGGCGGGTGGTCCGGGCGAAGGCCTTCGGCGCGTCGCCGCGCACGCCGAGCGAGAAGGCCATGCGGGAGGCCGTGTAGAGCCCGGAGTTCAGGCAGGACAGCACGGACGTCAGCACGATGAAGTTCATGATGTCGCCGGCGTGCGCGATCCCGAGGGAGTCCAGGGCGGCGACGTACGAGCCCTTGTCCTTGATCGACGGGTCGTTCCACGGCACCAGGGAGACGACCACGAGGATCGAGCCCAGGTAGAAGACGCCGATGCGCCAGATGATGCTGTTGGTGGACTTGGTCACCGCACGCTGCGGGTCCTCCGACTCGCCGGCCGCCAGCGTGGCGATCTCGCTGCCCATGAAGGAGAAGACGACGAGCAGCACACCGGTCAGGATCGCCCCGGGTCCGTGCGGCAGGAAACCGCCGTGGGCGGTCAGATTGCTCAGCCCCGCCTTGTCGCTGTGCACACCGGGCAGCACACCGAAGACGGCGAGGGCACCGATCACGATGAAGGCGCCGATCGCCACGACCTTGATCCCGGCGAACCAGAACTCGAATTCACCGTAGGAGCCGACGGAGACCAGGTTGGTCGCGGTCAGCACGATCATCACGATGAGCGCCCAGCCCCACTGGGGCACGGCGGGAATCCAGCCCTCGAGGATCTTGGCGCCCGCGGTGGCCTCCACGGCGAGCACGACCACCCAGAAGAACCAGTAGAGCCAGCCGATCGAGAAACCGGCCCAGCGGCCGAGGGCGCGGTCCGCGTGCGCGGAGAAGGAGCCGGAGGTGGGGTTCGCGGCGGACATCTCGCCCAGCATGCGCATCACCAGCACCACGAGCGTGCCGACGAGGGCGTACGAGAGCAGGATGCCGGGGCCGGCGGTGGCGATTCCGCTACTGGAACCGACGAACAGGCCGGCGCCGATGACACCGCCGATGGCGATCATCGACAGATGACGGTTCTTGAGTCCGGCCTGAAGGCCGCCGCCGGGGTCTCCGGCGCGGCCAGGGGCGTTTTCGGCCTTGGTGGGGGTCGGCTGCGCGGTCATAAAGGGATTTCCTTCGAGCCGGGTGTATGGGGATGTGGGGGGACGCGCGCCCGTACGAACACGGGCTCCGTACGGGCGGAACACGCTGACGTACGGGGGCTCATACAAGCGGTGCACAAGCCGGTCCAGTGAATCGGAGGCAAAGAAATTCGGAAACCTTTGAATCCGGATTGTTACTTGAGGTTTTCTTGAGCTTCAATGGCGTGGCTCACATTTATTTCGCTCGGAACCCCGCGAGGCCGGCCAACGGCGGGCGTGACACACTCGGATCATGCGCGTGTATCTCGGCTCCGACCATGCCGGCTTCGAACTGAAGAACCACCTCGTCGAGTGGCTCACGTCCGCCGGCCACGAGCCCGTCGACTGCGGGCCCCACATCTACGACGCCCAGGACGACTACCCGCCGTTCTGCCTCCGCGCGGCGGAGCGCACCGCGGCGGACCCCGACTCCCTGGGCATCGTGATCGGCGGCTCGGGCAACGGCGAGCAGATCGCCGCGAACAAGGTGAAGGGCGTCCGGGCGGCCCTCGCCTGGAGCGAGGAGACGGCGTCGCTCGGCCGCCGGCACAACAACGCGAACGTCGTCGCGGTGGGCGCGCGGATGCACACGCAGGACGAGGCGACGAAGTTCGTCGAGACCTTCCTGGGCACGCCGTTCTCGGGTGACGAGCGGCATGTGCGGCGCATCGGCATGCTCTCGGACTACGAGACCACGGGCGACCTGCCGCCGATCCCCGCCCACCACCCGCAGGACTGATCGCCCGCCTGCCCGGCGTCCGGGGTGCCTCCGCGGCGCCCCGGGGCCCCGGTGTGCCGATGATCTGAGAAAGGGGGGCAAGCGTGCCGGAGGGGCACACGATTCACCGGCTGGCCGAGGACTACGCCGCACGGTTCGCCGGCGGCCCCGTCACCGTCTCCAGCCCCCAGGGCAAGTTCGCCGACGCCGCAGCCCTCCTCGACGGCGCCGCGCTGCACACCGCCGACGCCCACGGCAAGCACCTCTTCCTCGGCCTCGGCGGCGACTGGGTGCACATCCACCTCGGCCTGTTCGGCAAGGTCACGTTCGGCGACGCCCCCGTGCCCCCGCCCACCGACACGGTGCGCCTCCGCCTCGCGAACCCCGCCTCGTACGTCGACCTGCGCGGCCCCACCGCCTGCGCGCTGATCACGGACGAGGAGAAGGACGCGCTGCACGGCCGCCTCGGCCCCGACCCGCTCCGCGGTGACGCCGACCCCGCGGCCGCCTACCGCCGCGTCTCCCGCAGCCGGACGGCCATCGCCGCCCTGCTCATGGACCAGAAGATCATCGCCGGAGTGGGCAACGTCTACCGTGCCGAGGTCCTCTTCCGGCACGGCATCGACCCGTACCGCCCGGGCAGGGACATCTCCCCGGCCGAATGGGACACGATCTGGGCCGACCTCGTCGGCCTGATGCGCGAGGGCGTCCGCACCAACCGCATCGACACCGTCCGGCCCGAGCACACCCCCGAGGCCATGGGCCGCCCGCCGCGCGTGGACGACCACGGCGGCGAGGTGTACGTGTACCGCAGGGCGAACCTGCGCTGCCATGTCTGCGACGGCGAGATCCGCACCGCAGGTCTCGCCGCCCGCAACCTCTTCTGGTGCCCGGGCTGCCAGCAGCATTAGCCGCCCGGTCGTCGTCCGGGCCGGCCGCGATCAGTGCCGGTGCCGGTGCCGGGACGGACCGGCGCGGCCCCCGTCAGAACCCGTGCGGCAGCCAGGGTGCCGCCGTCGAGCCGAACGCGAGGGACGCCTCCGCCAGCGCCCCCGGCCGCAGCTCCCGCACCCGTCCGGCCGCCGCCAGGGCCGTGAGCGACACCCCGCCCAGGTACGCCGACCCCAACTCCCGCACCGACAGCGCGAGATCGGCCTCGTCCGTCGTACGCGCGCAGGACGCGCCCTTCGCGTCCCCGATGAGCCGCCAACGCCCCTCGTTCCACGGGCAGAAGGCGTCCTCCAGCTCGAACACCACGTCCACCGGCGCCTGGTAGGTCCGCGCCTGAAGCGCCGCTCCGACATCGACGAGACGTACGTACAACGCGTCCCGCAGCCGCGGCCGGCACCGCCGTATGTCGGACACCAGATGCTGCCAGGCCTCGTCCAGCGGCCGACCGCGCACGGTCAGCGTCGTCGTCAGATCGATGCCGAACAGGAAGCGCCACAGCGCCGCGTCCGTCGCCGGATCCAGCGCGGCCAGGTCCGACAGCGTCACCGTCCCGTCGTGGCCGTCGACCCCCCAGCCGAGCTTGGTGCGGAATCGCGCGTACCCCGTGATCTCGCCGTCCCGCTCGGCGACCACGCACTGCAGCGCCGACGCTCCGTGCCGCTCGCCCGGCGGGTCGAGCAGGGCCACCCGCTCCCAGCCGGGCTGCCGCGCCAGCATGCCGGGACGGCCGGGCACCAGCCGCGCGTACACCGCCTCGCACGCGTCGAGGACGTCGGCGGGCGCCGCGTACCGCAGCCGTACGCCATCGGTTCCGGGCGGAACGGACAGGTGCACGCGGCCCGTGTCGATCTCCGCGCCGAGCTGGAAGGTCCCGGCGCCGTACCCGAACCTGCCGTAGATCGCCGGCTCGGACGCGGTGAGCACCGCGACGGGCTCGCCCCAGCCGCGGATGTCGTCCAGCTGCCGGCGCATCAGCGACGTCAGCACCCCGCGCCGGCGGTGCGTCGCCGCGACGCTCACCATCGTGATGCCCGCCGTCGGGACCGAGGCGCCGCCGGGGACCGTGAGACGGAAACGGAACGCGCCCGCCGTACCCACGCACTCCCCTTCGTCCCATACACCCAAGGAGCGGTCGAAATCGGCAAGTTCCTTCCAGAGTGCCCGCTCTTCAGGTGATTCCTCCGCCCCGGCGAAGGCCCGGATGAGATTGCCGTACCAGTCGTCCCACTCGTCCTGCCGCAGCACCCGCATGTCCGTCGTCATAGGCCATGCCTATCAGGGCAATGCGGGACGAGCGAGCGGATTTCTCTCCGGTCACGCGGACCGGTTTCCTGTGAAATTCAGCGCTCGGAGGGGGGACAAGTGGGACCTCCCGTGCCAAGCACCTGGTCCGATGGATAAGGTCCCGAAGCAATGGCAGCAGGACGAGAGCGGCGCGGAGAGGCCGAGACGTTCACGGCCCGGTTGAAGAAGCAGTGGCACCGGGCCCGCACCGGCATGCGCAGATCCGCCGTGGACTACTTCCGCGGGGACGGCTCGGACTGGGTGGCGCTGGCCGGTCTGCTGCTGATGGTTCCCGTGATCGCGACCACCACCCTGGTCGATCCCGTGTGGTGCTCGCCCGCCGTGCTCGTCCTGCCGATCGTCGCGGGCGGCCTGCTGCTGCGCCCCTCCAGCCTGCTCGGCCTGTACGCCGCGGCGGCCACCGCGCTGATCGTCGAGTCGGTCAAGCTCGGCCCGTACACGGACGGCCCGTCCCGGGTCACCCCCGGCATCGTCCTCGTGGTCGCGGCGTGCGGGTTCTTCGGGCTGCTGATCGCACAGTTCCGCAGCCGGGTCGGCGTGCCCTGGCGGCGCGGCGGGACCATGCTCTTCGACCTGCGCGAACGCATCCGGGTCCAGAGCAAGCTGCCGAAGCTGCCGCTGGGCTGGCACCGGGAGATGGCGCTGAGGCCCGCGGGCGGACAGTCGTTCTCGGGCGACTTCGTCGTGGCGGCCCGCACGAACGGGGGCCGCACCCTGGAGGTCGTCCTGACCGATGTCTCGGGCAAGGGCATGGACGCCGGCTCGCGCGCCCTGCTGCTGTCCGGGGCGTTCGGCGGACTGCTGGGCTCGCTCCCGCCGCATGCCTTCCTGCCCGCCGCCAACGGCTACCTCCTCCGCCAGGACTGGGACGAGGGCTTCGCGACCTCCATCCATCTGGTCCTGGACCTGGAGTCGGGCGACTACGAGCTGTACTCGGCCGGCCACCCGCCGGGCCTCCAGCTCAGCGCGGGCACCGGCCGCTGGGAGGAGAAGGCGGCGGAGGGCCCGCTCCTCGGGGTGTACGACGGCGCCCAGTTCGACTCCGTGAAGGGCACGCTGCGCTCCGGCGATGTGCTGATGCTGTTCACGGACGGCCTGGTGGAGACGGCCGAACGCGACATCGTCGAGGGCATGGACCGCCTCACGGGCGAGGCGGACCGCTATGTGGCGGGCGGCTTCCGCGGCGCCGCCTGGCATCTGATCGAGGCGGTGGCGAAGGACGTCAACGACGACCGGGCGCTGCTGCTGATCTGCCGGGAGGGCCCGACGGCCCAGTCCGCGGTCCGCTGAACACGGCGATGATCCGCTGAACACGGCGATCGCCTCCGCGCCCGGGTCCCCGGCGCGGAGGCGATCGTTACCCTCGGCGGGCGGGCGGCCCCGCCCTCGGTATTGGGTGGTGAGCCCCGCTCTCAGGCCTTCGCCCGTGCGCGGGCCAGCGCCGTCGCGTCCCTCTTGAACGCCCAGTCCATCTCCGGCTCCATCGCGAACCGGAACACCCGGCGCACCGGGGGCGTGCACAGCAGCGTCACCACCGCGCCCGCGAGCAGCGTCACGGACACCTCGCCCAGGGGCCGGTGCAGCCATGCCGCGTCGTACCACCCCTGGTAGTCGGCGCCCTTCACGAAGAACCCGTGCAGCAGATAGCCGCACAGCGTGCCCGCGCCCAGCGTCGTGAACCACATCGTCCGGCGCGGCACCCAGGCGAAGAAGCAGGCGGTGAGGAGCAGCGAGCAGCCCAGCAGCGCGAGCACCATCACCGGGCCGCACCACCAGGGCGCGCCCAACTCCTGCGCGCTGTCGCGGTGGTAGAACCAGGCCGGGTTCAGCCGCGGCACCGCCCACCACGCCACGGCGAGCGCGCCGGCGAACACCGGCACCGACAGGATCCGCACCGAGCGGCGCCGCACCAGCCGGAAGTGCTCCTGCTTCAACGACAGACCGATGACGAAGAACGGCAGGAACTGCAGCACCCGCTGGAGGTCGAGGTCGTCCCCGATCTCGGGGGAGACGGACGCCAGCATGGCGATCACGATCGCCAGCGGGACGGGACGGCGGACCATCTTCCAGAGCGGGGTGGTCATCCGCCAGACGAAGAGCGCGGCCAGGAACCACGTCAGGTACCAGGGGTCGAGCAGGCTGATCGGCATACCGGGATCCCCGCCGACGGTGCGTTTGAAGAGGACGTACGCCGTCTCGAAGGCGACGTACGGCACCAGCACACCCGTCACCAGCCGCTTCAGCCGGTCGGGGCGCATGTCGAAACTGCGGGAGAAGTAGCCGGAGATGACGATGAACGCCGGCATGTGGAAGGCGTACACGCACATGTACGCCGCCTGAAGGACGCGGCTGTCGCCCTTCAGCGGCTCCCAGGCGTGGCCCATGGCCACCAGCACGATCGCCAGGTACTTGGCGTTGTCGAAGAAGGCGTCACGCTGCTTGGCGGGCGGCCTCGCGGGCTCGACGGCGCGCGGACTCGGGACTCCGTCGGCCGATGACCGTACCGGGGGGAGGGGTGCGCGTGCGGGCGGTGCCGACGAGGGGCCTGTTGCTCTTGAGGAGGACGAGGCGGCGTGGAACATCTGAGGCACCCTAGCGTTGTCTTCGGGCTCGCGTAAAACCATCGGTGCGAAGAGCGGTTATCTCCTGTGGCTACCCGGGATTCGGCGGAGCCGGCATTACGGCGGCGTGTTCTTCCACACATCCGTGAGCACTCGGTAATCACCTGACTCCTGTGCTGATTTTCCCACCGCGTACGGGCGTTGTGTCCGCATTCATACCGACTAAAGGGGGCATATCGTTCGCGGGCGACTCTGACGGAATGTCTGGAGGCGGGCGACGTGGAGGGATTGCGAGAGGGGTTCGAGAGGAGCCTGAGAAAGAGATTTGAATTACCTGCGAACGTGATGTGTGGGCCTGGGAACGATCGGAGGTAATTCCTGACGGGCATGCCTCGAATTACTGTGCGGGAAGGCCGAGTCGACGATCACCCGGTGGTGCGCCCGCGCCGCACGCGCGGACGGGATGGCCGACGATGCGTCATGGGCTGCATAGGGCGGGCCGGTTGGTGGCACGATGGTTCTGTCGGGGGTGCGAGGCTTGGCGCCCCCGGGCCGGGAGAGCGGACCGACCGAGGGTGTGATCAGTGTGGCCATTTCGCTGTCAGTGGTGTTGCTGTTGGCGATCATCCTGGTGGTGTTGATCCGGGGCGGCTCGATCAAGGCCGGCCCGGCGATCGTGGCGATCCTGTTCGGTTTCTTCCTCGCCTCGAGCGGCATGGCTCCGTCCATCAGCCGGTTCCTCAACTCGATAGCGGCGACCATCAACTCGATCAGCTTCTGACCGGATGCGGCGACCGGGGCCCGGTCGCACGGCCTGCGCCGCGACGCCGGGTGACCGCACGGTCCACCGGATCCTGCACGGGGCGGCGCCGCTCACGACGGCCGCTCCGGGGGCCGGACTGCCCGGTGCCCCCGCGTGGCCGGTCCGGAAGATCGCTCAACCGGACCTGGCCGTGACCCGGGGTGACCCTGGAGGGCACCCGGCCGCCGTCACGCGGCACGCAGCGGGCGCGGAGAGCTGATCGAGGCCTTCGGAAACGCCTCAGGGCCAGGCAGAGGATCAACCCTCTGACCTGGCCCTGAGCCGTACAGAGCGGGCGACGGGAATCGAACCCGCGTAGCTAGTTTGGAAGATCGCGTATGCGGACGTGCGGTGACCTGGCGAGACGCTGGCCTGCGCGTTTCTGAGCTGGTTGCCGTGACTCCCCGCTGTTCCCCGTGTGGGTACCCCGTCATCGGGCACGCAGGGGGCACGTGTGGCTCTCTGTCGCGTCCTCAGCCCTCCTGCGCCCCCCGAAGCCTGTCCTGGACTCTGCTCGGCTCTCACGCGGCGCTCTGAGCCGCTGTCCTGGTGCACAGGCGGGGAAGCCCATGGACGGGCGGGGCGGCGGGTGCCATGATCACGGTGGCGTCCGGCGTGGGCCTGGCGCGCAGGGGAGGGATCATGAAGCTCTACCTCGCCATACCTCTTGTTCTGCTGGCGTTGCTCATCGCCGCCTCCGGCGTGGCGGCGGTTGCCCGTGGCTGGGTGCTCCCCATGAACCGTCGCCACGTTCGCGGCCCTCACCTCTATGGCTGGGGCCAGCTGGTGGTGGCCTTCGCGCTGTGCTGGCAGGCGGTCTGCGGGCTGGTGATCAGCGACTCGGATACCCGGCTGTGGGGCACCCTGACCGGCAGCGTGATTCTGTTGGTCGGCTTCATCGTAATGGCGGTGGGCCAGCTCGCGGGTGGTAATCGAGAGGGCAACGGCACGCCTTAGCCGCCCACTTCCTTAACCAACAACCCTCCCCAGCTCCCGTCCCGTACGCCGTCGACCCACACACCGTGGAGCGGGCGTGGTTCATGGCGTCCAGGTGGAGCGCGCCACTGTACGGCGGAAGGCCCAGGGAGAGGAAAACGACCTCTCGCCTGGGCCTTCGGCGTACAGAGCGGGCGACGGGAATCGAACCCGCGTAGCTAGTTTGGAAGACTAGGGCTCTACCATTGAGCTACGCCCGCAACAGGATGCGCCGCAGGTCAGTGACCACGGCACAGCAGGCATCGTAGCGGGTCGCCCGCCCCGTAGGCCAACGCGTTGGTCCGCGCGCCCGCCCTTCGGCAAATCGGCCGACGCGACCTGCCCGGGCATGTACCCTACGTGTCGCACCAGACGGGGTGTGGCGCAGCTTGGTAGCGCGTCCGCTTTGGGAGCGGAAGGCCGTGGGTTCAAATCCCGCCACCCCGACCAACCAGCAGGGCAGGTGCCATCCGGCGCCGTATCGCGTGATCGCCTTTTGGGGCGCCCCGTGGCTGCGGTTACTATGCAAGCTGCGCGCCCGTGTGTCTGCACTGCCACGTCTCTCAGGCAGGGGCCCGCGAATCCGCCGAAGGCGCGCCCGTCAGGGCGGAGCAGCTCGGCAGAACCCCAAGAAGTCAGCCACAAGGAGACCGAACCGTGAAGAGCGCCGTGGAGACCCTGAACCCGACTCGGGTTCGGCTCACTGTTGAGGTGCCCTTCGAGGAGCTCAAGGACAGCCTCGACGCGGCGTACAAGAAGATCAACCAGCAGGTCACGGTGAAGGGCTTCCGCAAGGGCAAGATCCCGGCCCGGGTCATCGACCAGCGGTTCGGCCGCGGTGCGGTCCTGGAGGAGGCCGTCAACGACGCGCTTCCCAAGTTCTACACCGAGGCGGTCAACGAGGCCGAGCTGAACCCGCTGGGCCAGCCCGAGGTCGACATCAAGGAGCTGAAGGACAACGAGCTGCTGTCCTTCACCGCCGAGGTCGACATCCGCCCGGCCATCGAGATCCCGGACTACTCCGGCATCGAGGTCGAGGTCGACGCGGTCGAGGTGACCGACGAGGACATCGAGAAGTCGGTCGAGCAGCTGCGTGAGCGCTTCGCGTCGACCAGCCCGGTCGAGCGCGCCGCCGAGGACGGCGACGTCGTCACGATCGACCTGGAGGCCAAGGTCGAGGGCGAGGTCCTCGAGGACGGCGTCGCCAGCGACGTCTCCTACACCATCGGCTCCGGTGAGCTGCTGGACGGCATCGACGACGCCGTGAAGGGCCTGGCGGCCGGCCAGGAGGGCACCTTCACCTCCGAGCTGAAGGGCGGCTCGGCGGCCGGCCAGGAGGCCGAGGTGACGGTCAAGGTCACCCAGGTCGCCTCCCGTGAACTGCCGGAGCTGGACGACGAGTTCGCGCAGCTCGCGTCCGAGTTCGACACGCTGGAGGAGCTGAGGGCGGACAGCCGCAAGCGCCTCGAGAACATGAAGCAGTTCGACCAGGCCACCCAGGCCCAGGAGCGCGTCCTGGACAAGCTGCTGGAGCTGGTCGAGGTCCCGGTCCCCGAGAAGCTCCTCGAGGACGAGATCAACACCCGTAAGCACAACCTGGAGCACCACCAGCTCGCCCAGATGGGTCTGACCCTCGACAAGTACCTGGAGATCCAGGGCAAGACCGCCGAGGAGTTCGAGACCGAGACGCGCGAGGCCGCGATCAAGGGCATCAAGACCCAGTTCGTCCTCGACGAGCTGGTCAACAAGGAGAAGCTGAACGTCAACCAGGAGGAGCTCACCGAGCACCTCATGCGGCGTGCGGCCTCCTCCGGCATGTCCCCCGACCAGTTCGCCCAGGCGGTCGTCGAGGGCGGCCAGGTCCCGATGCTGGTCGGCGAGGTCGCCCGCGGCAAGGCCCTGGCGGTCGTCGTCGAGGCCGCCACGGTGAAGGACACCAACGGCGAGATCGTCGACCTGGACGACGAGGACGAGGCGGAGGGCTCCACGGAGACCGTTGAGGCCGCTGAGGGCGTCGAGGTCACTGAGGCCGCCGAGGAGAAGCCGGAGGCGTAACCCTCCGAGGCCATCGGGCACACCTTCGGGGACCACCGGCCACCGACGACGGGCCCCGGGACGCACCCACGCGTCCCGGGGCCCGTCGTCGTACGCCGCCGGGAGCGGGACCGCCTTCCGGGGCCCCGCGCGGCCGTCTGCCGCAGCGGGATCGGAGGCGGGCCACGGCCGTCGGGGCTACCGTGATCTCACAGGGCCCGGGGCACGGCTCGCGACGGCCGTCGGCCCCGGTCACCGCAGAGCCCACCGCCATGCGCTGACAGCGAACACCCGCGGAAGCGGGATGGCTCCCGACTGCCTGCGCGTTAGGGTCCATGAATACGAGGGCAGGGGAGTTCCCGAAGCCGCCCCGCAGGGGGACGCGCGGGGTCCCACGCCCCAGCAGAACACGTGAGACGGCTCCGCGCCGTCGTAAGACGAGCAGGTGGATACGTGACGAATCTGATGCCCTCCGCCGCCGGCGAGCCTTCCATCGGTGGCGGCCTCGGTGACCAGGTCTACAGCCGGCTGCTCAACGAGCGGATCATCTTCCTCGGTCAGCCGGTAGACGACGACATCGCCAACCGGATCACCGCGCAGCTGCTGCTCCTCGCTGCCGACCCGGACAAGGACATTTACCTCTACATCAACAGCCCTGGTGGTTCCATCACGGCAGGCATGGCGATCTACGACACCATGCAGTACATCAAGAACGACGTGGTGACGATCGCCATGGGCATGGCGGCCTCCATGGGCCAGTTCCTGCTCAGCGCGGGCACTCCGGGCAAGCGCTTCGCCCTGCCCAACGCCGAGATCCTGATCCACCAGCCCTCGGCCGGCCTCGCCGGCTCCGCGTCGGACATCAAGATCCACGCCGAGCGGCTGCTGCACACCAAGAAGCGCATGGCCGAGCTCACTTCCTTCCATACCGGCCAGTCGGTCGAGCAGATCACCCGCGACTCGGACCGCGACCGCTGGTTCGACGCGGAGGAGGCCAAGGTGTACGGCCTGATCGACGAGGTCATCACCACCGCTGCCGGCATGCCGGGCGGCGGAGGCACCGGGGCGGGCTCGTAAGGGCTCACCGGGCCTGTACGGCCGGCGGAGACCCTCAGGGCGCCGGGTCGGCCCCCTGCGCCCGGCGAAGCCCCTGAGGGCCCCACCAGGCCCCGTAACGGCTCCCAGCGCCCCTTCAAGCCCCAGCCACCGCCTCAGCCCTTATCAGGAGACATCGTGAACGACTTTCCCGGCAGCGGCCTCTACGACCGCACGCGTGCCGAGTACACCGGCCCCTCGGCCGAGTCCCGTTACGTCATTCCCCGCTTCGTGGAGCGCACCTCGCAGGGCATCCGCGAGTACGACCCGTACGCGAAGCTCTTCGAAGAACGCGTGATCTTCCTGGGCGTCCAGATCGACGACGCCTCGGCCAACGACGTCATGGCGCAGCTGCTGTGCCTGGAGTCGATGGACCCCGACCGGGACATCTCGATCTACATCAACAGCCCCGGCGGCTCCTTCACCGCGCTCACGGCCATCTACGACACGATGCAGTTCGTGAAGCCGGACATCCAGACGGTCTGCATGGGCCAGGCCGCCTCCGCCGCGGCGGTGCTGCTGGCCGCGGGCACCGCGGGCAAGCGCATGGCGCTCCCGAACGCCCGTGTGCTGATCCACCAGCCCTACAGCGAGACCGGCCGCGGCCAGGTCTCCGACCTGGAGATCGCCGCCAACGAGATCCTCCGGATGCGCGCGCAGCTGGAGGAGATGCTGGCGAAGCACTCGAACACGCCGATCGAGAAGATCCGCGAGGACATCGAGCGCGACAAGATCCTCACGGCCGAGGACGCTCTGTCGTACGGCCTGATCGACCAGATCATCTCCACCCGGAAGATGAACAACACCTCGGTCCGCTGAAGCGAACCGCCGCCGGGCCCGTATCGTCGGCCGCCTCTTGGCATGGTGTGAAACGGTGCACGTCAAAGTGAACCGTGCCAAGGGGGGCCCGAACGGGGGGCCCGGCAAGGTACCGTCGGATATAAGGCAGCACCAGGAGCCGCTGGACGTAAGGCGTCTCCCAGGCGAAGGGGAAGCACACCGTGGCACGCATCGGTGACGGCGGCGATCTGCTCAAGTGCTCGTTCTGTGGCAAGAGCCAGAAGCAGGTCAAGAAGCTCATCGCAGGCCCCGGTGTGTACATCTGCGACGAGTGCATCGATCTCTGCAACGAGATCATCGAGGAAGAGCTCGCCGAGACGAGCGAGGTGAGCTGGGAAGAACTCCCCAAGCCCCGCGAGATCTACGAGTTCCTCGAGGGGTACGTGGTCGGCCAGGAGGCGGCCAAGAAAGCGCTGTCCGTCGCGGTGTACAACCACTACAAGCGGGTCCAGGCCGGTGAGAACGGCGGGGCCCAAGGCCGCGATGACGCCATCGAGTTGGCGAAGTCGAACATCCTGCTGCTGGGCCCCACGGGCTCCGGCAAGACTCTTCTCGCCCAGACCCTGGCCCGCATGCTGAACGTGCCCTTCGCCATCGCCGACGCGACGGCGCTGACGGAGGCGGGCTATGTGGGCGAGGACGTCGAGAACATCCTCCTGAAACTGATCCAGGCCGCCGACTACGACGTCAAGAAGGCCGAGACGGGCATCATCTACATCGACGAGATCGACAAGGTGGCCCGCAAGAGCGAGAACCCCTCGATCACGCGCGACGTCTCCGGCGAGGGCGTCCAGCAGGCCCTGTTGAAGATCCTGGAGGGCACGACGGCGTCCGTGCCTCCGCAGGGCGGCCGCAAGCACCCGCACCAGGAGTTCATCCAGATCGACACGACGAACGTGCTGTTCATCGTGGGTGGCGCGTTCTCGGGCCTGGAGAAGATCATCGAGTCCCGGGCCGGCGCGAAGGGCATCGGCTTCGGCGCGACGATCCGCTCCAAGCGGGAGCTGGAGTCCAAGGACCAGTTCGAGGACGTCATGCCCGAGGACCTGGTGAAGTTCGGGATGATCCCGGAGTTCATCGGCCGTCTGCCGGTCATCACGAGCGTGCACAACCTCGACCGCAAGGCGCTGCTGCAGATCCTCGTCGAGCCGCGCAACGCCCTGGTGAAGCAGTACCAGCGGCTGTTCGAACTCGACGGCGTGGAGCTGGACTTCGAGCGCGAGGCCCTGGAGGCCATCGCGGACCAGGCCATCCTCCGCCAGACGGGCGCCCGCGGTCTGCGCGCCATCATGGAGGAGGTCCTCCAGGCGGTGATGTACGAGGTGCCGTCCCGCAAGGACGTGGCCCGCGTGGTCATCACCGCCGATGTGGTCCTGTCGAACGTGAACCCGACCCTGATCCCGAGGGACGCGCGCGGCCGGGGTCCGGGGGAGCAGAAGACGGCGTAACCACCGTCCGGGCCACCGGACGTGGCAGGGGCCCCGGCCGATCGGCCGGGGCCCCTTCGCGGCCCCGGCCTTCGCCGCCTCGGTCTACGTCGTCGTGGCTCCGGCCGTCGCGGTGCGACGCGTCACGCCTTGACGCGCACGTCGTCGCGGAGCCTGGCGGCGAGGTCCGCCGTCCCGGCGACCGTGCCTCCGTCGCCGGCGGCCATGGAGGCGACGCTGAACACCGTGACGTCGACCACGGTGCTGTGGTCGCCCCAGATGCAGATGGGCAGGGTGAAGCTCTTCGCGGCGCCGGTGGCCGAGCCCGACGACTCGTCGTTCTCGAACTGGGCCAGCTGGCACTTCATGATGGCGCCCGAGAAGCCGGCCGGGTGCACCGTCTCCGGGCTGCCGAGCAGTTTGCCCTTGCTCGTCCTGTCCTTGTCGGCCGCCGCCTTGATCTTGGCGAACATGGCGTCCACGACGGCCTCGGGCTCGGCGATGGTGCCGTAGACGCCGCCGAAGGTGAGGTTCTTGGCCGAGACGCCCGTGCCGTTCTGGTACGCGGCGCTGACGTCCTTGGGGTTCTTCACCCCCCATTTCTCGAAGTCCGCGAGGTCGTCCTGGGTCATGGCGTCCGGGGAGCCGCGGCCGTCCGCCTTCTTGTACGTGCCGTCGATGACCGCCGCCGGCGTCGTCAGCTTGTGCGGGCCGTCGTCGGCGACCGAACCGCCACCGCCACCGTTGCCGCCGAGCACCAGGTACGCGCCCACCGCGATCGCCGCCACGACCGCCACCGCGGCGATGATCAGCACCGCCTTCTTCCTGCCGCCGCCCGGCGCCGGCGGCTGCGGCACACCGTAGGGCTGCTGGCCGTACGGGGGCTGGCCGTAGGGCTGGACAGGAGGCTGGCCGAACTGCTGCGCGGGCGGCTGCTGGCCGTAGGGCTGCGCGGGCGGCTGCTGGCCGTACGGCCCTGCGGGCGGCGGCTGCTGGGCGTACGGGTTCTGCTGCTGGGGCGGGACACCCGCCGGGGCCTGCGGGGGATAGCCGTAGCCGGGCTGGGGTGCCTGCGACGGCGGGCCGTAGGGGCCCGGCTGACCGTACGGTCCGGGCTGCTGGGGCTGTCCGCCGTACGGGCCCGGCTGGTTGCTGCTCATCGTCTGGGTTCCCCTCCAGATGCTTATGCGTGTCCGACATCCTGGCGCAACCGGAAGGCCCCGGGGGCGCCGGAGGGTTCACCGTTACCGAAGAATCCCGTTTCGGGACGGGGTCGTGACACCCCTAAACTGACCCCGTGACCGAGAACGCTCAGCAGCAGCCACCAGCGACCGCCACCGAACTGCCGACCCAGTACGCGCCGGCCGACGTAGAGGGGCCGCTGTACGAGCGCTGGGTAGAACGCGGCTACTTCGAGGCGGACGAGAAGAGCGACAAGCCGCCCTACACCATCGTCATCCCGCCGCCGAACGTCACCGGCAGCCTGCACCTCGGACACGCGTTCGAGCACACGATCATCGACGCCCTGACCCGCCGCAAGCGCATGCAGGGCTACGAGACGCTGTGGCAGCCCGGCATGGACCACGCCGGCATCGCCACGCAGAACGTCGTGGAGCGGGAGCTGGGCAAGGAGGGCAAGTCGCGCGACGACCTCGGCCGTGAGGCCTTCGTCGAACGCGTCTGGCAGTGGAAGGCCGAGTCCGGCGGACAGATCTCCGGACAGATGCGGCGCCTCGGCGACGGTGTCGCCTGGACCCGTGAGCGCTTCACCATGGACGAGGGGCTCTCCCAGGCCGTCCAGACCATCTTCAAGCGCCTCTACGACGACGAGCTGATCTACCGCGCCGAGCGCATCATCAACTGGTGCCCGCGCTGTCTGACCGCGATCTCGGACATCGAGGTCGAGTACCAGGACGACGACGGCGAGCTGGTCTCCATGAAGTACGGCGAGGGGGACGACACCATCGTCGTCGCCACGACCCGTGCCGAGACCATGCTCGGTGACACCGCCGTCGCCGTCCACCCCGACGACGAGCGCTACCAGCACCTGGTCGGCAGGCTCATCAAGCTGCCGCTGACCGACCGCTCCATCCCGGTCGTCGCGGACGAGCACGTCGACCCCGAGTTCGGCACCGGCGCCGTCAAGGTGACCCCCGCCCACGACCCGAACGACTTCGAGATCGGCCAGCGCCACGGCCTGCCCGCCATCACCGTGATGGACGAACACGCGGTCATCACCGTCCACGGCCCCTTCCAGGGCCTGGACCGCTTCGAGGCCCGCTCCGCCATCGTCGCCGCCCTGCGCGCCGAGGGCCGGATCGTCGCCGAGAAGCGGCCCTACGTCCACTCGGTCGGCCACTGCTCGCGCTGCAAGACCACGATCGAGCCGCGCCTGTCCATGCAGTGGTGGGTCAAGGTCGGCCCGCTCGCCAAGGCCGCCGGTGACGCGGTCCGCGAGGGCAAGGTCACGATCCACCCGCAGGAGATGGAGAAGCGGTACTTCGACTGGGTCGACAACCTCCACGACTGGTGCATCTCGCGGCAGTTGTGGTGGGGCCACCGCATCCCGGTCTGGTACGGGCCGGACGGCGAGGTCGTCTGCGTCGGCCCGGACGAGGAGCCGCCGAGCGGCGCGGGCTGGCACCAGGACACCGACGTCCTCGACACCTGGTTCTCCTCCGGCCTGTGGCCGTTCTCCACCTTGGGCTGGCCCGAGCAGACCGAGAGCCTCGCGAAGTTCTACCCGAACTCCGTCCTGGTCACCGGCTACGACATCCTCTTCTTCTGGGTCGCCCGGATGATGATGTTCGGCCTGTACGCGATGGACGGCACCCCGCCGTTCCGCACCGTCGCCCTGCACGGCATGGTCCGCGACCAGTTCGGCAAGAAGATGTCGAAGTCCTTCGGCAACGCGGTCAACCCGCTGGACTGGATGGACAAGTACGGCTCGGACGCGCTGCGCTTCACCCTGGCCCGCGGCGCCAACCCGGGTGTCGACGTCCCGATCGGCGAGGACTGGGTCCAGGGCTCCCGCAACTTCGCCAACAAGATCTGGAACGCCACGCGGTTCGCGCTGATGAACGGCGCGACGGTCCAGGGTCCGCTGCCGGACGCCGCGCGCATGTCGGCCACGGACCGCTGGGTCCTGTCCCGGCTGAACTCGGTGGTCGCCGAGGTCGACGCGCTCTACGACGACTTCCAGTTCGCCAAGCTGTCCGACACCCTCTTCCACTTCGCGTGGGACGAGGTCTTCGACTGGTACGTCGAACTGTCCAAGACGACGTTCCAGGCGGGCGGCGAGCCGGCCGAGGTCAGCAAGCGCGTCCTCGGCGAGGTCCTCGACGTCACGCTGAAGCTGCTGCACCCGATCGTCCCGTTCGTCACGGAGACGCTGTGGACCACCCTCACCGGCGGCGAGTCGGTCGTCATCGCCGAGTGGCCCACGGACAGCGGCTTCCGGGACGAGGCGGCCGAGCGGGAGATCGAGACCCTCCAGTCGGTCATCACCGAGGTCCGCCGCTTCCGCGCCGACCAGGGTCTCCAGCCCGGCCAGCGCGTCCCGGCCCGGCTGACCCTCGACGGCACGGCGCTCGCCCCGCACGAGGCCGCCATCCGCCAGCTGTTGCGTCTGCAGCCGGAGGGCGAGGACTTCACGGCCACGGCGACCCTGCCCGTCGCGGGCGCCACGGTCGCGCTGGACCTGTCCGGCACGATCGACGTGGCGGCGGAGCGCAAGCGGCTCGCCAAGGACCTGGCCGCGGCGGAGAAGGAGCGGCAGCAGGCCGAGGCCAAGCTCGGCAACGAGGCCTTCCTCGCCAAGGCGCCGGACCAGGTGGTCGAGAAGATCCGCACCCGGCTCGCCAAGGCGCAGGAGGACATCACGCGGATCCAGACCCAACTGGACCGGCTTCCCTCCGCCTGACCACCGTCTCTTCCCGGTCCCGCCGAGCTTCGGCTCGGCGGGACCGACGCGGACGAGGCCGACCGCGGCGCCGGTGAGCTGGAACCGGCGGCGTCCCGATCGACTCCGGGGGCCAGGGCCACGTTCGTCACCGGCGCTCCGTAGACTGGCCCCGTGAGTGACCTGCCGCCGCGCGACCCCAACGAGAGCGATCCCTTCGAGGAGATCGTCGAGGCCGAGACCACCCGTGACCCCGATCTCGCGGTGATCGAGGCCGGCAGCCGCACCCTGCGCACCCAGGGCGGCCTGCCGCAGGCCGAGGTGCCCGCGCGTCCGGCCGACCCCGGGGTCGACCAGGCCCTGCGCGAGGTCGAGGCCGAACTGGCCACCCGCTGGGGCGAGACCAAGCTGGAGCCGTCCGTCAGCCGGATCGCGGCGCTGATGGACCTCCTGGGGGAGCCGCAGCGGTCGTACCCGTCCATCCACATCACCGGCACCAACGGCAAGACCTCCACCGCCCGTATGATCGAGGCCCTCCTGGGCGCCTTCGAACTGCGCACCGGCCGGTACACGAGCCCGCACGTCCAGTCGATCACCGAGCGGATCAGCCTCGACGGCGCTCCCGTCTCCGCCGAGCGGTTCATCGAGACGTACCAGGACATCAAGCCGTACCTGGAGATGGTCGACGCCTCGCAGGAGTACCGGCTGTCCTTCTTCGAGGTCCTCACGGGCATGGCGTACGCGGCGTTCGCGGACGCGCCCGTGGACGTCGCGGTCGTCGAGGTCGGCATGGGCGGGAGCTGGGACGCCACCAACGTCATCGACGGCGACGTCGCCGTCGTCACCCCCATCGACCTGGACCACACCGACCGGCTCGGCGGCACGCCCGGCGAGATCGCCGAGGAGAAGGCCGGCATCATCAAGCAGGACGCCACCGTCATCCTGGCCCAGCAGCCGGTCGACGCGGCCCAGGTGCTGCTGAAGAAGGCCGTGGAGGTCGACGCCACCGTGGCCCGCGAGGGCCTGGAGTTCGGGGTCCTCTCCCGGCAGATCGCGGTCGGCGGCCAACTGCTCACCCTGCGCGGCCTCGGCGGTGAGTACGACAACGTGTACCTGCCGCTGCACGGCCCCTACCAGGCCCACAACGCCGCCGTGGCGCTCGCCGCCGTCGAGGCGTTCTTCGGCGTGGGCCCCCAGCGCCCCGAACCGCTGGACCGCGACACCGTCCGCAAGGCGTTCGCGTCGGTGTCCTCCCCGGGCCGTCTGGAGGTGGTCCGCCGCTCCCCGACCGTCGTCCTGGACGCCGCGCACAACCCGGCCGGCGCCCGCGCCACCGCCGAGGCGGTGAGCGAGGCGTTCGACTTCAGCCGGCTGATCGGGGTCGTCGGCGCGAGCGCCGACAAGAACGTCCGGGGTCTGCTGGAGGCGTTCGAGCCGGTCTTCGCCGAGGTCGTGGTCACCCAGAACTCCAGCCACCGGGCGATGGACGCCGACGAGTTGGCCGCGATCGCCGTCGAGGTCTTCGGCGAGGAGCGCGTCCAGGTCGAGCCGCGGCTGCCCGACGCGCTGGAGGCCGCGATCACGCTCGCCGAGGAGGAGGGGGAGTACGCGGGCGCCGGCGTGCTCGTCACCGGCTCCGTCATCACCGTCGGCGAGGCCCGACTGCTCCTGGGGAAGGGCTGACTCCGTCGTGCGTACGCTCTGTGCTTCGACCCTGATCGGCGAGTTCTTCGTCATCGGCTTCGCGGGTCTCGTCGCCATGAAGGACCCGAACCTGTCCACGACCACGGTCTGGACCGTCAGCGGCATCGCGATGGCGCTGAGCATCCTGCTGTGCGGCCTGCTCACCCGCCCCGGCGGGATCCAGCTCGGCTGGGCCCTGCAGATCGCGCTGATCGCCTCCGGGTTCTTCGTGCCGACGATGTTCTTCATGGGCGCGGTCTTCGCGGCGCTGTGGTGGGCGTCGGTGCACTACGGAAGGAAGATCGACGAGGCCAAGGCCCGCTTCGCGGCGCTGCACGACAGCGAGAGCAGTCCCGCGGCCCCGTAGCTCTCCAGGCCCGGGGCCCGACCTGACGCTGTGTAATGGTCACTCAATTCCGCCCTGTACCCTCTACGCACCGCACCACCATGATGAAGGAGCCCTCTCGTGACCTCGCGCACCCTCGTCCTCCTCAAGCCCGACGCCGTCCGTCGCGGGCTGATCGGCGAGATCATCGGCCGCATCGAGCGCAAGGCCGGCTGGACCATCAGCGCGCTGGAGATGCGCACCCTGGACCAGGAGACGTTGGAGCAGCACTACGGCGAGCACCAGGGGAAGCCCTTCTACGAGCCGCTGGTGGAGTTCATGGCCTCCGGCCCGGTCGTCGCGCTCGTCGTGGAGGGTGAGCGGGTCATCGAGGGCCTGCGCGCGCTCGCCGGGCCGACCGACCCGATCGCCGCCGCGCCCGGTTCCATCCGCGGCGACCTCGGCGTGATCGTCCGCGAGAACCTGGTGCACGCCTCCGACTCGGAGGAGTCCGCCGAGCGGGAACTCAAGATCTTTTTCCCGGGCCGGTTCTGAGAGTCCGGACCCTTCCCCGCGTCCGGATGATGAACTTTCGTTCTCGTCATGTGAACAATTCCTGAGGGTTTTCGGCGTCACTCGGACGCATGACCAAGGATGGCCGTGGAAACCGGTCGAACAAACCCGGTCGCTCCTTGGCATATGCGTGCCGTTCGGGGGAACGGCTACCCCCGAACGCCCGTCTCCAGAAGCGAGGCGACGCGTCATCTGCTGACAATGGCGAAGACCCTCGCGCAATGTTTCGTGCGGGCGAGACTACGATGTAAGCCTTCACGTCACAGCACCCACTTCGCCGCCCCAACAAAAGCCGTCACACGCTCAACTTGGGAAGGCCAGACGAATCCTGATGGGGAACTCAATGTCGTTCATCGGCCGTGACATGGCTGTGGACCTCGGGACCGCCAACACGCTGGTGTACGTCAGGGGCCGTGGGATCGTGCTCAACGAACCGTCGGTCGTCGCGATCAACACCAACACCGGTGGCATCCTCGCGGTCGGTGCGGAAGCCAAGAAGATGATCGGCCGGACCCCGGGCAACATCGTCGCCGTGCGTCCGCTCAAGGACGGCGTCATCGCCGACTTCGAGATCACCGAGCGGATGCTCCGCTACTTCATTCTGAAGATCCACAAGCGGCGGTATCTGGCGCGCCCGCGGGTCGTGGTCTGTGTGCCGTCGGGCATCACGGGCGTGGAGCGTCGCGCCGTCATCGAGGCGTCCTCCCAGGCCGGCGCCCGCCAGGTGCACATCATCGAGGAGCCCATGGCGGCCGCCATCGGCTCGGGCCTGCCGGTCCACGAGGCCACGGGCAACATGGTGGTGGACATCGGCGGCGGCACCACCGAGGTCGCGGTCATCTCGCTCGGCGGCATCGTCACCGCCCAGTCCATCCGCGTCGCCGGCGACGAACTGGACAACGCGATCATCCAGTACGTCAAGAAGGAGTACTCCCTCCTCCTCGGTGAGCGGACGGCCGAGCAGATCAAGATCACGATCGGTTCCGCGTACGACCTCGACGCCGACGAGCACACCGAGATCCGCGGCCGGGACCTGGTCTCCGGACTGCCCAAGACCGTGGTCATCTCCGCGGCCGAGGTCCGCAAGGCCATCGAGGAACCGGTCAACGCGATCGTGGACGCGGTCAAGACGACCCTCGACAAGTGCCCGCCGGAGCTGTCCGGTGACGTCATGGACCGCGGCATCGTCCTCACCGGCGGCGGCGCCCTGCTGCGCGGGCTCGACGAGCGGCTGCGCCGGGAGACCGGCATGCCCATCCACATCGCCGAGGACCCGCTGGACAGTGTGGCGCTCGGCTCGGGCAAGTGCGTCGAGGAGTTCGAGGCGCTCCAGCAGGTGCTGGACGCCCAGCCCCGCAGATGAGGCGACGCGCCGACTCCGCCGTACGAGACGATCGTCTCTCGTGCGGCGGATCGTTGATATAGAGACATAAACTCCCCCTGCGTATTCGGGTTTCCCCTACACATTCCGACGAGGAAGGCACGGCCGCCGCACGTGAGGGACACACGAGAGAGCCGGCTGCTCCTGGTGCTGCTGATCGCCATCGCGTTCGCGTTGATCACGGTGGACATCCGCGGTGGCCAGGATTCACCGGTCGAAGGTGCCCGCCAGGCCGCCGCCACGGCCTTCGGCCCGATCGAGAACGGGGTGGCGTCCGCCGTCGACCCGGTCGGCAACGCGGTCGCGGCCGTGCGCGACTCCGCCCGGCGGCACGACCGGGTCGCCCAACTCGAGCGTTCCAACGCCGCGTTGAAGGCGAAGCTGGGCAGCGACGACCGCAACCGCAGCCGCCTCAAGCAGCTCGACCACATGATCCGGATGGCAGGCGAGGGGCAGTACGGGATCAAGGGCGCCGAGGTCATCGCGATAGGAGCGGCCCAGGGCTTCTCCTGGACGGTCACCATCGACGTGGGCGCGAACGACGGCATCAAGCGCGACATGACCGTTCTCAACGGCGACGGACTGGTCGGCCGCGTCACCACCGTCGGCCCCAGCACCTCCACGGTGCTGCTGGCCAACGACCCCGACTTCACCGTCGGCACCCGGATGGAAGGCAGCGACGAACTCGGGTTCGCCTCCGGGCAGGGTGACCGCCCGCTGCGCGTCCAGCTCCTCAACGGCAAGGCCGACGTGAAGAAGGGCGACCGCCTCGTCACCTTCGGCTCCCAGGCCGACAAGCCGTTCGTGCCCGGGGTCCCGGTCGGTGTGGTCTCGCGGATCGACCCGTCCGGCGGCGGTCTGACCCGCACGATCTACGTGAAGCCGTTCGCGTCCTTCAGCAGCCTCGACGTCGTCGGCGTCGTCGTCCAGGCGCCGAAGAAGGACCCGCGCGACACGGTCCTGCCCCCGAAGCCCCAGCCGACGCCCACCCCGACCGTGACCGTCACCGTCACGCCGTCCGCCGATGGTCAGGCGTCCGCCGACGGTCAGCAGCAGACGCCCTAGGAGCCGAACCAGATGCGCCTCAACCGGATGCTGCTCTCCACCGCCCTGGTGATCGTCGCCCTGGTGATCCAGGTGAGCGTTCTCGCCCGACTCCATCTGCCCGGTGCCGTGCCGGACCTGGTGCTCCTGACCGTCGTCGCCCTCGCCCTGGTCTACGGCCACGTCGGCGGCAGCCTCATCGGCTTCGGCGCCGGCCTGCTCTCCGACCTCGCCCCGCCCGCCGACCACGCCGCCGGCCGCTATGCCCTCGTGCTGTGCGTCATCGGCTACCTCGCCGGACTGGCCCGGCCCGAGAACGGCCGGCTGAAGTCCGCCAGCGGCCCGATGTTCGTGGTGGTCGCCGCCGCGATCGGCTCCACCCTGCTGTACGCGGGCGTGGGCGCCCTCGTCGGCGACACCGCCGCCCGCCATGTCGGCCTCACCAGCCTGCTGGCCACGGCCGCCATCTACGACCTGCTGCTCGCGCCGTTCGTGGTGCCCGGGATCATGGCGCTGGCCCGCCGGGCCGACAACGACCCGCTCGCCGAGACCGGCTCCGCCAAGGCGGCCGACGTCTCCTCCGGCTGGCTCTCCTCCGGCACCGGACTGCGCATCGGCAGCCAGCGCGGGGTGTTGCGGGTCAAGGCGGCCAGGGCCCGGATGGCCAGGGCGGGTCGCATCAAGGGGGTCAAACGGCTGTGACCCTCACGGAGTCGGCCGCCCGGACACACAGGTTGGCCGTGTACTCCTATGACGCGTACGTGCACGGAGCGGGGGCGGCAGCAGTGGCCGACACCCGCCCGTCCCCCGCAACCACCCTCGACTTCAGTGGGCCTCGCCGATGACTAACATCCCCGAGACCGGACGGACTCCCCGCGTTCAGATCCGGCTGGTCGTCATCCAGATCCTCGTCCTCTCCCTCCTCGGCACCCTCGGTGCCCGCCTGTGGTACCTCCAGATCCGCAACGGCAGCGAGTACGCCAAGGAGGCCTCCGGCAACCACGTCCAGCAGGTCGTCCAGCCCGCCGTACGCGGCGAGATCCTGGACGCGCGGGGCGTGCCGATCGCCGACAACGAGACCCGGCTGGTGGTCTCCGCCTCCCGCACCGACCTGCTGAAGATGAAGGACGGCGGCAAGGCGGTCCTCGCCAAGCTGGCCGGCGTCCTCGGCATGAAGCCGCAGGACGTCAGGGACAAGGTGCGCCTGTGCGACGCGAAGACACCGCAGCCCTGCTGGAACGGCTCCCCGTACCAGCCGATCCCCATCACCGACGAGGCCACCCCGCGCCAGGCCCTGCAGATCCGCGAGCGCTCCGAGGACTTCCCCGGCATCACCGCCGAGCCCGAGGCCGTGCGCCGCTACCCGAGCCCCGGTGACGCCAACACCGCCCAGGTCCTCGGCTATCTCTCGCCCGTCACCGACGACGAGATCCAGCAGGCCAAGGACAGCGACTCGCCCTATCTGCGCTCCGACATGGTCGGCCGCTCCGGCCTCGAGCGCCAGTACGACAAGGTGCTGCGCGGCAAGGCGGGCGTCACCCGCTACGAGGTCGACAACCTCGGCCGCGTCATCGGCAAGGCGAGGAGCGACGCGGCCGAGCCCGGCTCCAACCTGGTCACCAGCATCGACGCCCGGGTCCAGCGGGTCGCCGAGTACGAGCTGGACAACGCGATGAAGATCGCCCGCGGCCAGTTCGACAAGATCACCGGCGAGAACTACAAGGCGGACTCCGGTGCCGTCGTCGTGATGGAGGCCAAGACCGGCCGGGTCGTCGCCATGGCGTCCGCCCCCACCTACGACCCGAACGTCTGGGTCGGCGGCATCTCCGCGAAGGACTACCAACAGCTCACCGGCAAGGACTCCGACTACCCGCTGCTCAACCGGGCCATCCAGGGACAGTCGGCACCCGGCTCGACCTTCAAGGTGGTCTCCACGGCAGCCGCCGTCGAGGCCGGCTACCCCTTCGACGGCAACTACCCGTGCACGAGCTCGTACTCCGTCGGCGGCCAGGTCTTCAAGAACTTCGAGGGGGAGAACTTCGGCCCGATCTCGCTCGGCCGCGCCCTGGAGGTCTCCTGCGACACCGTCTTCTACGGCCTCGCCGACAACGAGTGGAAGAAGGACGGCGGCATCAACCCCAAGAAGGGGCAGCCCAAGGACTACTTCTTCAAGGCCGCCCACCAGTTCGGCCTCGGCAAGACCACCGGCATCGACCTGCCGGGCGAGGTCTCCGGCCGCGTCCCCGACCGCCAGTGGAAGCAGAAGTACTGGGAGGCCAACAAGGACGTCTGGTGCAGGACCGGCAAGAAGGACGGCGACTACGTCCAGAAGATCGCGTACGAGAACTGCCTCGAGGGCAACAAGCTGCGCGAGGGTGACGCGATCAACTACTCCATCGGCCAGGGCGACACGCTGCTGACACCGATCCAGGAAGCGGTCATCTACTCCGCGATCTCCAACGGCGGCACCCTGTGGAACCCGACCATCGGCAAGGCGGTCGTCAGCCCCGACGGCAAGAAGGTCACCGAGATCAAGCCCACGTCGCACGGCAGGCTGCCGATCAACCAGAAGACGCGGGACGTCATGGAGCAGGCCCTCGCGGGCGTCGTCACCCGCGGTACCGCCGCCTGGAAGTTCGGCGGCTGGCCGCAGGACAAGATCCCGCTGCACGCCAAGACCGGTACCGCGGAGGTCTACGGCAAGCAGACCACGTCGTGGCTGGCCACCTACTCCAAGGACTACGCGGTCATCATGACGATCGCCCAGGCCGGTACGGGTTCCGGCGCCTCCGGTGAGGCCGTGCACAACATCTACAACGCCCTGTACGGCGTCCAGAAGGACGGCTCGATCGACAAGGGCAAGGCCCTGCTCCCCACCCCGCAGCAGAGCCTGCCCACGATCCGCTCCGACGGCTCGATCGAGGCCCAGAAGGTCGAGAAGTACGACCCCGGCGCCGACCAGGCGAGCCAGCAGGACCAGCAGGGGAACAACGCCACCGACACCCCGGCGGCCACCGTGCCCTCGCCCACTCAGAGCAACCGCCGCACCGTCCGGCGCTCGGCCCGCTCGAAGAAGAGGCGGAGGATCCTCACATGACCGGAGCGAACAACTTCTCCGTCTCCGGGTACGGTCCCGACCGGGCGGGCTGGACGCGGATCTTCGCCCGCGACGGCCTGGCCCGCCGGCTCGACTGGCCGATACTGCTGTCGGCCACGGCCCTGTCCCTGATCGGCTCCGCGCTCGTCTACTCGGCGACCCGCAACCGCACCGAGATCAACCAGGGCGACCCGTACTACTTCCTGATCCGCCACCTGATGAACACCGGCATCGGGTTCGCCCTGATGGTCGGCACGATCTGGCTCGGCCACCGCACCCTGCGCACGGCCGTGCCGGTCCTGTACGGCTTCTCGCTCCTCCTGACCCTGCTGGTGCTCACCCCGCTCGGCGCCACCATCAACGGCAACCGCAACTGGATCGTCCTGGGCGGCGGCTTCTCCCTCCAGCCCTCCGAGTTCGTGAAGATCACGATCATCCTGGGCATGGCCATGCTGCTCGCGGCCCGGGTCGACGCGGGTGACAGGCCCTATCCCGACCACCGGACCGTGGCCCAGGCCCTCGGTCTGGCCGCCGTCCCGATGATGATCGTCATGCTCATGCCTGACCTCGGCTCCGTCATGGTCATGGTGGTCACCGTGCTGGGCGTGCTGCTCGCCTCCGGCGCCTCCAACCGCTGGGTGTTCGGCCTGCTCGGCGCGGGCGCCCTGGGCGCGGTCGCCGTATGGCAGCTGCACATCCTGGGCCAGTACCAGATCAACCGCTTCGCCGCCTTCGCCAACCCCAGCCTCGACCCCGCGGGTGTCGGCTACAACACCAACCAGGCGCGCATCGCGATCGGCTCCGGCGGACTCACGGGTGCGGGCCTCTTCCACGGCTCGCAGACCACCGGCCAGTTCGTGCCCGAACAGCAGACCGACTTCGTCTTCACGGTCGCGGGCGAGGAACTGGGCTTCGTCGGTGCCGGTCTGATCCTCGTCCTGCTCGGGGTCGTCCTGTGGCGGGCCTGCCGGATCGCCCGTGAGACGACCGAGCTGTACGGCACGATCGTCGCCGCGGGCATCATCGCCTGGTTCGTCTTCCAGGCCTTCGAGAACATCGGCATGACCCTCGGCATCATGCCGGTCGCGGGCCTGCCCCTGCCGTTCGTGTCGTACGGCGGCTCCTCCATGTTCGCCGTCTGGATAGCGGTGGGGCTGCTCCAGTCGATCCGGGTGCAACGGCCCATGTCGGCCTGACCGGCCGGGTCGGCGTAGGAGGCGGTTCCCCGGTGTGGCCGGCCGGGGCCGCGGACGGTGCGCCCGCCGACCGGCCGGGCCGCGGCCCACGGCGGGTGGAACGGCGCGTTCGGGATGAATACCGATGAACTCTGCCCTCACGGCCCGATTGCTACTAGATTCGGTCCATGGCGGACACGAAACGCGAAATCGAGCGCAAATACGAGGCCGCGATCGGGGACGAACTGCCCGACCTGACCGCCGTCGGCGGCGTCTTCGCCGTCGTCGACCGGGGCATCGCCGAACTCGACGCCACCTACTACGACACGGCCGACGCGAGGCTGGCCGGCGCCCTCCTGACCCTGCGCCGCCGCACCGGCGGCGACGACGCCGGCTGGCACCTCAAGCTGCCGGTCGCCGACGGTGTACGCGACGAGGTCCGCGCCCCGCTGTCCGACACCGTGCCCCCGTCCCTGAGCGACCTCGTCCGCTCCCGCGTCCGGGGCGCCGAACTCATCCCCGTGGTCCGGCTGCGCTCCTCCCGCGACACCCGCCACCTCGTCGACGCGGACGGCGCCCTGCTCGCCGAGGTCTGCTTCGACCGGGTGCACGCCGAGCGGCTCAGCGGCGGCACGGGCACCGCCGACTGGACCGAGATCGAGGTCGAACTCGCGGACGACGGCGATCCCGCCTTCCTCGACAAGGTCGACAAGAAGCTCCGCAAGGCGGGCGTGAACCGCTCCTCGGCCGTCTCCAAACTGGCCCGGGCACTGGAGGAGACCGCCGGCCGCCCCGAGCCCGCCGAGACCGGCGAGCGGCAGCCGCCGCCCGCCCCGGCCGGCCCGCGAGGGCCCCTCGCCACGGCGGGCGACCACGTCCTCGCCTACGTCCGCGCCCAGCGCGACGCCGTCGTCGAACTCGACCCCGCGGTGCGCCGGGACGTCTTCGACTCGGTGCACTCCATGCGCGTCGCCACCCGCCGGCTGCGCAGCACGTTCCGCTCGTTCGGCAAGGTCCTGGACCGCGGGGTCACCGACCCGATCGCCGACGAGCTGAAGTGGCTGGCCGGCGAGCTGGGCGTCGACCGCGACCTGGAGGTCCTCACCGAGCATCTGTCGACCGCCGTGTCCGAACTGCCGGCGCCCCTGGTCTCCGGCCCCGTCCGCGACCGCCTGGACTCCTGGTCCCAGGCCCGGCGCGGCGGCTCCCGGCGCCTGCTGATCTCCGTCCTTGACGGCGAGCGCTACCTGGACCTGCTGAACGCGCTCGACACCCTGATCGCCGGCCCGCCCCTGCTGAAGGCGGCCGGGCAGGACCCGGGGAAGGCGCTCGCCAAGGCCGTGCGCAAGGACTTCCGCAGGGTCGCCGGTCTGGTCGGCCAGGCCCTCGATCTGCCCCCGGGCCACGACCGGGACGTCGCGATGCACGAGGCGCGCAAGAAGACCAAGCGCACCCGGTACGCGGCCGAGACGGCCGTACCCGCACTGGGCAGGCCCGCCGAGACCCTGGTCAAGTCGATGAAGTCGCTGCAGACCCTGCTGGGCGACCACCAGGACAGCGTGATGGCCCGCGACGCCCTGCTGGACCTGTCGGCCCGGGCGAGCGCGGCAGGGGAGACCTCCTTCACCTACGGCGTTCTGTACGGGCGGGAGGAACAGCGGGCGGCGGCCGCGGAGGCGGAACTTCCTCAGATGTGGCGGACGGTGCGGGCCGCGACCGACATCTGAGCAGCGGGGACGGGCCGGCGGTCCCCGGTCCCCGGGGCGGGCCCGTCCCGGGGATCCGGCGGTCCGGGGAGGGGTCCCGAGCGCGTTAGGCTTGATGGTCACCCCCGTCAGTTCCCTCCAGCCCACGAAAGTCGCGAGATGTCTGCCGAAGCCGCTGTATCGGTGTTCCCGCAGCTCGAAGCCCTGCTCCCGCACGTGCAGAAGCCGATCCAGTACGTCGGCGGTGAGCTGAACTCCACCGTCAAGCCGTGGGACTCCTGTGACGTCCGCTGGGCGCTCATGTACCCCGACGCGTACGAGGTCGGCCTGCCCAACCAGGGCGTCATGATCCTCTACGAGGTCCTGAACGAGCAGGAGGGCGTCCTCGCCGAGCGCACCTACAGCGTGTGGCCGGACCTGGAGGCCCTGATGCGGGAGCACGGCGTCCCGCAGTTCACGGTGGACAGCCACCGCCCGGTGAAGGCCTTCGACGTTTTCGGCCTGTCCTTCTCCACCGAACTGGGCTACACGAACATGCTGACGGCCCTGGACCTGGCGGGCATCCCGCTTCAGGCCCGGGACCGCACCGTTGACGACCCGATCGTGATGGCCGGCGGCCACGCGGCCTTCAACCCCGAGCCGATCGCCGACTTCATCGACTGCGCGGTGATCGGCGACGGCGAGCAGGCCGTCCTGGAGGTCACAAAGATCATCCGCGCCTGGAAGGAGGAGGGCCGCCCGGGCGGCCGCGAGGAACTCCTCTTCCGCCTGGCGAAGACCGGCGGGGTCTATGTCCCGGGCTTCTACGACGTCGAGTACCTCCCCGACGGCCGCATCGGCCGCGTCGTCCCCAACAGGTCGGGCGTCCCGTGGCGCGTGTCCAAGCACACGGTCATGGACCTCGACGAGTGGCCGTACCCGAAGCAGCCCCTCGTCCCCCTCGCGGAGACCGTCCACGAACGCATGTCCGTCGAGATCTTCCGCGGCTGCACGCGGGGCTGCCGCTTCTGCCAGGCGGGCATGATCACCCGTCCCGTGCGCGAGCGCTCCATCACGGGCATCGGCGAGATGGTCGACAAGGGCCTGAAGGCGACGGGCTTCGAGGAGGTCGGCCTCCTCTCCCTGTCCTCCGCGGACCACTCCGAGATCGGCGACATCGCCAAGGGCCTCGCGGACCGCTACGAGGACGACAAGATCGGCCTGTCGCTCCCCTCCACCCGCGTGGACGCCTTCAACATCGACCTGGCGAACGAGCTGACCCGCAACGGCCGCCGCTCCGGCCTCACCTTCGCCCCCGAGGGAGGCTCCGAGCGCATCCGCAAGGTCATCAACAAGATGGTCTCGGAAGAGGACCTGATCAGGACCGTCGCCACGGCGTACGGCAACGGCTGGCGCCAGGTGAAGCTCTACTTCATGTGCGGCCTGCCGACGGAGACCGACGAGGACGTCCTGCAGATCGCCGACATGGCGACGCACGTCATCCAGAAGGGCCGCGAGGTCTCCGGCTCGGGCGACATCCGCTGCACGGTCTCGATCGGCGGCTTCGTCCCCAAGCCCCACACCCCCTTCCAGTGGGCGCCCCAGCTCTCCGCCGAGGAGACGGACGCCCGCCTGGAGAAGCTCCGCGACAAGATCCGCGGCGACAAGAAGTACGGCCGCTCGATCGGCTTCCGCTACCACGACGGCAAGCCGGGCATCGTCGAGGGCCTCCTCTCGCGCGGCGACCGCCGCATCGGCGCGGTGATCCGCGCGGTCTACGACGACGGCGGCCGCTTCGACGGCTGGCGCGAGCACTTCTCGTACGACCGCTGGATGGCCTGCGCGGACAAGGCGCTGGCCCCCTACGGCGTGGACGTCGACTGGTACACCACCCGCGAGCGCACCTACGAGGAGGTCCTCCCCTGGGACCACCTCGACTCGGGCCTCGACAAGGACTGGCTCTGGGAGGACTGGCAGGACGCCCTCGACGAGACGGAGGTCGAGGACTGCCGCTGGACGCCATGCTTCGACTGCGGGGTGTGCCCGCAGATGGACCTGGCCATCCAAATCGGCCCGACCGGCAAGAAGTTGCTGCCACTGACGGTCAAGAACGCGGCACCGGCGCCGGCTTCGAGCGGTCACACGCACTGACGTGATGAACCTGAGGGAGGGCCGCAGCCGTTCGGGGCGGCGGCCCTCCTCCTCATCCCAGGTCGAAGGTGTTGGGCAGGCCGAGCCGGTAGCGCACCTCGTCGACACGCTTGAGGGGCTCCAGCTCCTGGGGGCGGTACAGCTCCCAGATCCGGCACCGCTCGGCGCTTGAGCCGTCCTGATCGAGCAGCGCGTTGACGGCCCGTCGCGCCGACTCGTTGGCGCCTTCCATCGTCGCCAGGTCCACGTCGGTGCGGACGTAGTCGCCGGCGAGGAAGAAGTTCGGCACGGCGGTCTTCGCCGACGGGCGGTTGTAGAGCGTGCCCGCGGGATGGATCAGGAGCGGCTCGCGGTTCTGCGGATCGGGGCCGCCGAGCCCGGTCACCGCCGGGTCCATGAACCAGCCGAGCCGGTCGGTGTCCGTGAGCGTCGTCTTGCCGGAGTCGTTCAGGGCGTCCTTGAGCTGCGCCCAGCACTCCTCGACGATCTCCTCGCGTGTGCAGTCACGGGCCTTCTTGCCGTACAGGATTCCCGGCTTGTCCCACTCCGAGACGATCGTGGACAGGCAGTCATGGGCGCGTCCGTCGCCGTAATCCTCCGAGAAGTTCCGCACGTCCCAGAACTGTGCCTGCCCGATCGCCGTCACCGACCACGGCGAGTCGAGGCAGTTGATGTGCCCGTGGACGACGGGCGTCGGCGTGCGCAGATAGAACTGCACACCGGTCATCCAGTCCGTCTGCAACGCGTCGCACCGGGCGAGCTGTGGGTCAGCCGCGCGCAGGGCGGCACCCCAGGTGCGCCGGGCGTGCTCGACGGGCATGGCGCTGACGTAGTGGTCGGCGGTGACGGTGCGTTCGCCGCTCCCGTCCCGGGCCGAGACCTTCACGCCGGTGACGCGCCCGCCCTCGTAGAGCACCTCCCGCACCTGAGTGCCGAGAACGAACCGGACGCCCAGCGAGCGCAGGTGTGCGGACCAGGGGTCGATCCATGCCTCGTTCGTCGGGGCGTTGAGCACCCGGTCGATGTCCGCGTCGCCGTCCATGCCACGGCCCAGCAGGCCCCACAGCAGCAGCGCCTCGATGATGACGCGGCCGACGGTGCGGGTGGAGGCCACCTCGGCGCGGGTGGCGACGAGGTTGCGGGTCTGTCCGATGCCGAGGATCGTGCGGTACTCCTCGCTCATCCGCTCGGCGCGGATGAAGTCCCACCAGGAGGTCTTCTCCCACTGGTCCTCGCGGCGTGCGTCGCAGCTGGTGAGGTGGACGAGGACACGGTCGGCGAAGTAGGCGGCCTCGTTCGCGGGCAGCCGGCTGCCCAGGTCGAGGACGGAGAGGATCTGGTCGCGGATCCACGACGGAGTGATGTCGCCGGGCGCGGGCGGGGTGGTGACCCGGCGCAGGGGGAAGTGAAGGTCCGGGCGGCCCGCCTCGCGGGCGAAGAGTGCCTCGGTGCCACTGCGGAGGTTGTCGTGGACGCCGCCCGCGTTGCCGGGAAAGGGGATGCGGCGCATGCTGTCCGGCAGGTTCCGGTAGAAGCCCGGGAAGAAGCGGAAGCCGTGTTCGCCGGGCAGGGGTCTGCGACCATCCGTGCCGGTTCCGGGGACGCTCATCGAGCGCGCCTTGCCGCCGAGCATGTCGTAGTACTCGTAGACGGTGACGGTGTAGCCGCGTTCGGCGAGTTCATGGGCGGCGCTGAGGCCGGAGACGCCGCCGCCGAGGACGGCGACGTGCTTGCCGGTCGAGGCTGCGGCCGTGGCCGTGCCCGGCCAGAGGGCGAGGGCGCCTGCCGCGCCCCCGGCACCCGCGAGGAACCGTCTGCGGGTCGTTCCCTGGTGTTCTGTGGTCATGGATAAGGGAGGGTAGGGAGAGCGGGGACCCGGCGACAGGTAGCGATTCGGTCACCACGGCATCCTCACAAAAGCGCGGGACTCATCCGGGCGGAGCCTCAGGGCCTGTTCTGTCAAGATCCAAAGGCCCGGCTGGGCCGGGTGCGGCGGCGTGAGGAGCCGCGGGGGTGGAGGACCGCCGGGACGGTCAGGCCGCCGGGGGGTGGTGGCGGGGCGGTGGGAGACAGGCGGGAGACCAGGGCCGTCACCGCGGTCTCGGCGATCGTCGCGGGGCGCAGCGTCACGGTGCTCACCGGGGGATCGTTCTCGGCGTAGGCCGGGTCCTCGCTGGTGCAGACGAGGAGGAGGTCGTCGGGGATCCGCAGGCCGTGGCGGGCCGCGGCGGCCAGGACCTGGCGGCCGCCGGGGTCGTAGACCGCGTAGACCGCGTCGCACGTGCGGGCGGCGAAGACCGTGTCCAAGCTGTGGCCCGGGGTGTCGTACGGGTCGAAGGTGAGGCACAGGGGCGTTCGGCCGTGCTCGCGGCACCACTGCTCGTACGTGCGGGTCACGGCCTGGGTGTAGTGCTCGTCGCCGTGCCCGGCGTGCAGGGCGATCCGCCGGGCGCCCGAGGCCGCCAGGTGGTCGAGGACCTCGCGGGTGGTGGCGATGTGGTCGTTGTCGACCCAGACGTCCCCGGGTCTTGGATCGAGGGGCCGGCCGTCGAAGACGAGCGGGATGTCCCGGGCGCGCAGGGCGCGCAGCACCGGGTCGCCTGCGGGGCTGTCGAGGAGCAGCATGCCGTCCACGGCGAGGGTGTGCCACGGCGTCTCGGCGCCGCGGGCGGCGGGGAGGATGGTCAGGGCGTAGCCGTGGGCGTGCGCGGTGGCGGTGGCGGCGGTCAGGAGCCGGGCGAAGTATGGGACTTCGAGGAAGTTCCAGGCCGATCCGGCGTAGGTCGTGACGGCCACGCCCAGGGTCCCCCCGGTCCGCGGGGTCAGCCGGGCGCCGTAGCCGAGTGCGGTGGCCACCTCGCGGACCCGGCGGCGCGTGGCGTCGGCGAGCCGGCCGGTCCCGTTGAGGGCGTGCGAGACGGTGGCGGTGGAGACCTCGGCGGCGCGGGCGACATCGGCGAGGGTGGGCCCTGACATGGCGCCTTCCTGTGGGTCGCGGTGCGGATTCCGTCGTCCGGGGTGGGTTCTGGTTACGGCGTTAATCAATGAGGGTCCGGCCACAGTAATGCAGCCCCATCCTTGGAGTGGTCATGCCTTCTTCTTATCCCCGGCGGAGCGTGCTCGCCGCGGGTGCGGCCGGACTGGTGGGTGCGGCGGCCGGCCCCGCGGCCGCCGCGCAGCGGGGTGCCGCGCACCGCGGTTCCGCGGCCGTGGTCATCCACAACGCGAACGTGTTCACCGGGCGGTCCGGCGGCCGCCCCGTGGAGGCCGTGGCCGTCGGGCGCGACGGCCGGATTCTCGCCACCGGCCCGGGCCGCGCACTGCGCCGTCTCGCCGGACGGGACACCGAGGTCGTCGACGCGCGCGGGGCGACCGTGATGAGCGGTATCCACGACGGCCATGTGCACCCGCTCGCCGCGGGCGAGCGTTCGCTGCGTCCCTCCCTGGAGGGCGCCGAGACGACCGCCGAGCAACTTCTCGCGACGCTCACGGGTTTCCTCAAGGACACACCCGGTCAGGAGCCCGACGGCTGGCTGGTGGTCTCGGACTGGAACCCGGTCGGGCTGCTGCCGCAGGGCACCCTGCCCCACCACTCCCTGCTCGACGCCCTCCCCACCCGCCGTCCGATCGCCCTCCTCGGGGCCGACGGCCACAACGCCTGGGTCAACGCCCGCGCCCTGCAGATCGCCGGCATCACCGCGGCGACCCCCGATCCGGTGGGCGGCAAGATCGTGAAGGGGGCGGACGGGAAGCCGAGCGGGGTGCTCAAGGACGACGCCCAGGTCCTGGTGACCCGCCACATCCCGGAGCCGAGCGAGGCCGAACTGGTCGCCGCCTGTTCCCGGGTCCTCGCCCAGGCGGCGGCCTCCGGGGTGACCACGATGATGGACGCCGCGGTCGGGCGCAGTGAGCTGACGACATATCAGGCACTCGCGAGAGCGGGGATGTTGCCGCAGCGACTCGTCCCCGCGATCAGGATCGACTCGGACCTGGCGAAGGACCCGGCGGCGGCGCTCGCGTACGCGAGCGGGCTGCGGCGCGCGTTCGGGGACGTACCGGGACTGCGGTTCGGGATGATCAAGGTGTTCCTCGACGGGGTGATCGAGTACCCGGCGCAGACCGCCGCGCTCCTGGAGCCCTATCTGGACGGCTCCGGACACCCGACGGACAACCGGGGTGAGCTGTATGTCTCCGGGCAGGACTACGGGCGGCTGACCGCGGCCTTCAACCGGGCCGGCTGGCAGATGCACGCCCATGGGCTCGGCGACCGCGCGGTGCGCACGGCGCTCGACGGGTACGCGTACGCCCGGCGCACGACCCGGCTGCGCGACGCCCGGAACACCGTCGCGCACCTCCAGCTGGTGGACCCGGCGGATCTGGGGCGGTTCGCCGCGCTGGACGTGGTGGCCTGCATGCAGCTCCAGTGGGCGGAACAGGACACATGGACGATGGAGGCCCTCCTGCCGTACATCGGGCCCGAGCGGCACCGGTGGATGTACCCCGCCCGCTCCCTGGAGCGGCACGGGGCCCGGCTGTCGGGCGGCTCGGACTGGCCGGTGGACCCGCTCCAGGTGTGGAACCAGGTCCGTACGGCGATCGACCGCACGGGCGCGGAGGGCGACGGGCCGCTCTACCGGGAGCTGGAGGGGCTGAGCCGTACGTCGGCACTGCGCATGCACACGCACGGGACGGCATGGCAGCTGCGCATGGACCATCTGACGGGAACGGTCCGGCGCGGTCTGGCCGCGGATCTGATCGTTCTCGACCGTGATGTGACGCGTTGCCCGGTGGCGGACATCAGCGACACCCGTGTCGAGCTGACCCTGGTGGGCGGCCGGGCCGTCCACGACGCGCGCACCTCGGCGGGCCGGGCCGCGGCCGCGCGACTCGACCGGGCCGCCGCCACGCCCCGCCCGTCGGCGTACGCGGCGGTGCACGGCGGCCGACACCGGGCCTGCGGCTGCGGCGGAGACCGGCTGTAGCGGGGTTTGGCTCCCGGCCTCTGTACGGCCCCCGTACAGGGGCCGTACAGAAGCGGGCGGATGGCCGCGGTCGTCCGAGGGTCGGCGATCGGACTGTGGCCCGGACGAGAAAGAGAGGCCTTCGATGACCGCTTCTCTCCTACCGCAGGGACAAACGCCGGAGCTGGAAGCGGTGAGCGGGCCGCTCAGGCGCGTCAAGACCTCGTCAAAGTGATACCCGACGGCGTCAGGACCCCGCTAAAGGGGTGCGCCGGCGGGACAGCACAGCGGTTCCCTGGAAGGAGCCGGTTTCCGCCGACACCGCCCCCGGCGCGCGCGCCGCGGCCGAGCGGTCCCTTCCCGTCGTCGCTACGGGGTATCGCATATGTCGGATCTTGGATTCATCGTTCTCGTCATCGCCGCCTTCGCCCTCATCGGCCTGGTCGCCAAGGGAGTGAACCGGCTGTGAGCGTGGAGAACGTCGTCGGCCTGGTCGTCGCCGTCTGCCTGGTGATCTACCTGGTCTTCTGTCTGATCTTCCCCGAGAGGTTCTAGCCGCCCCTCACGGTCCGTAGCTGGCGAGGTTCTCCATGAACGCCACTCTCGCGGGCTGGCTGCAGATCATCGCCCTCGTCGGTGCGCTGGCCCTGACCTTCCGGCCGCTCGGCGACTACATGGCCCATGTCCTGACCTCCCCCCGTCACTGGCGGGTCGAGCGCCTGACCTACCGGGTCGGTGGCGTGCACGTGGACGCCGACCAGACATGGCCCGCCTATCTGCGCAGCGTTCTGGCGCTCTCCGTGGTGTCGGTGCTGTTCCTCTACGGCTTCCTGCGGCTGCAGAGCCATCTGCTGCTCTCCCTCGGCAGGAAGCCGGTCAGTCCCGACCAGTCCTTCAACACCGCTGCCTCCTTCGTCACCAACACCAACTGGCAGTCGTACGCGGGTGAGTCGACCATGGGCCATCTGGTGCAGATGGCGGGCCTGACGGTGCAGAACTTCGTCTCGGCAGCGGTCGGGATCGCCGTGGCCGCCGCCCTGATCCGCGGGTTCACCCGCAGGAAGACCGACCAGGTCGGCAATTTCTGGCAGGACCTGACCAGGATCGTGCTGCGGATACTGCTGCCGGTCTCGGTGGTGACGGCGATCGTGCTGGTCGCCGCCGGCACCGTCGAGAACTTCCACGGCGTCCAGTCGATCACCACCATCGCCGGGCAGCACCAGTCCGTCACCGGCGGCCCGGTCGCCTCCCAGGAGGCCATCAAGGAACTCGGCACCAACGGCGGCGGGTTCTACAACGCCAACTCCGCTCACCCCTTCGAGAATCCCACCCCGTTCACCAACTGGCTCGAGATCTACCTGTTGCTGGTGATCGGCTTCGCCCTGCCGCGGACCTTCGGGAAGATGGTCGGCGACAACCGCCAGGGCTACGCGATCGTCGCGGTGATGGCGCTGGTCTGGGCCGCGTCGGTGGCCATTGTGACCGCCAACGAGCTGCACAGCGTCAGCAGTTCGGCCGGGCACGCGGCGGGCGGGATGATGGAGGGCAAGGAGCAGCGGTTCGGGATCTGGGCCTCGGCCTTGTTCGCCGTGTCCACCACGCTGACGTCCTGCGGTGCGGTCAACTCGGCTCATGACTCGCTCACACCGGGCGGCGGCGGCATGACGATCTTCAACATGATGCTCGGCGAGATCGCGCCCGGCGGTACCGGTTCCGGCCTGTACGGGATCCTGATCCTGGCCGTCGTGGCGGTCTTCGTCGCCGGGCTCATGGTCGGCCGCACGCCGGAGTACCTGGGCAAGAAGCTGCGCGGCCCGGAGATGAAGTACGCCTCGCTGTACATCCTCACGACCCCGGCGGTCGTGCTGATCGGCACCGGGATCGCGATGGCCCTGCCGGGCGAGCGGGCGGCGATGCTCAACCACGGTCCGCACGGCTTCTCCGAAGTGCTCTACGCCTTCACCTCGGCCGCCAACAACAACGGCTCCGCGTTCGCCGGGCTGAGCGCCAGCACCGTCTGGTACAACACCGCGCTCGGGCTTGCGATGATCCTGGGCCGTTTCCTGCCGATGGTGTTCGTACTGGCACTGGCCGGATCGCTTGCCCAGCAGCAGCCGGTGCCGACCTCGGCGGGCACGCTGCTCACCCACCGGCCGCAGTTCGTCGGTCTGCTGTCCGCCGTGATCCTCATCGTCGTCGGCCTCACCTACCTGCCCGCGCTCGCGCTGGGGCCGCTCGCGGAAGGGTTGCACTGATGCCCACCACCATCGTGGAAGCCGCGGCACCGACAGGCCCGCCCGCGCCCGAGGGGCATCAGGTCTCCGCGGGACTGCTGGACCCCAGGCTGCTCGTCGTCTTCCTCCCCGACGCGCTGCGCAAGCTCGACCCGCGCCTGATGCTCAAGAACCCCGTGATGTTCGTGGTCGAGGTCGGCGCCTTGCTGACCACCCTGTCCGCGATCAAGAACCCGAGCGTGTTCGCCTGGGTGATCACCGTATGGCTCTGGCTGACCGCGCTCTTCGCCAACCTGTCGGAAGCGGTGGCGGAAGGACGCGGCAAGGCGCAGGCGGAGACACTGCGCCGGACGAAGAAGGACACCATGGCCCGCCGCGTCATCCGTGGCCGGCACTCTGGCGCGCCTGAGGTCACCGAGGAGGTGCCGGGGACCGCACTGCGGCTCGGTGATCGCGTCGTGGTCGAGGCCGGTGAGATCATCCCCGGCGACGGCGATGTGGTCGAGGGTATTGCGAGCGTCGACGAGTCCGCGATCACGGGTGAGTCGGCGCCGGTGATCCGCGAATCGGGCGGCGACCGCTCCGCCGTGACGGGCGGAACGAAGGTGCTCTCCGACCGCATCGTGGTGCGGATCACCTCCAAACCCGGCGAGACCTTCATCGACCGCATGATCGCGCTGGTGGAGGGCGCCGACCGGCAAAAGACACCGAACGAGATCGCGCTGAACATCCTGCTCGCCTCGTTGACCGTCATCTTCCTGGTCGCCGTGGTGACCCTGCAGCCGTTCGCCGTCTTCGCCGGTGCCGAGCAGTCCATCGTCGTCCTGGTGGCGCTGGTGGTCGCCCTGATCCCGACCACGATCGGTGCGCTGCTCTCAGCGATCGGCATCGCGGGCATGGACCGGTTGGTGCAGCGCAATGTGCTGGCGATGTCCGGGCGCGCGGTGGAGGCCGCGGGCGACGTCGACACGCTGCTGCTGGACAAGACCGGCACCATCACCCTGGGCAACCGGCAGGCCGCCGAGTTCCTGCCCGTCCGCGGCGTCGACCTGGAAGTGCTCGCAGACGCTGCCCAGTTGTCCTCGATCGCCGACGAGACGCCCGAGGGCCGCTCGATCGTGGTCCTCGCCAAGGAACGCCACGCACTGCGTGCCCGGACCGAGGGCGAGCTGGAGCACGCCGAGTTCATTCCGTTCACCGCGCAGACCCGGATGTCCGGGGTGGACCTCAACGGCGCGCTGGACAACCGCTCGCTGCGCAAGGGCTCGGCCACCGCGGTCATGCGCTGGGTCCGCGATCACGGCGGTCACCCCACCGAAGAGGTCGGCCCGCTGGTCGACGGCATTTCCGCCGGCGGCGGCACACCCCTGGTCGTCGGCGAGGTGGTACGGCGGACAGGTGTGGAGAGCGCCCGGATCCTCGGTGTCATCCATCTCAAGGACGTGGTCAAGCGCGGCATGCGCGAGCGCTTCGACGAGCTGCGCCGCATGGGTATCAAGACGGTCATGATCACCGGTGACAACCCGCTGACCGCCGCCGCGATCACCGAGGAAGCAGGCATCGACGACTTCCTCGCCGAAGCCACGCCCGAGGACAAGATGGCGCTGATCAAGCGGGAGCAGGCCGGCGGCAAGCTGGTCGCGATGACCGGCGACGGCACCAACGACGCCCCCGCACTGGCCCAGGCTGACGTCGGGGTGGCGATGAACACCGGCACCTTGGCCGCCAAGGAGGCCGGCAACATGGTCGACCTCGACTCCAACCCGACCAAGCTCATCGAGATCGTCGAGATCGGCAAGCAGCTCCTCATCACCCGGGGCGCGTTGACCACGTTCTCCATCGCCAACGACATCGCCAAGTACTTCGCGATCATCCCCGCGATGTTCGCCGGCGTCTACCCGGGGCTGCACCATCTCAACGTCATGGGTCTGCACAGCCCGACCTCGGCGATCTCCTCCGCGATCATCTTCAACGCGCTCATCATCATCGCGCTGATCCCGCTGGCCCTGCGCGGTGTCCGCTACCGGCCCTCCTCGGCGGCCACGCTCCTCAGCCGCAACATCCGGATCTACGGTCTCGGCGGCCTGGTACTGCCGTTCCTCGGCATCAAGGCCATCGACCTGTTGATCCAATTCGTCCCCGGACTGCACTGACCGACAAGGAGGACGATCCCCATGCCCGGCTCGCCCGCCCATGTGATCCGCCACCATCTGGCGGCACTGCGCATGCTGCTGGCGTTCACCGTGATCACCGGTATCGCGTATCCGCTGATCGTCACCGGCATCGCCCAGAGCGTCTTTCCGTACCAGGCCAACGGGTCAATGATCAAGGACAACGGACGTCCGGTCGCCTCCGCCCTCATCGGCCAGAACTTCAACCTCCCGCCGGGCAAAGGCCGGACCGCACCGGCACCCGACCCCAAGTGGTTCCAGCCCCGCCCGTCCGCGGCGGGGGACACCGGCTACGACCCGACCAGCTCTGGCGCCTCCAACCTCGGCCCCAACAACGCCACCTTGATCAACACCATCGCCCAGCGCCGTGCCGCGGTGGCCGCGTTCGACGGCGTCCCACCGAACAGCGTTCCCGACGACGCGGTCACCGCCTCCGGCTCCGGGCTCGACCCGGACATCTCACCCGCGTACGCCTACGAGCAGGTGAACCGGGTGGCGGCATCCCGTGGGCTGGACGCGGCCGTGGTCCGCACACTCGTCGCCGGGCACGTCGGCGGTCGCCCGCTGGGCTTCCTGGGGCAGGAAACCGTCAACGTCGTCCAGCTCAACCACGATCTGACCGCACTGAGGCAACGATGAACAGGGCACCGCACACCCTGCCTCACGCCGCCCGGTCCCGTGAGCTTCCCTGGCCCGGCCGGCTGCGTGACGCCTCGCGGGTGGTGCCGTCCGGCGAAGGAGATGGGCAGACATGACGCGACGCGTGCTGATCGTCGACAACGAGCCGCAGTTGCTGCGCGCGCTGGACGTCAACCTCACCGCGCAGAACTACGCTGTCGCCACCGCGCCCGACGGGACCAGCGCCCTGCGCCTGGCCTCCCGCAAGCCGCCGGACGCGGTCATCGTCGACCTCGACCTACCGGACGTCGACGGCACCGACGTCATCACCGGCCTACGGGCCTGGTCGTCCATGCCCCTCATCGCGCTCGCGGAGTCCGCCGAACCCGCCGAAGTCGTCGAGGTGCTGGACGCGGGCGCCGATGACTGCGTGACCAAGCCGTTCGCCATGGAGGAGCTGCTCGCCCGGTTGCGTGCCGTGCTGCGTCGCTCGGACCTGGGGGGCGGACCTCGGACAGTCGCTGTCGGCGACTACGCCATCGACCTGACCGCCTGCACCGTGGTGGGCGATGCGGGCCACGGCGATCCCGTCCACCTCACCCCCAAGGAATGGCAGCTGCTCGCCGCGCTGTTGCGTCACCCGGGACGGCTGGTCACCGGCCATCAACTGCTCAGCGACATCTGGGGGCCGGGCCACGACGAGCACTCCAACTACCTGCGCATCAACATCTCGGGCCTGCGCCACAAACTCGAGCCCGACCCGGCCCATCCGCGCTACCTCATCACCGAGCCCCGCGTGGGCTACCGCTTCGAACCCAGCGGAGGCACGACGCGATGAGCGCTGGAGATACGGTCTTCCTGACGGTCGCCGCCGACTGCGGCGGTGGCGTGATGGCGCGACACCGACGCGCTGGGTCCGGAGCTGAGAGGTGTTTTTCGCGCCCGGCTCCAGGGGCACCGCGGGGAGCGGTGTCAGACGGACCGGTTTTCCGCGCTGACCATCCAGGCGTGCTTTTCCAGGGAGTCGATGATCGTGTGCAGCAGGTCGGCCGTGGCGGGATCCTCGCTGTCGACCTGGTCATGGTGGGTGCGCACGGTATGGACCGTGGCACGCAGGCTCGCGGTGACAAGGTCGACAACGGCGCTCACACTCAGCTCTCCTTCCGGGAACGTGGGGAGCGTGGTGCTCGCTGCCACCGTGTCGGAGCGGCCGTCCGGCCGGCCCGCGAGAGCGCGCATGCGTTCGGCGATGGTGTCGGCCGACTCCCGGGCGTCGTCGACGATGTGATCAAGTTGCAGGTGCAGATCCCGGAAGTTGTGGCCGACCACGTTCCAGTGGGCCTGCTTTCCCTGAAGGTGCAGTTCGACGAGATCCACCAGGATCTGTTGCAGCGCTCGAGTCAATTGCGGCGAGGCCGTGAATCCGGCGGTATCGGCCTGCGAACGTCGGGAACTCCCAGGGGAAGCGGACATGGCCTGTCTCCTTGTGAAAACACCGCACAGCAGCCCCCTGGAACAGGAGGCCTGTTTGCCTCTGCGATGAAGCCTACGTAGGTCTCTCCCTGCCGCCACCGCGCTTGATCCGCTTGGGCGGACATCCGACATCCGACATCCGCTGCCTGCGGTGCGCCGACCGTGCTGCGCTCTTCGCCTGTTCGCGTGCCGGTCTGCCAGTGGTCGCTGGTGTCACCTGCTTCGATGGGGTTGGCGGCGGGCGAGGTTCACGCCGCCTGCGTCCGCGCCGCATCCTTGCGGGCCGCTGGAGCGTCCACCTTGGCATGGAGAGGGAGAAGTCGCCGCCGCCCGGGCCCGCCGAGGGGTGTCTCACCGTGGCGATCCGCATACCGGTGCGCATCGTCGTGCTCGTCCTGGTGGTGCCGGTGCGCATCGCGTGGGACGCGCTCGTCGCCGGTGGACGGTTCCTGCGCAAGACCGTGCTGCGGCCGGCGGGCCGGGCGCTGCTGTGGGCGGCGTGGGCGGTGTTCGTGTGGCCGTGGGTGACGCTGTGGCGGTACGGGCTCGTGCCGCTGGGCGCAGCCCTCGCCCGGCTGGGCCGGATCCTTGTCGCCGTACCGGCCGGGTGGGCGTACCGGAACGTGCTGACGCCCCTCGGACGGGGCGTGGCCCGGGTCCTGCGCGGCCTCGGTGCCGGGCTCGGCTGGGTGTACGCACGGGTGCTGGCCCCCATGGGGCATGTCCTCGCCCTGCTGCTCCAGGGCGTCGGGTACGTCCTCGTCGCCCTCGGCGGCGGGGCGTACGCGGCGGCGGCGTGGCTTGTGCGCTACCTGGTGGCCCTACCGGCCCGGTGGCTGCACCGGAACGTCCTGGCGCCGGTCGGGCACGGGATCGCCTGGCTGGCGCGCTCGCTCGCCGGACTCGTCCGTGTCGTGGCCACCGTCTGCGGAGCCGGCCTCCTGTGGCTGCTGCGGGTGCTGCTCGTGGTGCCCGCGTCGGCCCTGTGGCGGTGGGTGCTGGCCCCGGTCGGGCGCGTTCTCGTGGTCGTCGGGCGCGAGATCGGTGCCGCGGTCGGCCACGCCTGGCGTGTCGCCGGGCATGTCTCCCTCGCGGTGGGCCGGTTCCTCGGAACCCTCTTCCGGTGGATCTTCGTGGAGCCGGTGCGATGGGTGTACCGGACGGTGCTGACGCCCGTCGGGCACATCGTCCGGGACGCGGTCCTGCGCCCCGCCACCCAGGCCGCGCGCGGCGTGGGCCGGGCCGTGCGGCAGACGCTGGCCGTCGCACGCGACACCGCCCGGCAGGCCCGCGCCGAGCTGCGCCGCACGCTCTTCGGTGAACCCCGTGAGCCGCGGAGGAACTCCCGGCGGGAATTTATGCGCGGCGAGACACGTACTGTAGGTAGCAGGACGACCGCTCTCACGAAGGACTGAACGACACTGGGCAAGCGACAGCCCGAAGGCCCGCCGCCCGCACCCGCGGTGCAGCGCATCCGACTGCGCTACACCAAGCGCGGCCGCCTCCGGTTCACCAGCCATCGTGACTTCCAGCGCGCCTTCGAGCGTGCGCTGCGCCGTGCCGAGGTGCCGATGGCGTACTCGGCGGGGTTCACGCCGCATCCGAAGGTGTCGTACGCCAATGCCGCACCCACCGGCACGGGCAGTGAGGCGGAGTACCTGGAAATCGCGCTCACCGAGGTGCGCGACCCGGACAGGCTGCGTGGGCTCCTCGACGAGTCGCTGCCCGCCGGGCTCGACGTCACCGAGGCGGTCGAGGCCCGTACCTCCGGGCTCGCCGACCGGCTCACGGCGTCGGTGTGGGAGCTGCGCCTGGACGGCGTGGACCCCACGGACGCCGAGCGTGCGGTCGCGGCCTTCAACGAGGCCGGCACCGTCGAGGTCCGGCGCACGACCAAGAACGGCGTGCGCACCTTCGACGCCCGAGCCGCGGTCGCGAGCCTGGAGAGCGTGGACACACACAGTTCGCATGCCGATAGGCCGACCGACCAGCCCTGTGCGATACTGCGGCTGGTTGTTCGGCACGTGACGCCTGCCGTACGACCCGACGACGTCCTGTCCGGTCTCCGCGCCGTGGCCGACCTGGCGCCGCCGGTCCCCGCAGCGGTGACCAGGCTGGCGCAGGGGCTGTTCGATGAAGAGACCGGCACGGTGACCGACCCGCTCGCGCCCGACCGCGAGGCAGCAGCGACCGCGCCAGCCGCGGCCGGTGTGACTGCCGCCGCGACGGCGCCGGTGTAAGGAAGGTTCCGCGTAGGGACGGACGTCGTAGTGCCGCCCTTGTACTCGGGAGCCACCTGGGTCGGGCAGCGCATCGACCAGAAGACTTTCACCAGGCCGTGCGTACATGGCGTACGGAACCGGTGAGACAGGACACAGAGAGCCCCCGTGTGGCGCTCGCGCCCCGGACGGCGGCACCGCGCATCGCGCGAGCCGCGGACGTCACCGGCGACGCCGGACCAGGCGCGGCGCCCGGGGGCCTGACGGGAGAAACGCCCGCATGCTCGAACCGACCGAGCCCATCGAGGGCTCCGACAACAACACCCCCAGCGACACCCTGCCGCCGCGCCGCAGGCGCCGCGCCGCGTCGCGCCCGGCGGGCCCGCCGACGGCCGCGGCCGACACCGCGACCCCTGAGGCCACGACGACCGAGATCGTGACCAAGGCGGCATCGGCCATACCGGCCGCGGAGACCGGACAGCCCGCCGAGGCAGCTCAGGCCGTCGAGGCCGCTGGGGCGGAAGAGAACGTAGAGACCGAGGCGGTGGCCGAGGCCGCCGTCGCCGGTGCGACCGAGCCGGCGGAACCGGTGGCCGAGGAGGCGGCTGCGCCTCGTACGCGTCGTCGTGCGACCCGACGGGTGTCCGCGCCCGCTGGTGCGCCTGCGGCTGCGGAGGCGGTGGAGGTGGTGGTGCCGGCCGGTGCGGAGAGCGCCGAGGCGCCTGTGCCTGCCGTGGAGACTGCTGCCGCCGAGGCCGAGCCGGTGGCCGAGGAGGCGGCTGCGCCTCGTACGCGCCGTCGTGCGACGCGTCGGGTGTCCGCGCCCGCTGGTGCGCCTGCGGCTGCGGAGAGTGCCGAGGTGCCGGTGCCTGCCGTGGAGACTGCTGCCGCCGGGGTTGAGCCGGTGGCCGAGGAGGCGGCTGCGCCTCGTACGCGTCGTCGTGCGACGCGTCGGGTGTCCGCGCCCGCTGAGACCGTCGAGGCCTCCGTGGCGCAGCCCGCCGCCGCGACGCCGGTGAGTGAGGCCGAGGCCGAGCCCGCCGAGCGCCCCGCCCCCCAGGAAACCGCCGCCGAGGAGGCCCCCCGGCGTGCCCGTCGTCGGGTCACCCGCCGGTCGTCGGCGCCCGCGGACGAGATCGCCGCAGCGCCTGGTCAGGCGCCCGTGACCGCCGCCGAAGAGACCGGCCCGGCCGCCGAGGCCGCCGAGGCACCGGTGGCCGCCCCGTCGCAGGCGGAGCCGGTCGTCGAGGAAGCCGCCCCGCGCCGCGCCCGCCGTCGCGTCGTACGCAAGGCCGCCACCGGGTTCTCCGAACCCGCGCGGTCCGCCGCCGAGGAGTCGTCCGAAGCCGCGCGCCCCGCGCGCCCCGCCGTGGCCGTCTTCCAGGCGCCGGTGTTCACCGAGCCGATGTTCCAGACCCCCGAGCGGGCCGCCGCCGCCGCAGCCGCCGAGGCCGCGGAGCAGCAGGAGGCCGTCGAGGAGGAGCCGGCCGGCCAGCGCCGCCGCCGTCGCCGCCGCGGTGGTGACGAGGAGCCCGCCGTGACCCCCGAGACCACCGACGAGGCCGAGGAGGCCGAGGAGCTGGAGGAGTCCGCCGAGGGCGAGGAGGCCGAGGAGACCGAGGAGGCCGGTTCGCGCCGGCGCCGTCGTCGCGGTGGCCGTCGCCGTCGTCGTGGTGAGTCCGCCGAGGGCGAAGAGGCCGAGGAGACCGAGGAACTCGCCGCCGAGCAGGCCGCGCAGGACTTCGAGGACACCGCCGAGCAGCTGGAGGAGGACGCCGAGGAGGCGGTCGAGGAGCACGGCGAGGAGTCGTCGTCCGTCGGCACCAGCGGCAGCCGTCGCCGCCGTCGGCGCCGCCGCCGGGCCGGTGACACCGGCGTCGACGGCGAGCCGACGTCCGACGACCCGGAGCGCACGGTCGTCAAGGTGCGCGAGCCCCGCAAGAAGGACGAGCGGTCCGGTGACGGCACCGACGAGGTGCAGTCCATCAAGGGCTCGACCCGCCTGGAGGCCAAGAAGCAGCGCCGCCGCGAGGGGCGCGAGCAGGGCCGTCGTCGTGTGCCGATCATCACCGAGGCCGAGTTCCTGGCCCGGCGCGAGGCCGTCGAGCGCGTGATGGTCGTGCGCCAGAGCGGTGAGCGCACGCAGATCGGCGTCCTGGAGGACGGCGTGCTCGTCGAGCACTACGTCAACAAGGAGCAGTCGACCTCGTACGTCGGCAATGTCTATCTCGGCAAGGTGCAGAACGTGCTGCCGTCGATGGAGGCCGCCTTCATCGACATCGGCAAGGGCAGGAACGCCGTCCTGTACGCCGGTGAGGTCAACTTCGAGGCGCTCGGCCTCGCGAGCGGGCCGCGCCGCATCGAAAGCGCCCTCAAGTCCGGGCAGTCGGTCCTCGTGCAGGTCACCAAGGACCCCATCGGACACAAGGGCGCCCGTCTGACCAGCCAGGTCTCCCTCCCGGGCCGCTACCTGGTGTACGTCCCCGAAGGCTCGATGACCGGCATCAGCCGCAAGCTGCCCGACACCGAGCGGGCCCGGCTGAAGACCATCCTCAAGAAGATCGTTCCCGAGGACGCGGGCGTCATCGTGCGCACCGCCGCCGAGGGCGCGAGCGAGGACGAGCTGCGCCGGGACGTCGAGCGGCTGCAGGCGCAGTGGGCGGACATCCGGAAGAAGGCGAAGAACGGCGGCAGCTCAAGCGCGCCTTCGCTGCTGTACGGCGAGCCGGACATGACCGTCCGCGTCGTGCGCGACATCTTCAACGAGGACTTCTCCAAGGTCATCGTCAGCGGTGACGAGGCGTGGGAGACCGTCCACGGATACGTCGCGCACGTCGCGCCCGACCTGGCCGACCGTCTGCAGCGGTGGACCAGCGAGGTCGACGTCTTCGCCACGTACCGGATCGACGAGCAGCTCGCCAAGGCGCTGGACCGCAAGGTCTGGCTGCCCAGCGGCGGTTCGCTGGTGATCGACCGGACCGAGGCGATGGTCGTCATCGACGTCAACACCGGCAAGTTCACCGGTCAGGGCGGCAACCTCGAGGAGACCGTCACCAGGAACAACCTGGAGGCGGCCGAGGAGATCGTGCGCCAGCTCAGGCTGCGCGACCTCGGTGGCATCATCGTCATCGACTTCATCGACATGGTGCTCGAGTCCAACCGGGATCTGGTCCTGCGGCGTCTGCTGGAGTGCCTGGGCCGGGACCGTACGAAGCACCAGGTCGCCGAGGTGACCTCGCTGGGCCTTGTGCAGATGACCCGCAAGCGGGTCGGCCAGGGTCTGCTGGAGTCCTTCTCCGAGATCTGTGTCCACTGCAACGGCCGTGGCGTCATCGTGCACATGGACCAGCCGTCCGCCCCCGGCGGCAAGCGCAAGAAGCGCGGCCGGGGCGGTGCCGAGGCCGAGCCCGAGACGCACGAGGCAGTGGCCGCGGAGGTCGAGGAGGCCCCCCAGGCGGCTCCGGCCGCCGCGGAGATCGAGGCCGAGGTGGCCGCCGAGGTCGCGGCCCCGGCCGCGCTGCCGGAGCCGGCGTTCGCCCCGGACGAGGAGCTGTACAGCAGCGTCGCCGAGGCCGAGGCCGCCGCGGGCCGGGGCCGTGCGCGGCGCCGGGTGACCCGGCGGGCGTCGGCTCCCGCAGGCGCGCCGCGCAGCGCGCCGAAGTCCCGCACGGACGAGCGCGCTCCGAAGTCGCGGCCGGAGGCCGAGGCGGAGCCGGCGGCGGTCGAGGACCCGGTCGTCGAGGCGCCCGCGCCGGTCGAGGAGGAGGCCGCGCCCAAGGGCCGTACGCGCCGTCGCGCGACCCGCCGGGCGTCGGCGCCCGCCGGTTCGCCCGCGGAGGCCGTGGTGACGGCCGGCGAGCCCGCGCCGCAGGCCGAGGCCCCCGCCGAGACGCCCGAGGCACCCGCCGAGGCGGTCGAGACGGCCGAGGCGCCCGTCGAGAGCGCGGCACCGGCCCGTCCGCGCCGTCGCGCCGTGCGCAAGGCCACCGCGCCCACCTCCTCCGCGGAGGCGGCCGTCGTGGTCGTCCCGTCGGCCGCCGAGGAACCGGCCCCGGCCGGGGAGCCGGCGGAGGCCGCCGCGGCGCCGGTCCAGGCGTCCGAGGCCCCGGCGGAGGGCGAGGCCGAGGTGTCCGCGCCGGCCAAGAAGGCGGCCCGCAAGACCGCCAAGAAGACGACGGCGAAGAAGGCCGCCACGAAGAAGACGACGGCCAAGACGGCCGCCAAGAAGACCGCCGCGAAGAAGACCACCGCCAAGAAGGCGGCGGCCAAGAAGACGGTCGCCAAGAAGACGGCCGCCGCCGAGCAGTCGGCTCAGCCGACGGTCTCGGTGACCGCGGAGGACTGACCCCTCCACGGCCACGGCACCACACGGCGGCGGCCCGCCCCGGACCTCCCGGGGCGGGCCGCCGCCGTATGCGGTGGTGCCGCCGGCCTGCGGTGGCCGCGACCGGGCCGCTTCGCACGCGGACGCACCGAGCCCGGTTTGACCCGTCCGGCCCGCCCCCGTAACCTTGACCGTCGGCGTGTCGACTGATGCGCCACATCCCCGTAAACCTCTTCCTTCCGGGCGCCGGGCGCCTCGGGAGAGGCCGTCCGCGGTGTCGAACGGCTGGACTGCGGGGGTGCCGTTCCCCGAGTGATGAGAGTGAGATCCGCGTGTACGCCATCGTGCGCAGCGGTGGTCGCCAGCACAAGGTTGCTGTCGGCGACATCGTTGAGGTTGACAAGATTTCCACTGCCAAGGTTGGCGACACGGTCGAGCTCTCGACCCTGCTCGTGGTCGACGGCGACGCCGTGACCAGCGACCCGTGGGTGCTGGCCGGCATCAAGGTCCAGGCCGAGGTGGTGGACCACCACAAGGGCCAGAAGATCGACATTCTGCGCTACAAGAACAAGACCGGCTACCGCCGTCGTCAGGGCCACCGCCAGCAGTACACGGCGATCAAGGTCACTGAGATCCCCGCGGCTGCGAAGTAAGGGACTGAGAACAGATGGCACACAAGAAGGGCGCATCGTCCACCCGGAACGGTCGCGACTCCAACGCCCAGCGGCTCGGCGTGAAGCGCTTCGGCGGTCAGGTCGTGAGCGCGGGTGAGATCCTGGTCCGCCAGCGCGGCACCCACTTCCACCCGGGCGCGGGCGTCGGCCGCGGTGGCGACGACACGCTGTTCGCGCTGCAGGCCGGTGCGGTGGAGTTCGGTACCCACCGTGGCCGCAAGGTCGTGAACGTCGTTCCTGCCGCCTGAGACACTCCTTTTCGGGCTCAGGCGCCGTAGAGCGCTAGGCGAGGCGGACCTCACTTCCCGGTCGGGAAGGCGGGTCCGCCTTTCGCTTGTTATGCACTGCACAATCCCGTACGCCCCCGGCCTTCGGCCGGGGGGACCCTCAGGAGGCACTGGACCATGACCACCTTCGTGGACCGCGTCGAACTCCATGTCGCCGCGGGTAACGGAGGCCACGGCTGTGCCTCCGTACACCGCGAGAAGTTCAAGCCGCTCGGCGGCCCCGACGGGGGCAACGGCGGCAGGGGCGGCGACGTGATCCTTACCGTCGACCAGTCCGTCACCACGCTTCTCGACTACCACCACTCCCCGCACCGCAAGGCCACCAACGGCAAGCCCGGCGAGGGCGGCTTCCGCGCCGGCAAGGACGGCCAGGACCTGGTCCTGCCGGTCCCGGACGGCACGGTCGTGCTCGACAAGGCGGGCCATGTGCTGGCCGACCTGGTCGGGCACGGGACGTCGTACGTCGCCGCCCAGGGCGGCCGCGGCGGCCTCGGCAACGCGGCGCTGGCCTCCGCCCGCCGCAAGGCCCCCGGCTTCGCACTGCTCGGTGAGCCCGGCGACCTGCAGGACATCGTGCTGGAGCTGAAGACGGTCGCGGATGTGGCCCTCGTCGGCTACCCGAGCGCGGGCAAGTCCTCGCTGATCTCCGTGCTGTCCGCGGCCAAGCCGAAGATCGCCGACTATCCGTTCACCACCCTCGTCCCGAACCTGGGCGTGGTCACCGCGGGCGAGACCGTGTACACGATCGCCGATGTGCCGGGGCTCATTCCGGGCGCCAGCCAGGGCAAGGGCCTCGGCCTGGAGTTCCTGCGGCACGTCGAGCGGTGCAGCGTGCTCGTGCACGTGCTGGACACGGCCGCGCTGGAGTCCGACCGCGATCCGCTCTCCGACCTCGATGTCATCGAGGAGGAGCTGCGGCAGTACGGCGGCCTGGACGGCCGCCCCCGGATCGTCGTCCTCAACAAGATCGACGTACCGGACGGCAAGGACCTGGCCGAGATGGTGCGGCCGGACCTTCAGGCGCGTGGCTATCGCGTCTTCGAGGTGTCCGCCGTGGCCCATCTCGGGCTCAGGGAGCTGTCGTTCGCCGTGGCCGACCTGGTCGCGAAGGCACGCGCCGCCAAGCCGAAGGAGGAGGCGACCCGGATCGTCATCCGGCCGAAGGCGGTGGACGACGCGGGCTTCACGGTGTCGCGCGAGGACGAGGGGCTGTTCCGGGTGCGCGGCGAGAAGCCCGAGCGCTGGGTGCGGCAGACCGACTTCAACAACGATGAGGCCGTCGGCTACCTCGCCGACCGGCTGGGCCGCCTCGGTGTCGAGGAGGAGTTGATGAAGGCGGGCGCCCGGTCCGGCGACGGCGTCGCCATCGGACCGGAGGACAACGCGGTCGTCTTCGACTGGGAGCCGTCGGTCACGGCGGGCGCGGAGATGCTCGGCCGGCGGGGCGAGGACCACCGGTTCGAGGCGGCGCGTCCCGCGGCGCAGCGGCGCCGGGACCGGCAGGCCGAACGGGACGAGTCCCTGCGGGAGTTCGACGGCTTCGAGCCGTTCTGACGGGCGGCGGGTTCCTCCGTCTCCAGTGGCGGCGAACCAGGGCAGGTCCCCAAGAGACGTGCTGCTGTGAGCCGCGGCACGTGAAGCCGGAGGGCGGGAGCCCGGGACACGTCGGTGTCCCGGGCTCCCGTCGTGCTCTGCGAGCCGTCCGAGGCTCGGTCACCGAGCGCTCGGACGGCTGTGCCGTCGGTGAGCACCCCCTGCTCCCGACCGTGGTGACCGGAAGGCGGCACGGGGAAAGCGCGGCGGAAAGACGCGAGAAACGTGTGGAGTTACTCACAGCGGATCCGGACAATTCGACCGTACGGCTCGGCGGTGGCGGAGAGTGCAAGGTAAATAACAGGTTGCGTGTACATATGCATCAGGCAGCGCTCATCTTGCACTTCGCTTACCGAAAGTGGGACCATCCGAAGGTTCCCTGAAGCCCGAGGTAGGTCACCTGTGTCTGAGCGCATAGCCAAGCCCCGTACCACCGCCGTGATTCTGGCTGGTGGCACCGGTCAGCGCGTGGGTCTGTCGATTCCGAAGCAGCTGCTGAAGATCGCCGGCAAGGCGGTGATCGAGCACACGCTGACCACCTTCGAGAACGCCGACTCCATCGACGACGTCATCGTGCTGATGGCGCCGGGCTATGTGCCGGACGTCGAGAAGATCGTCGCCAAGGCGGGCTTCGCCAAGGTGACGCACATCATCGAGGGCGGCTCGACCCGCAACGAGACCACCGAGCGTGCCATCACCCTGCTCGGCGAGGGCCTGGCCGAGGGCGAGGACCGCAACCTGCTGTTCCACGACGCCGTACGCCCCCTGCTCTCGCAGCGGGTCATCGACGACTGTGTCGCGGCCCTGGAGCGCTACCAGGCCGTCGACGTCGCCATCCCCTCCGCGGACACCATCATCGTCACCCGCACGCACGGCGAGGACGGCGAGTTCATCACCGAGATCCCGGACCGCTCCCGGCTGCGTCGCGGCCAGACGCCCCAGGCGTTCAAGCTGTCCACGATCCGCCGCGCCTACGAGATCGCCGCCGGCGACCCCAACTTCCAGGCCACCGACGACTGCAGCGTCGTACTCAAGTACCTGCCGGACGTGCCGATCCACGTCGTGGCGGGCGACGAGTACAACATGAAGGTCACTCAGCCCGTCGACGTCTTCATCGCGGACAAGCTGTTCCAGCTCGCCTCCACCACCGCGCCGGAGCAGAACGGCGAGGAGGCCTACCGGGAACTCCTCGCCGGGCGGACCATCGTCGTCTTCGGCGGCTCGTACGGCATCGGCCAGGACATCGCCGAGCTGGCCCGGTCCTACGGCGCCACGGTGTACGCGCTGGGCCGCTCCACCACCGGCACCCACGTCGAGAACCCGGAGGAGGTCGACGACGCGCTGTCCACGGCGTACGCCGAGACCGGGCGCATCGACTACGTCGTCAACACCGCCGGAGTGCTGCGCATCGGCAAGCTCGCGGAGACTGACAACGCGACCATCGAGGAAGCGCTGAAGGTCAACTACCTGGCCCCGGTGCAGATCGCCCGCTCCGCCTACAAGTACCTCGCCGAGAGCGGCGGCCAGTTGCTGCTGTACACCTCCAGCAGCTACACCCGCGGCCGCGCCGAGTACAGCCTGTACTCCTCGACCAAGGCCGCCATGGTGAACCTCACCCAGGCCCTGTCCGACGAGTGGGCCGCCGACGGCATCCGCGTCAACTGCATCAACCCGGAGCGCACCGCCACCCCGATGCGCACCAAGGCCTTCGGCCAGGAGCCCGCGGGCACGCTGCTGTCCTCCGAGGCCGTGGCGCGGGCCTCGCTCGACGTCCTCGTCTCCGAACTCACCGGCCATGTCATCGACGTGCGCCAGCTGGACCCGACGGCCGGCGCGGGCAGGGCGTCCGGCTTCGAGGCGGCCCTGGCCGCCGTCCTGGACCGTCAGGACGGCGTGGCGTAATCAGCGGTTCACCGGTTTTACGGAATTCAGGCCTCTGTGACGGCGCGGCGAATGCGCGGGCACAGGGGCCTGAGCCGTAGAGCTCCGGACCGGAAATGCCGGAACCATTCCTTTCCGGTTTCCATTCCGAGACCCTTTCCAGGCCCCTTGTCCGGGATTCTTTCCATCTCTTTCACTGCTTTTCGAAGCGCTTTATCTTTCCTTACCACCGGCACTCCCTCTCCAAGAGCAGGTTCCTCCGTGATTTCCACCGCTATACGCGTTGCCCGGGTGGGCAGTGCGGCCGAGCTGGCCGCGGCGGCCCTCATGATGCTGGGCTACCCCGTGCTCATGCTGGCCGCGCTCCTCCCGAGCGTCGGTGTCTTCGCGGCCGCGGCCGCAGTGACATACCTGGCGGACCACTATCTGCACCGGCGCGGCAGCCATCTGGTCAGTCGTCTCAGCAAGGTGCGGGCCGGTCTGTCCATCCGGTTCCTGATCCGGCAGCTGCTGCTGGTCCTGCTCCTGGCCCGGGCCCCCCTCGCGGACCTGGTCTTCTACGTGGGGATCGGGTCCTTCCTCGCCTTCTACGCCTTCCAGGCCCCGCACGGCGCCCTGGTGACGCTGATCCGCAACCGCCGTCGGATGCCGGTCGCCACCCGTAACGTGGACCTCGGCTCACGGATCCGCATCCCGGACGCCCCGCCGCGGGGCCTGCTGAACCGCGCCGCGGAGAAGATGCTCCACCTCGACCTCGTGGCGGTCGCCGGCCTGCTGGTCACGGCGGCCACGGGCGACACCGTCTACGGCTTCGCGGGCGCCGCGGTCACCCTGGCCCTGGCCTTCCTCTACGTCGCCGCGCTCGCCCCCTACGCACGCGGCAAGAAGTCCCCGCCCAAGGCAGAGCAGGTGCTCGCCGCGGTCGACGGCTGGCTGCGCGAGTACCGCCCGGAGACGGTGCTGTACTTCTCCGGCTCCAAGGACTCCGCGTACCAGGTGAACATGTGGCTGGAGACGATGGAGCGGCTTGAGACCCGTCCGCTGGTCCTCCTCCGCGAGCGCGTCATCCTGCAGAACCTCGCGCCCACCACGGTTCCCGTCATCTGCGTGCCCGGAGGGGTGCACCTGATGAACATGGACCTGTCCACGGTGCGGGTCGCGCTGTACGCGGCGAACGTGGGCAAGAACATCCACATGCTGCGCGTGCCCACCATGAAGCACGTCTTCATCGGCCACGGCGACAGCGACAAGCTCGCCAGCGTCAACCCGTTCAGCAAGGTGTACGACGAGGTGTGGACCGCCGGCCGGGCGGGCCGCGACCGCTACGCCATCGCCGACGTCGGTGTCCGCGACGACGACATCGTCGAGGTCGGCCGCCCGCAGCTCGCGCCCATCCAGCCCGCGCGAGGCGTGTCCGAGGACCGCATCCCGACGATCCTCTACGCCCCCACCTGGGAGGGCTGGGACGACAACCCGGGCAACACCTCGATCCTGCTGGCCGGCGAGAACGTCGTCCGCACCCTGGTCCAGGCCGACCCGCCGGTCCGTGTCCTGTACAAGCCGCACCCGTTCACCGGCAGCCGCAGCGCCAAGGCGGCCGCCGCCCACCAGCGGATCACCGCCCTGATCGAGAAGGCCGGCGCCGAGCGCGCCGCCGACCCGCGCTTCCGTGCGGACGCCGCCGCCCAGACGCAGGCCAAGGCCGAACTGCTGCGCATCGAGGCCCGCCTCGCCGAACTGGCCGGATCCACCGGGGACAAGGGCGACGAGGCCGAGGCGACCCGCGACGGTGTGGTCGACGTCGCGAAGCACGAGGAGATCGGCCGGCTGCGCGCCGACTGGAACGACGCCTACTGGCGCTCCTACGGCAGCGGAGAGCACCGCGTCATCACGGGTGCCGAGCCGCGCCTGTACGACTGCTTCAACGTCTCCGACGCCATGGTCTCGGACATCTCCAGCGTGGTCTCCGACTTCATCGCGAGCGGCAAGCCGTACGCCGTCACCGACTCCGCGGAGCTGGGCGCCGAGGAGTTCAAGCTGCAGAACACCGCGGTGCGCGCGGCTGTGATCCTGTCGAACTCGGCGCGCGAGCTGCCCGAGCTGCTGGCCGCCGTGCGCGCGCCGGAGGCCGACCCGCTGGCCGCCGACCGCCAGGAGCTCAAGCGGTATCTGCTCGGGCCCGACGAGCCCACGTCCATGGAGCAGTTCAACACCGCGGTGCGTCACCTCGCGCAGAAGGCCGACGCCCGCAACCGCGGTCAGGAGGCCGGCACGCGGGCGGCCGTCACCGGGGTTGCGAACGCGCTGCCCAGCCAGCGCACGGCACCGGACGACCAGACGAACGACGCCGTCACGGGTTGACCGCGGCGGGACGCCGGGCCCGGTGACCGAGGACTTCTCGGTCACCGGGCCCTTTCCTGTTTCTTACCGAAGTCCCATACGGTGTTTGCAGTCTGTTCATCATGTGACCTGTGCCACGAAACCTTCGGGCAGAGGCAACCCCCGTACGACGGTGGCCGTCTTGTGGTCAAGCGATCGACGCGATACGGGGAGATCCCGTGGCGAGGGGGAGAAGTGACCGTTGCGCAGCCTGATGTGAGCGTGATCATCGGGGCGTACGAGGCGATGCCGTATCTGGTCGAGTGCCTGCGGTCCGTCGAGGACCAGACCCTCGACCCGTCACGCATCGAAGTGATCGCGGTCGACGACGGCTCGACGGACGGGACCGCGGACTACCTGGACGAGTTCGCCGAGCGGGCCCCCATGACGGTCACGGTCATCCACCAGGAGAACTCGGGCGGCCCCAGCGGCCCCCGCAACGTCGGCCTCGGCAAGGCGCGCGGACGGTACGTCTTCTTCCTCGACGCGGACGACCGGCTCGGCACCGAGGCGCTGGAGCGCATGGTCGCCATGGCCGACGAGCACGGCACGGACGTCGTCCTCGGCAAGGTCGTCGGCGTCAACCGCACCGCCCCGAAGTCGATGTGGGGCAAGACCCTGCCGCGGACCGACGTCTTCTCGTCGCAGATCAAGTTCACGCTGAGCGCGCAGAAACTCTTCCGCCACGAGCTCCTCACCCGGCACGGCATGCGGTTCGACGAGTCGCTCAAGACCGGCGAGGACGCCCTGTTCACGATGGAGGCGTACCTCCGCGCGGACGGCATCTCCGTGATCTCCGACTACGTCTGCTACTACCTGGTCGGACGCGACGACGGCAAGCACGTCACCAAGAGCGGCGGCTACTCCCTGCGCTTCGACTCCGCCCGCGCCCTCATGCGGCTGATCGCCGAGATGGTGCCCGCCGGGCCGCGCCGCGACTCCCTGATGCTGCGCCCCTACCTCATCACCCTGCTGCCGCAGTTCGGCCCCGTCTTCCTGACGGACAGCGAGGAGGTCCGCGCCGACAAGCTTCGGCTGGCCGAGCCGCTGATGGACGCGTACTGGCACGAGGGCATCGCCCGGCGGCTGAAGGTCAACGAGCGGCTGCGCCTGCACCTGGTGGCGCGGGGCCGGGCCGACCTGCTCGTCGACGTCGTGCGGTTCCTCAAGGCGAAGAAGGCCCCCACCGCCCACCTGGACCCGCGCGCCCGCGCGGTGTATCTCGCCTACCCGCACTTCCGTGACCGCGCGGCGGGACTCCCGGACGACTGGTTCGTACCGACGACCCGCGAGACGGTCACGATCGAGGCGTTCAAGCCGATGACGCGGGTCCGCTTCCCGCGGCTGCGCAAGGCCGCCCGAAAGGTGCTGAAGGCGCGCCGCGCGGCCTGACCCGGCGTGAACCCCCGGTCACTCCCCGGTGGTCCGCCCACTGGACCGATGCGCGGCGCCCGGCCCCCTTCGCGTAGATTGCGGTGCGGGGCAGCCGCAGCGACGCGAGGGGACAGAGACCAAGGTGGCAGGGGCAAGGCGGGCCGTGAGCGAGGCCCACCGGATCGTCGTCAAGGTGGGCTCGTCCTCGCTGACCACGGCCGCGGGCGGGCTCGACGCCGACCGCGTCGACGCCCTCGTGGACGTCCTCGCCAGACACCGCATGCAGGGGGCGGCCCGAAGGGCCTCGGCCGGAGGTGCCGGCGGGAGACGGGCGGGCGGGGGAGACAAGGAGATCGTCCTCGTCTCCTCCGGCGCCATCGCCGCCGGCCTCGCCCCCCTCGGCCTGCGCCGCCGCCCCCGCGACCTGGCCCGGCAGCAAGCCGCCGCCAGCGTCGGCCAGGGCCTGCTGGTGGCCCGCTACGCGGCTTCCTGCGCCCGTCACGGCATCCGCGTCGGCCAGGTGCTGCTCACCTCCGACGACACCAGCCGCCGCGCCCACCACCGCAACGCCTCCCGCACCCTCGACAAGCTCCTTGCGATGGGCGCGCTCCCGGTCGTCAACGAGAACGACACGGTGGCCACGGACGAGATCCGCTTCGGCGACAACGACCGGCTCGCCGCGCTCGTCGCCCACCTCGTCCACGCCGACCTGCTGGTCCTGCTGTCCGACGTGGACGGCGTCTACGACGGGGACCCCAGCAAGCCCGGCACCTCGCGGATAGCGGAGGTACGAGGACCTCAGGACCTCGCGCACGTGGAGATCGGCAGCACGGGCAAGGCGGGCGTCGGCACCGGAGGCATGGTCACCAAGGTCGAGGCGGCCCGGATCGCGGCGGCGGCCGGAATCCCCGTGGTGCTCACCTCCGCCGTGCACGCCGCCGACGCCCTCGCGGGCCACGACACCGGCACGTACTTCCACGCGACCGGCAAACGCTCCGCCGGCCGGCTGCTGTGGCTGCAGCACGCCTCCACCCCGCGGGGCGCGCTCACGCTCGACGACGGGGCCGTGCGCGCGGTCGTCGAGCGCCGCACATCGCTGCTGCCCGCCGGCATCGCGGCGGTCGAGGGCGAGTTCACCGCCGGTGACCCCGTGGAACTGCGCGACAGCCGGGGACGGGCGGTGGCGCGCGGGCTCGTGAACTTCGACGCCAAGGAGATCCCCCGGCTGATCGGCCGCTCGACCCGGGAACTGGCACGCGAACTGGGCCCGGCCTACGAACGCGAGGTCGTCCACCGCGACGACCTGGCCCTCCTGCACCCGTAACGGCTCGAACGGCCCGTCCCGCGGCCCCGTCCAGCGGGGGACGTTCCGTAAAACCGCCCCGCGGACCCGTGCGGCCTGCTCAACTGTGTCTCGGGTACCCATTCCGCACGAGCGCGGCACACGAGCACCGCGAAGGAGGCCGTCGTGAGACGAGTGCGCCCTGGGGCGGCGGCGTCCCGCGGCCGTGGCACCTCCGGCACCGTTCGCGACGGCTCTTCCTGTGCGGCGGGCGAGGAGCGCGCACTGACCAGCGTCACGGCCGGCGACACCCGCGACGGGCCCGGTGACGTCCCCCGTCTGTGGCATGTCACGCTCAGTCTCGCCGGGGACGAGGCGCCGCCGGCCGAGGTGCGGCGCGCCCTCGAACAGCTCGCCCACGACCATCCCTTCCTGCTGACCAGCCGCTACGCGGGCGACCACGCGGAGATCCGCTACTGGGAGGAGGCCCGTGACCTGCACGACGCCGCCGCGGTCGCGCTGCGCCTGTGGGGCGAGCACCGACGGACCGCGGGACTCCCGCCCTGGGAGATCGTCGGCCTGGAGGTCATCGACCGCGACACCTACCACCAGCGGGTCGCCGAGGGGCACGGGCCGGCGCGGGTGACACCGGTGGGAGTCCACCCGTTCTGAGCGCGTCTCGGGGTGTGGGACATACGCCGGCCGGCCGTGCCCGGCGCACTACCCTTCCCTCATGACCACGCTCTCGCCGTACGACTCCATGTCCCCGGTCGGCCAGGCCGCCTACCGCGCCCAGGGGGCTGCCGCCGAGCTCGCGCCGCTGCCCCGGGCCGAGAAGGACGACGCGCTGCTCGCCATCGCGGACGCGCTGGAGGTCCGTACGAGTGAGATCGTCGAGGCGAACGCCAGGGACATCGCCAAGGCCCGCGAGGCGGGCACCAGCGAGGCGATCGTCGACCGGCTGACCCTCACGCCCGAGCGGATCCGCGCCATCGCCTCCGACGTGCGGGACGTCGCCGCGCTGCCCGACCCGGTCGGCGAGGTGGTCCGCGGCTCCACCCTCCCCAACGGCATCGACCTGCGCCAGGTCCGGGTTCCGCTCGGTGTCGTCGGCATCATCTACGAGGCCCGGCCGAACGTGACGGTCGACGCCGCCGCGCTGTGCCTGAAGTCCGGGAACGCGGTGCTGCTGCGCGGCTCGTCCTCCGCGTACGAGTCGAACGCCGCCCTGGTGCGGGTCCTGCGTGACGCGGTGGGCGGCGCGGGGCTGCCCGCCGACGCCGTCCAGCTCGTCCCCGGTGAGAGCCGTGAGTCGGTGCGCGAGCTGATGCGCGCCCGCGGCCTGGTCGACGTGCTCATCCCGCGCGGTGGCGCCTCCCTGATCCGCACGGTGGTGGAGGAGTCCACGGTCCCGGTGATCGAGACCGGCACCGGCAACTGCCACGTCTACGTCGACGCCGAGGCCGACATCGACATGGCGGTCGACATCCTGATCAACTCCAAGGCGCAGCGGCCGAGCGTCTGCAACGCCGCCGAGACGCTCCTCGTCCACCAGGACATCGCCCCCGCGTTCCTGCCGCGCGCCCTGGACGCCCTCGCGGACGCCGGGGTCACGGTCCACGCCGACGACCGGGTGCTGGCGTACGCCAAGGACTCCCGGGCCACGGTGGTGGAGGCCACGCCGGAGGACTGGGACACCGAGTACCTCTCGTACGACATCGCCGCCGCGGTCGTGGACTCCCTGGACGGGGCCGTGCAGCACATCCGGCTGTGGAGCTCCGGTCACACCGAGGCCATCGTCACCACCTCGCAGCAGGCCGCCCGCCGGTTCACCCGACTGGTCGACTCGACCACGGTCGCCGTGAACGCCTCGACGCGCTTCACCGACGGCGGCCAGTTCGGCTTCGGAGCGGAGATCGGCATCTCCACGCAGAAGCTGCACGCGAGGGGTCCGATGGGGCTGCCGGAGCTGACCAGCACCAAGTACATCGTCACCGGCGACGGGCATGTACGGCGCTGAGCGAGCGCTCAGTCACGGCCGTCCGCTGTTTCCGGCAACCATCTGTGCGTCGCGTCTCGCCAGGCGGATGAATGTCCTTGCCGTCTGCCCAAATTGACCCCCCAGGTCTACTCTGGATCCGTGCCGGAGGACGTGGGGGGCACGCCGTTCGCTGACGGCCGGGAGCCCGACGACGACCGCGACCGCGGAGGTATGGACGAAGAGTTCGCCTCCGTGGTCTTCGACGAGGCCTTCGTACGGGCGGCCGTGGTCCACGAGCCGACGGCCGTGGAGAGACTCCTCGCCGCCGCACAGGGCCGCGCGGACGCTCAGGAGGCCGCGCGCCGGGCGCGCGGCCGGGGCGCACGCGGCGACGACGACCGCTACGAGGACGGATTCGGCCCCGAGGGCGCCTCCTTCGGTCACCACCGGGACCTGGACGACGACACGGAGGTCCTGGAAGGCCGCTACGGCCCATGGGGGGGCTGGGGCAGGCCCTACGGCAAGGGCGCCCGCTGGCACCGTCCGGTGGCCTGGATGCTCGCCCTCGTGATGGGCATAGGCATGGTCGCGCTGGCCTTCACCGCGGTCTACCGGGGCGGGTCCGCAGGCCGCCAGGAGGTCCCGCCGCCCGCCACGACGGGTCTGGAACAGGGCCAGGAGACAGGCGCGGGCACGAGCCCCCCGGCCTCCGCGAACTCCTCGCCGCCGGCTTTCTCGGCCGCACCACGGACACCCTGAGCGAGCGCTACGGCGTACGGTGGCGAAGGGCCCGCAGGCGCCCCGCGCAGGCGTCGCACGCCCTGCCGGCGACCGGCCCCGCACCCCGCCGGCGAACCGTCCGGTGCCCCGCTCACCGAGGTCCGGCATCCATGCGGCACCCGTTTGAAAACTTGGTGAGAACCTGTCAGAAGTTGTCCTGTACCAGGGCGTTTACCCGGCCTCCGGGAGACCTACTCTGAAGGTATGGGCGGGCCTGGAGACCCACCTGAGGGGACGCCCGAGGGTGCTCCCGGTGGTGGCGAGGACGAGTACCGATCCGTCGTGTTCGACGAGTCGTTCGTCCGTGCTGCCCGTCTCCAGGAGTACTCCGCACGGGAGCGGATCGCCGACCACGCCCCGGCCGTACGCCGCCGCCCGGCGCTGCGCCGCGGACTGCCCCGGCAGGCGCTGGTCCTCGTCCTGCTGATCGCGCTCGCCTTCGGCACCGCCCTCTACATGGGAGTGCGCCACCCCTACCAGGCGCCCAAGGCCCAGCTCGTCGAGCCGCTGCGGATGACGGTGACACCGCTCGCCCCCCAGTCCGCCGTGCCCGGCGCCACGGACCCCGAGACCCTGTACGACCACAGCCCCGCCGCCCGGTTCCGTATCGGCGCCGAGGGCTTCACCCTGCCCGCCGTCCGGCGCACCGCGCACTTCTCCGAGAGCCAGGTCGTCGCCGCCGTCACCATCGCGAAGGACTACCTCGTCGAGTCCTCGCTCGACCCGGACGTCCTCACCGGCGACGCCGTGCGTGCGGTACGCGTGCTGGTCGCCCCCGAGCAGCTCGAACAGTTCGACCAGAGCTTCCACCGCCCGGTCGCGGACGGGCGGCACTCGCCCACCGGCTGGCTCGTCCGATTCGACCCTGCGCGCGTGCAGCTCGCCGACCACCGGATCCGCGTCGAGGGCACGCTGGAGGCGGTGGAGCCCACCTCCGACGCGCTGGAGGTCACCGCCGACCACATCCTCGTCTACGCGGTGAAGCCGACCGGCGCGGCCCCGAAGGCGAAGGCCTCGCTGGTCACCGTGCGGCGCGAGCTGACCTTCCGCTTCGACCGCGACGACCTGCGGACGCACCAGGCCGAGCTGCTCACCTCCTCCGTCCAGGCGGGCCCGCTCGCGTGCGCGGAGAACACCGCGGACCGCCTCCGTCCGCTCCTCGCGGGCCAGACCGCCAAGGCGGGCGCACCGGCCGGGACGAACCCGTACGAGACCAACAGCGCCACGGCTCTGTGCGGCACCCTGTCCTCGGACGCGGAGCCGAAGGTCTGACGCCGGGGGAGACCCGCGCGGGCGGCCAGGAGCCGCGCCGGGTCCCCGGCGGGAGCCCGCGCGGGGGCCGGGCGGCCAGGGCACCGGCGGACGCCGGAGCCGCGCCCGCGCCTTCGGCTCAGCCCTTGCCGTTCCCGGCGTCGTCGTCCGGGTGGTCGTCGTTCGGGCGGGTGCCGCCGGGCTCGCCGCTGTGGTCACGGCCCTCGCCGTCGCCGTCACGGCTCTCGCCGCGGTCGCGCGGCGTGTCCTTGGCGGCGCCGCTCGCGAAGCCCGAGAAGCCGCGCCGTACGCGGCCCCCGAGGTCGCCCGCGCCGCCCGCCAGATCGGTGACCAGCTTCATCAGCGGGTCCTTGGACTGCTTCACCTCGCTCGCGTAGTGGGCCGCCGACTGCCGGAAGGAGTCCGACACCGAGGTGTCTCCGTCCTCGCTGCGCCGCGCGTAGTGACCGTCCATGATCCGCTGGTGGTCACGGGAGCCGGCCCACTTCTTCAGCTCGGCCGCGCGGACCGCGGTGAAGGGATGCGTACGCGGCAGGACGTTCAGGATCTTGAGCACGGAGTCGCGCAGATCGCCCCCGGCCTCGTACTCCTCGGCCTGCTCCAGGAACGCGTCCACGTTCATCTCGTGCAGATGGTTCCCGCCCGCGATCTTCATCAGCCCGCGCATCGAGGCCTTGAGGTCCTGCCCGACCAGGAGCCCGGCCCGGTCGGCCGACAGCTCCGACTTGCGGAACCACTCCCGCAGCGCGGTCACGATCGCCATGATCGCGAGGTTGCCCAGCGGGATCCACGCGACCCGGACCGCGAGACTGGTCAGGAACAGCAGGACGGTCCGGTAGACGGCGTGACCGGAGAGCGCGTGCCCGACCTCGTGGCCGACGACCGCCCGCATCTCCTCCTCGTCCAGAAGCTCCACGAGCCCGGTGGTCACGACGATGATCGGCTCGTCCAGGCCGATGCACATCGCGTTCGGCTGCGGATCCTGCGTGACGTACATCGGCGGGACCTTGTCCACGTCCAGGATGTAACAGGCGTCCCGCAGCATGTCGTTGAGGTGGGTGAACTGCGCGTCCGAGACCCGTACCGAGTCGGAGAGGAACAGCAGCCGCAGGCTCCGCTCGGGCAGCAGACCGCTGAGCACCTTGAAGACCGTGTCGAAGCCGCTGAGCTTGCGCAGGGCCACCAGGGCCGAACGGTCCGCCGGGTGTTCGTACGCGCGCGAGGAGATCCCCGGAAAACGCCTGCGCCGCCTGCTCGGCACGGTGCCGTGCTCGTGGCCGGACGCGTTCTGCTCAAAACCTTCGTCGGACATGTGTTCCCCCATGTGTCTGATGGTGCACCGCCCTGTGTCCGACGACGCACCGCGCGACCCTATGTGCCCCCGAGACGGAGTCCAGCCTAGGCGGAGATACCGTGGCAGGGCAGCACACCCTAAGGAGCGATCCCATGGAGCACATCTCCGCCGCCTGGCTCACCGAGGCCGCTCAGGCCGCCGATCGACAGGGCCCGGGCAACCTGCTCCGTGTCGTGCTGATCGTCATGATCCTCGGCTGCGTCCTGACCGCGTGGTTCCTGCTGCGCGGCTACAAGCGCAAGTGACGGCCGGCGGGCGCACGGCCACCCGCGTGCCGCGCCCCGCCGGCGGACGGCCCCCGGTGGGGCAGGCCCCGTACCGGCGCCGCAGCCGGCCCGAAACGGCGGAGTCGGCGTGAGCGGCGCGACGGCACCCGCATACGATGAACCGACGTCTTTATCCCGCCCACACCGGATAGGTTCAGCCGATGATGAGCTTCCACAGCACCGCTGCCCAGTTGGCCACCCTCGCCGAGGGCGAGACCGAGCGCCACGCGAGCCTCAGCCCCTTCATGACGGGCGGCGCCGCCCTCGTCATCCTGCTGTTGCTGCTGTGGATCACCACCCGTTTCAACCGCGACCGCTGAGTCCGGCACCGGCCCCGGCCCCGGCCGCCCGCCGGGGGCCGTCCGCCGGTACCGGCCGGGCCGGTAGGGTCTGCACGCATGGGAGAGCAGCACATGCCCACCGGTTTGGCGAAGGGCACGCGACCCGGACCCGGCAACGGCCCGTCGAACCCCGGCAAGCGCCGACTCGGCGTCATGGGCGGAACGTTTGACCCGATCCACCACGGGCACCTCGTCGCGGCCAGTGAGGTCGTCGCGCAGTTCCATCTCGACGAGGTGGTGTTCGTGCCCACCGGCCAGCCGTGGCAGAAGACCGACCGCAAGGTCTCCGCGGCCGAGGACCGCTATCTGATGACGGTCATCGCGACCGCAGAGAACCCCCAGTTCTCGGTCAGCCGCATCGACATCGACCGCGGCGGCCCCACCTACACCACGGACACCCTGCGTGATCTGAAGGCGCTGAACCCCGACACCGACCTCTTCTTCATCACCGGTGCCGACGCGCTGAGCCAGATCCTCACCTGGCGCTACACGGACGAGTTGTTCTCTCTCGCGCACTTCATCGGCGTCACCCGCCCCGGCCACACCCTGGCCGACCCCGGCCTGCCCGAGGGCGGCGTCTCGCTGGTCGAGGTGCCCGCGCTCGCCATCTCGTCCACAGACTGCCGTGCGAGAGTCGCCAAAGGCGAACCCGTCTGGTATCTGGTGCCGGACGGCGTGGTGCGCTACATCGACAAACGGCAGCTGTACCGCGGCGAGTGAGCCGAGAGGGGCACCGGTGAACGACCGATACGACGGGTACGTGGGCGACCAGTACGAACTCGTCGGCTACGACGAGTTCGGGCAGCCTGTGTACCAGCAGGTGCCGACGCAGCGCACCCCGCAGGGCTACGACCCCCACGGCACGCAGCAGTACCAGCAGCACCAGCAGCCCCAGGGCCACCAGCAGCCCCAGGGCTACGGCTACGACCCCTACGCGAGCGGCTCCCAGCAGCCCGTGCCGCCGTACACCCACGGCCAGCAGCAGCCCGTGTCCCCCCACGACACCGGCACACAGCAGCCCACCGCCTCGTACGACTCCTACGCCCCCTACGGCACCACCACGGCCGGCGGCTACGACCCGTACGGCCCGGCCTCAACCAGCGGACACCAGCCGCGTGTTGCCGAGCCGACCGCCTACATCCCCCAGCAGGCGGGTCCGGCCGACAGCGACCGCAGGCACGACGACCCGGCCGGCTTCACCGACGGCGGCACGGCGCAACGGTCCGGGGCCGCCCCCGAGGAGCCGCACGGCGACCGCGACGCGGGCTCCGGTCAGTTCGCCTTCGCCGAGGAGCCCGACGGCGACTCCGAAGACGTCATCGACTGGCTGAAGTTCACCGAGAACCGCACCGAGCGCCGCGAGGAGGCCAAGCGCCGCGCGCGCAGCCGGATCGTCGCCCTCGTCGTGGTCCTCGCCCTGGCCGCCGTCGGCGGCGTCGGCTACCTCTGGTTCGCGGGCCTGCTGCCCGGCACCTCCTCCGGCGGCAAGCCCGCCACGGCCACGGCCACCGGCGCCCAGAACCGCGACGTGCTCGTCGTCCACCTGCACAACACCAAGGGCGGCGGCACCTCCACCGCGCTGCTCGTGGACAACACCACCCTCAAGCAGGGCGTCACCGTCCTGCTGCCCAACTCCCTTGCGCTGACCTCCGACGACGGCTCCACGACCACCCTCGCCAAGTCGGTCGCCGACGACGGCTCCTCCGGCACCAGCGACGCCATCGACACCGCCCTGGGCACCAACATCGAGGGCTCCTGGCGCCTTGACACCCCGTACCTCGACAACCTCGTCGAACTCGTCGGCAACATCGAGGTCACCACCAACGCCGACGTTCCCGACCCCGACACCAAGAAGAAGAGCGGCTCCCTCCTCGTCCACAAGGGGCAGGATCAGACCCTCAGCGGGAAGATGGCCGTCGCCTACGCCACCTACCGCGCCGCCGGCGAGTCCCAGGACGCCCAGTTGGAGCGGTTCGGCCAGGTGATGCAGGGCGTGCTGCGCAAGCTGTCCTCGGACCCGCAGGCCGCCACGACCTCTGTGCAGACGCTCGCCCAGATCCTCGACCCGCCCCTGACCGACAAGGACCTCGGCAGCTTCCTCGCCAAGCTCGCCGACCGCGCCAAGGAGGGCGCGTACAAGACCGTGCTGCTACCGGTCCAGTCCGACGGCACCATCAGCCAGAACGCCACCGACAGCGTGGTCAAGACCCTGCTCGGCGGCACCGTGAAGACCCCCCGGACCGGCGACGCCGTACGGGTCGGCATCCAGAACGCCACCGGCACCAAGGCCACCGCGGAGCAGGCTCGCGTCGTCCTCGACAACGGCGGCTACACCGTCGTCGACGGCGGCACCCAGGCCGCCCAGGCCGTGTCCCGGATCACCTACGCCGACGACGGCGACAAGCAGAACGCGATCGAGGTCGCCAAGACCCTGGGCCTGCCCACCAGCGCCGTGCAGAAGGGCAAGGTCACCACGAACGCCGACGTCTCCGTCGTCCTCGGCCAGAACTACAAGGCGACCTCGTGACGCGGGCCACACCCCGGGCGCGGGGTGCGCTGCGGTAATCACCTGGGGTGCTGTCGGCGGTCCGTGAGACCCTTGAGGTATCACTGACCGCCGACCGAAAGCCTTGTAGTGACCGCCACGGACCGCTCTCTGGAGCTCATCAACACCGCCGCTCAGGCGGCCGCCGACAAGCTCGCGCACGACGTCATCGCCTACGACGTCAGCGATGTGCTGTCGATCACGGACGCCTTCCTGCTGGCCTCCGCGCCCAACGACCGCCAGGTCAAGTCGATCGTCGACGAGATCGAGGAGCGGCTGCTCAAGGAACTCGGCGCCAAGCCGGTGCGCCGCGAGGGCGACCGCGACGCCCGCTGGATCCTGCTGGACTACGTCGACATCGTCGTGCACGTGCAGCACAGCGAGGAGCGCGTCTTCTACGCCCTGGAGCGGCTGTGGAAGGACTGCCCCGAGCTGGAGCTGCCCGCCGACGCCCAGGCCACCCGCGGCAAGGCCGAGGAGCACACCCGGCTGCAGGCCGCCGGGGAAGCCGCGCTCAACGCCGAGCTGGGCGGGGAACTGCGGTGACCGCCCCGGGCGCCGAGACCGGCAGAAAGGGCCGTGGCCGCCGCCTCATCCTGTGGCGCCACGGCCAGACGGCGTGGAACGTGGAGCGCCGCTTCCAGGGCTCCACGGACGTCGAGCTGACCGAGACCGGCGTCGGCCAGGCCCGCCGCTCCGCCCGCCTGCTCGCCTCCCTGAAGCCGGACGCCATCGTCGCCTCCGACCTGCGGCGTGCCGTCGGCACCGCCGCCGAGCTGGCCGCGCTCACGGGCCTGGAGATCACCCTCGACGAGGGCCTGCGCGAGACGTACGCGGGCGTCTGGCAGGGGCTGACCCACGAGGAGATCATCGCCCGGTTCGGCGACGAGTACGCGGCCTGGAAGCACGGTGAGCCCGTCCGCCGGGGCGGCGGCGAACTGGAGACCGAGGTCGCCGACCGCGCCGCCCCCGTGGTGCTGCGGCACGCCGAGAAACTCCCCGAGGACGGCACCCTCGTGGTGGTCAGCCACGGCGGGACGATCCGCACCACCATCGGCCGTCTGCTCGGCCTGGAGGCCCGCCACTGGGAGAGCCTCGGCGGTCTCTCCAACTGCTCCTGGTCGTGCCTCGGCGAAGGCGCGCGCGGCTGGCGTCTCCTGGAGCACAACGCGGGCACCCTGCCGGAACCGGTCCTCGGCGACGACGTCTGACACCGCCTCACCCGGCGCGGGACCCGGATTTCACTTTCCGGCAGGTCGCAGGCTAAAGTTCTTCTTGTTCGCCCCGCCGAGCGGGGCGAAACACCATGCGGCTCCGCCGCATGGACGCGAGGGGCTATAGCTCAGTTGGTAGAGCGCCTGCATGGCATGCAGGAGGTCAGGAGTTCAATTCTCCTTAGCTCCACAGACCGGCACTCTTGAGTTGTCGAAGATCGGTACAGAAGATCCCGTCCCACGAGGGGCGGGATTTTTCGTTGCTGGATTTCCCGGTAAGGGCTGCGCCACAGCTCATACCGGCAGCGACTCCGCAGGCCCGGCCTGATCCGGCGTCACTTCACCGATGAGACAGGGAGGGACGCGGCGGTCACCCGGCTCGGACGGCCGATCGGGGCGCGGCCCCCGGCACACTGTTGTCGAACCGGCTTGAGTCACTTGGGGCCCCGGGGCGTATACCTCTTCGGACGCGCTCCTCATAGGCACGTACGCGCCGGCCGCGACGGTCATGCCGGGGCCGTGTCCGGACTGGTACGAAGGCGTCGCTGACCGTATTGGTCCGGCCGTGGCAGAATCAAACGGCCGGCAGGGGGAGCGGCCCGACGGGAGGGAGTAGCGATGCCTGCGAGCATCCGCGGGGAGGTCCACGATCTTCCCGCACTGACGGTGACACCTCGGAATGCCACCCCCCTCGACTGCCCTTCCTGCGGCTCGTCCCATGTCGCCCAGGTCCTCGGCGACAACGGCGGCATCTCCTACGTGTGCACGGCCTGCGGCCACATCTGGAGCTGATCCATGGGAGCACACAGGCGGAAGTGCGACTGGTGCGGCAGCGGCACGCCGATCGTCCGGGACATGGAGCCGGTCAACCCGGACTACCAGTACTGGTGCGAGGAATGCGCGCGGGCGCTGATCATAAAAGGCGACCCGATCGAGACGTACCGGGAGCTGGAGGGCGAGCCGATCTACGGCCGCCTCCTCGACGAGCACTGCACACTCAAACGCTTCTACTCGTTCGCCACGGCCTGACCGGGGCCCGCCGCGCGTGACCCACGGCGGGCGGGGACGGCCGCGGAATGGGGGCCGGCCCGCGTCCCCGTGCACCACGGAAACGATTTGGTGTTTCACCCGGTGGACCGTGTAATGTTGGCGTCGCCGCCGGGGAAACCGGGCGACACGGGGAACATGCGGCTCCGCCGCATGGCCACGAGGGGCTATAGCTCAGTTGGTAGAGCGCCTGCATGGCATGCAGGAGGTCAGGAGTTCAATTCTCCTTAGCTCCACAGGAGTTGAAAGCGGTCCATCCGGTCGGATGGGCCGCTTTCGTCGTGTGGGCCCAGAGAACGCCGCCGGCAGAACGGGTAGGCCGGCTGGGCCTGTGGAACGCCGACGGCGGGCTGCCCCGAGGTGGGCGGCCCGCCGTCGGTGTCGGCGCGGTCGGTGCCGGCGTCTCAGCGGCCGAGGGCGCGGCGTCCGCGGCCCTGCGACAGCACCGGCAGGTTGCTGCGGGGCGGCGCCGAGCGGGTGTCCTCCTCGATCCGCAGCGCGAGCGCGGGGCAGCGGCGCACCGCCCGCAGCGCCTTGGCCTCCGCATACCGCGGCACCGGCGCCTGGGCGACCGTCGGAAAGCCGTCGGCCCCCAGTTCGAAGACCTCCGGGAGGATGTCCGCGCACAGTCCGTGACCTCGGCACAGCGTCCAGTCGACGTAGATCTTCTGCCGGCTGGCGCCCGCCTCGGGTGCGGCCTGGCCGCCGCCCGAGATCCCCGTGGGGGCCCGGCCGCCCTCGAAGAGCGGCAGTACGCCCTCCACGGGCCGGCCGCAGCCGTTGCCGAGGACGTGCGCCGCCAGGTCGTCCGTGAAGGCCTTGATGGTCGATTCCAGGAACATCGCCGAGCCGTCCGGGTGCGAGCAGGCACCACGCCTCTTCACGGCCTTGGCGACCTGCTTGAGGGCCTCCAGGGCGGCCGGACCGCCGCCGCTCAGGATGTCCTCCAAGCCGCGCGCCGCGGCGGGCAGCCCGAGGTAGCAGGGGCCGCACTGGCCCGCGCTCTCCTCCGCCAGCCACTTGGCCACCTGCAGGGACTCGCCGAGCGGGCAGGTCTCCTGGCCGAGGGGCAGGATCGCGCCGGCGCCGAGCGAGCCGCCGACGGCGTCCAGGGAGTTGCGCGAGACGATCGCCTCGTCGACCGTCGCCGCGTCGATCCACTTGCCGTGGTAGCCGCCGGTCAGCACGCCCTGCGGGACCGGCGGGGCGCCGGCGAGCTGGAGCACGTACCGCAGCGGCACGCCCGTGGGGACCTCGATCACCATCGGGCGGTGGACCGCACCGGAGACGGTGAGCATGACGGTGCCGGGCTCGTCGTACAGACCGGTGTTGCAGTAGCGCTCCGCGCCGATCCGCGCGGCGACCGCGAGCTGGGCGAACGTCTCCGCGTTCGACAGCAGGGTGGGTGCGCCGCCCACGCCGCTCTGCGAGGCGCTGGTCTTGCGTCCGGGCGGGATGGCCGGCCCGCCGTCGATGGAGCGGATCAGCGAGGCGGCGGCGCCGGTGACCATGCGCACCGGATTGCGCTGCACGCGCGCGCGCAGGGGCGCGCCGCGCCGGTCGCTGAGGCCGCGCTCGGCCAGCGCCTGCTCCATCGAGCGTTCGGTGGAGGCCCGGGTCACGCCGACCACGAGCTGCCGGGCGCCGAGGGCCTCGGCGGCCAGCAGCGCGCCGTCCAGGATGAGGTGCGGGGCACGGTTGATCAGCACCGTGTCCTTGCGGCAGGCCGGTTCGTCCTCGCTTCCGTTGACGACCACCACCGGCCGGACGCCCCTGCGGATCGCCGACTCGGCGACCGACCGCAGCTTCTTGTGGAAGGGGAAGCCTGCGCCACCGCGCCCTTTCAGGGAGATCTGTTCGGCGAGCTGTGCGAGCTGCTCGCCGCCCATCGGTTCGAGCGGGCCGTGCACCTTGAGGTGCATCGCCAGGTCGAGTCGCTCGACAAGGTCGAAGCCCGACGTGAGCTGCGGAAGTCCGACCACGCGCACTTCTGGGACGTCGGGCAGGGCCTCATTCACTTAAAAACCTCCGGAAGGCGCGTTCCAGGGTTCGCCGGCCCCCGGCGCGTCATAGGCGCCGGGAAACGTTTCCGTCTCGGAACCGGTGTTGTACGTGTTGTTCGAGTTGTACGTGCCATAGGCGGCGTTCGTCTCACCCGTGTTGAACATTTCACTCGCGCCGTACCCGTCGTATCCCGCATTGCCATAGGACGGGACGGTGTAGCCGGTGTCCTGGAGCGGGTCGTACGCGGAGCGCGGCGCCTCGCCGACGGGCGGCGGCGAGGGGACCGGCCAGCTCCCGGAGGTGCTGCCCGCTCCGCCGACGCGGGGCATCGACTCCGTGGCCTGCGTGCCCAGGGGCAGGTCCATGCCCAGGGGTGCGGCGGGCGTCATCGGGCCCGGTGCGGCCGGGGTGCCCGACACGGCCCGGTAGGCGGCCGCGAAGCCGCCGCCCGGCTCCGGGGTCATGGCGCGGGCCGGAGGGGCCTCGTAGCGGGGCGCGGAGGGCTGCGGAGGGATCAGGCCGGTGCCGGCACGGCCCGCAGGGCGCGCTCCGAAGCCCCCCAGGGCCGCGGCGGCCTCCGCGTTGCGGGCGCGGCTGGCGTCCAGCTCGTCGCGTCCCGGCCGGTCGGCGGTCCCGATGACCGCGAAGATCCGGTCGGCCACCTTGCGCTTGAACGGGCGCGGGGCCGCGCGCAGGCCCAGTGCCGCCATGACCCCGAGCAGGCACAGTTCGTACGACACCATGAAGAACGGTTTCGCCGCGCGTCCCGCGTACAGGCCGTGGATCAGTGCGGCGCACCAGGACGGGTAGGCCAGCATGTGCATCGCCCGCCAGCGCGCGGCGACCGGCGCCGGGGAGGCGAAGTTGCTGCGCAGGGCGCCGGTGACCCCGACGAAGATCATGAGCAGTCCGGCCAGGGAGCCGAGGCCGATGAGCCCGGCCGAGCCGCTGACGCCCAGGCTGAAGGGGATCAGTGCGGCGATCAGCACGGTGTGGTCGAGTGCCAGCTTGACCGTGATGTGCACCAGGAGGAACGCGACCGAGGCCACCGCGGTCGTCCGGTGCACGGCCTGCGCCACGATCCGCTGACGGATGTTGAGGAAGATCCGGTCCTGGGCGACGAGCCCCCAGATCACCGAGCAGCTCAGGGAGACGAGCGAGAGGACGCCCGCTCCGAAATTGAGGAAGTCCCGGACTGCGTTTCCGCCGGCCAGCACGATGACGGGTATGAGGAGGAGTACCACAGCCGACGCCACGCCGTAGGCCGAGCGGCCCGTCCGGGGGAGCGAGCTGTTGCTACGTGGAGGGTTCATGGGGGCAACTCCGAACAGTTTCGGGAAGGCGGTCCCGCTGCCGCACTCTAGGGGGCTCCATACCGGTCGGTACGAGGTTTGAGTCATTGCGTTGTCATCCAGGGGCAACAGGGCGGTAGTGATGTCCGATTAGCTGCTGTTACGCGACGTAACGGTTGAGCTTTGTTCAGCTTCTCGGGACCTTCACCACTTGACCGTCGGTGACTGAGTACGGTTCTGTCCCGCGTTGGGTTCAGCCGCCTTCGCGCCCGGGTGCGCCGCCTCGGGTCCGTCGCGACACGCACGGACGCTGGGGTACCCTGGCGCCATGCGTGCCGTGCGCCTTCTGCTTAGCGGGCCGCGCTGATCAGTCCCGACCACCGGTGCACCGGATGGTCGGCATCGGCGCGGCGTCCCCTCCTGTGCGAGGGGATTTTTCGTTTCCTGCAATGTCACAGCCGCCGGCAGAGACGATCGATGGAGCTTTAAGGATCATGAGCGAGACGAACCCCGCTGCCACCGCCGCCGCGTCGGCCGAGGCCGCGCCGCACCGCTACACGGCCGCCATGGCGGCCGACATCGAGGCACGCTGGCAGGACTTCTGGGACGCCGAGGGCACCTATGAGGCGCCGAACCCCAAGGGTGACCTGGCCGGCGACCCGGAGCTGGTCGCCCGGCCCAAGAAGTTCATCATGGACATGTTCCCGTACCCCTCCGGTGCGGGCCTGCACGTGGGCCACCCCCTGGGCTACATCGCCACCGATGTCTTCGCCCGGTTCCAGCGCATGACCGGCCACAACGTCCTGCACACCCTGGGCTTCGACGCCTTCGGCCTGCCCGCCGAGCAGTACGCCGTGCAGACCGGCACGCACCCGCGCGTGTCCACCGAGGCCAACATCGCGAACATGAAGGCGCAGCTGCGCCGGCTGGGCCTGGGCCACGACAAGCGCCGGTCGTTCGCCACGATCGACCCGGACTACTACAAGTGGACCCAGTGGATCTTCCTGCAGATCTTCAACTCCTGGTACGACGAGGAGGCCCGCAAGGCCCGCCCGATCTCCGCGCTGATCGCCCAGTTCGAGTCGGGTGAGCGCGCGATCCCGGGCACCACGCGCGCGTGGAACGAGCTGAGCGCCGCCGAGCGCGCCGACGTCCTGAGCGAGTACCGCCTGGCCTACGCCTCCGACGCCCCCGTCAACTGGTCCCCCGGCCTGGGCACCGTCCTGGCCAACGAGGAGGTCACCGCCGACGGCCGCTCCGAGCGCGGCAACTTCCCCGTCTTCAAGGCCAAGCTGCGCCAGTGGAACATGCGCATCACGGCCTACGCCGACCGGCTGCTGGAGGACCTGGACGAGCTGGACTGGCCCGAGGCCATCAAACTGCAGCAGCGCAACTGGATCGGCCGCTCCGAAGGCGCCCGCGTCGACTTCCCGATCGACGGCGAAGCCGTCACGATCTTCACCACGCGCCAGGACACCCTGTTCGGCGCCACCTACATGGTGCTGGCGCCGGAACACCCGCTGGTCGAGAAGTTCACCCCCGGCGCGTGGCCCGAGGGCACGCACGAGGTGTGGACCGGCGGCCACGCCACGCCCGCCGACGCCGTCGCCGCCTACCGCGCCCAGGCCGCCTCGAAGTCCGACGTCGAGCGGCAGGCCGAGGCCAAGGACAAGACCGGCATCTTCACGGGCGCGTACGCCGTCAACCCGGTCAGCGGCGAGAAGATCCCCGTCTTCATCGCGGACTACGTGCTGATGGGCTACGGCACCGGCGCGATCATGGCCGTCCCGGCGCACGACAGCCGCGACTTCGCCTTCGCGCGCGCCTTCGAGCTGCCGATGCGCTGTGTCGTCGAACCCACCGACGGCCGCGGCACCGACCCCTCCGCCTGGGACGACGCCTTCGTCGCGTACGACGCGAAGATCGTGAACTCCTCCGGCGAGGCGGTGTCGCTGGACGGCCTGAACGTCGTCGACGCCAAGGCGCGCATCACCGAATGGCTGGAGCGCAAGGGCATCGGCCAGGGCACCGTCAACTTCCGTCTGCGTGACTGGCTGTTCAGCCGCCAGCGCTACTGGGGCGAGCCCTTCCCGATCGTCTACGACGAGGACGGCGTCGCCCACGCGCTGCCCGAGTCGATGCTGCCGCTGGAGCTGCCCGAGGTCGAGGACTACTCGCCGCGCACCTTCGACCCGGACGACGCCGACACCCAGCCCGAGACCCCGCTGTCGCGCAACGAGGAGTGGGTCAACGTCACCCTGGACCTGGGCGACGGACCGAAGAAGTACCGCCGCGAGACCAACACCATGCCCAACTGGGCCGGTTCCTGCTGGTACGAGCTGCGCTACCTGGACCCGCACAACAGCGAGAAGCTGGTCGACCCGGAGATCGAGCGCTACTGGATGGGGCCGCGCGAGGGCATGCCGCACGGCGGTGTCGACCTGTACGTCGGCGGCGCCGAGCACGCCGTGCTGCACCTGCTGTACGCGCGGTTCTGGTCAAAGGTCCTGTTCGACCTGGGCTACATCTCGTCGCCCGAGCCGTTCCACAAGCTGTTCAACCAGGGCATGATCCAGGCCTACGTCTACCGCGACAGCCGCGGCATCGCGGTGCCGGCCGCCGAGGTGGAGGAGCGCGACGGCGCGTACTACTACCAGGGCGAGCAGGTCACCCGCCTGCTGGGCAAGATGGGCAAGTCCCTGAAGAACGCGGTCACCCCGGACGAGATCGCCGCCGAGTACGGCGCCGACACGCTGCGCCTGTACGAGATGGCGATGGGCCCGCTGGACGTGTCGCGGCCGTGGGACACGCGCGCGGTGGTGGGCCAGTTCCGGCTGCTGCAGCGGCTGTGGCGCAACGTCGTCGACGAGACGACCGGCGAGGCCACCGTCGTCGACGCCGAGCCCGACGAGGACATCCTGCGCGCGCTGCACAAGGCGATCGACGGCGTGCGCCAGGACCTGGAGGGGCTGCGGTTCAACACCGCCATCGCCAAGATCACCGAGCTGAACAACCACCTGACCAAGGCGGGCGGGGCGGTGCCGCGTTCGGTCGCCGAGTCCCTGGTGCTGCTGATCGCGCCGCTGGCCCCGCACATCGCCGAGGAGCTGTGGCGCCGGCTGGGCCACAGAGACACGGTCGTCCACCGGGACTTCCCGGTCGCCGACCCGGCGTACGTCGTGGACGAGACCGTGACCTGCGTGGTCCAGATCAAGGGCAAGGTCAAGGCGCGCCTGGAGGTTCCCCCCTCGATCTCCGACGAGGAGTTGGAGAAGGCGGCGCTGGCCGACGAGAAGGTGGTCGCCGCGCTGGGCGGTGCCGGGATCCGCAAGGTGATCGTGCGTGCGCCGAAGCTGGTGAACATCGTCACGGCGTAGCGGCGGCGGTCCGTCGCGTTGCCGGTCGGTCGGGTCGGCGGTCGGCGTGGGGCTGCTGGTGGGCGTGGCTGCCGGTCGGTCGCGTGGCCGGCTGGTACGGCTGCCGGCCGGGCGGGTTGTCGCGGCCCGGTCGCGGGTCGGCGGTCGGCGTCCCGGGCGGCTCACGACGGTCACCGGGACGGCCCGGACACCGGTCCCGGCGGCGGTGTCGCTGATGTCGGGGTAGTTCCCTAAGGGCAGGTTCGGGGTTCAGACGGAACCCTGGACCTGCCCGCTGCGTTTACCGTGGAAGAACAGTGCTGCCACCGTCATGGCCGGCCGGAGGAGGAGCGTCGTGGAAGTCGTTTTGACCGTCATCGCGCTCCTGTTCGTGCTGTGCGTCGTGCTCGGGGTGTATGCGACGGTGAAAGCGGTCGGCGCGGCCAAACGCGGCGTGGACCGTACGATCGCGCAGGCCCGGCGCACGGTCGAGGACACCACCCTGCGGGCCAGAACCCTCGCCCAACCGGGTCCGGCCGGTGAACTCGCCCAGCTCCGACTGACGCTGCGCACGTCGATGCGGGCCACGCAGGACGCGCTGCACGCGGGGGTCGCCGAGGACGAGTCGCTGAAGGAGTCGCTGGGCCTCTTCGAGCGCCTCAGCGCGCACGGACGCCAACTGGACGCCGAGCTGCGACGCCTGGAGACCGAACCGGACCGGGGCACGCTCGCCTCCCGGCTGCCCGACCTGACCGAGCGCACCGAGCGGATCACACGGTCCGCGGACGCGCTGCGCTGGGCGGCACACGACCGGGCACGCCGGTTCGCCGACGACGACCTCGACACGCTGCGCGCGCAGATCGACGTGGAGGCGGGCGCGTTGCGCCACTGGACCGAGGAGCGGCCGGCACCGTCCGCCACGCCCTGGCCGGAGGCACCGGAGCCCGAGGCCGCGGCCTCGGGCGGCCAGACCTGGCCGGAGACCCCCGAGTCCCGTGCGGCGCACGAGTCGGCCAGGCCCTCCCGGCCCTCTCTCACCCCGCCCGGGCAGCGGCCCGCGTACCCCTGGCAGAGGAAGCCCCGACCCGAGAGCACCACATGATTCCGCCAAGGTACGACCAGGTCGGATGGGCCGGACTGCCCCCCGCGGGTTCCGGCAGGTAACCTCCAGCTCATGTCCCGCCATGTCGCTGTCATCACCGATTCAACGGCCTATCTGCCGCCGCGGACGATGGAGCGCCACGGCATCACCGCGGTGCCGCTCACGGTGGTCCTGGGGGACCGGGCGCTCGAGGAGGGGACCGAGATCTCGGCCCGCTCCCTCGCCGAGGCCCTGCAGAAGCGACAGTCCGTCACCACGTCACGGCCGAGCCCCGAACTGTTCGCCGAGACCTACCGCAAGGCCGCCGAGGCAGGCGCGAGCGACATCGTCTCGCTGCACCTGTCCTCCGAGTTCTCCGGAACGTACGACGCCGCCGTGCTGGCCGGGCGCAACGCCCCGGTGCCGGTACGGGTGGTGGACACCGGGATGGTCGCGATGGCCCTCGGTTTTTGCGCGTTGGCCGCCGCGGAGGCCGCGGAGGCGGGGGGGACGGCCGACGAGGCGGTCACCGCCGCCCGGAAGCGGGCCGCGGACACCTCCGCCTACTTCTACGTCGACACGCTGGACTATCTGCGGCGGGGCGGCCGGATCGGGGCCGCACAGGCGCTGCTGGGCTCGGCGCTCGCGGTGAAGCCGCTGCTGCAGCTGACCGGCGGACGCATCGAACTGCTGGAGAAGGTGCGCACGGCGTCCAAGGCGATCGCCCGCCTGGAGGAGATCGTGGCGGAGCGCGCGGGCAGCGGACAGGTCGACATCGCGGTCCACCATCTCGCCGCCCCCGAACGGGCGTCGGCCCTCGCGGACCGTCTGACCGCACGGGTGCCCGGTCTGGTCGATCTGCATGTGAGCGAGGTCGGCGCGGTGATTGGGGCGCACACCGGGCCCGGCCTGGTCGGGGCCGTGGTGTCGCCGCGCTGACTGCCCGCGTTCTGACCGTCCTGACCGTCCTGTCGGTCCTGTGGGTCCTGTCGGTCCTGTCGGTCCTGTCGGTCCTGTCGGTCCTGTCGGTCCTGTGGGTCCGTGGATCGTGTGTGTGGGGCGCTGTCTGTCCATCGTGTGGGTGACGGAGTTATCCACAACGGGCGAGTAATCCCCGGGAATTGACCAAGATCAACGCGAGGGCGGCGGTCTGCCCGATCCTCGGCGTATGGCACTTCGATCACGTTCACGCACGGTCGTCCCCACCAGCGGTCCGGGCCGCGGCCCCGGCTCCGACGGTCGGACACGTCACCGCCCGCACCCCGCGCGGGGACGTCCGAGGGGGCACCGCAAGACCCTTTCGGCCGACGCACTGCGCCTGCGCGCGGAGGCGCTCTTCGCCCCGGCACCGACGGACGGGCGGACAGGGGGGAACGGGCCACCGAGGGTGCACCCGGCGGAGCGACCGGAAGCCGGTGGTCTCAGCTCCCCGGCGGCCGGTGACCTCGACGCCCCGATGGTCCGGGGCGGGGACGCCCCCGCGGGCGACGGTCCTGCGCGCCCGGCGACAGGCACGGTGTGGCGGGAGCGGTTCGGTCCGGCCCTGCGCGAGCGGATGCCGCTGTGGCTGCAGTCGAGGTGCGGCCTGGAGCGCAGGAGCGTGGCCGCGCTCGGGGTGTTGCTCGTGGTGGCCGTGGTCTTCGCCGCGCAGCACTTCTGGTCCGGCCGCCCGCAGCAGGTACGGGCCCCGGAGGTGGTACGGGCGGCGGCGAACGGAGCGCCCGACGCACCCGGAGCCAGGCGGCCGGCGGAGCCCACGGCGTCGCCCGGCGCCCGGCCCGCGGGCGGCATCGGGCCGGCGGGTGCGACGGTCGTCGTGGACGTCGCCGGCAAGGTGCGCACACCGGGGCTGCTGAGGCTCCCGGCCGGGTCCCGGGTCGCGGACGCCCTGCGCGCGGCGGGCGGAGCGCGCCCCGGCACGGACACCGACGGCCTCAACCGTGCCCGCCTTCTGGCGGACGGCGAGCAGATCGTGGTGGGCGGCCCCGCACCCGCGCCGGGCCCGGACTCGGCGGCCGGGGCCACCGGCCGCTCGACGGGCGGCACGGCACCCGCCGGTCCGGTCTCGCTCAGCACGGCGACCGTGGACCAGCTCGACACACTGCCCGGGGTGGGCCCCGTGCTGGCCCAGCACATCATCGACTACCGCTCCCAGCACGGCGGATTCCGTTCGGTCGACGAACTCCGCGACGTCAACGGCATCGGCCAGCGCCGTTTCGCCGACCTGCGGAAGCTCGTCCGGCCATGAGGCCGCCGGAGGACCACCGCGCACACAGGCCGACGGCACCCCTGAGCGAGCCGCGCGGCCCCGCTCCGCCGGCCGTGTCCGAGGCGGCCCCCAGCGGGCTCGGGGAGGCACACCCGCGCCAGGAGGGGCCGGCGGATCTACGGTTGGCGGTTCCCGCGGCGGGAGCCTGGGCGGCGGCCGCCTGGGCCCTGGGCGCCCCGGGTGGATGGGCCACCGGTGTGGTGGTCGTCGCCCTCGCCGTGGCCGGAGGACTGCTGGCGGCGCGCAGGGGTGAGGCCGGGGGCGGTCGCCGGGCCCGGGGCTCATGGTCGGCGGTGTCCGTCGCGGCGGCGCTGCTCTGCGTCGCCGCCGCAGGGGCTTCCGCCGGGCTGCAGGCGGCGGATCTGCGGAGGGGACCGGTTCCCGCCCTCGCGCGTCGGCACGCCGAGGTGACCGCGGACATCGAGGTCGCCTCCGATCCACGGCTCACCAGGCCCAGGATCACTGGAGACCACCCGACGCCGACCGCCGTGCTGCTCGACGGGGAGGTCCGGCGGCTGACGAAGGCGGACGGAACCGTGGTGCAGACCCGGACACCGGTGCTGATGGTCGTCGACCTGAACACCCGTGCGGCCTCGCCCGGTTCGACGGATGTCGCCGAGGGAGCCGAGCGGTCCCCGTGGCTGGCTCTGCTGCCCTCCACGTGGGTGCGGGTCACCGCCTCGCTGGCACCCACGCTGACCGGAAGCGATGGGATCGCCGCCGTGGTGCGCGTACGGGACGCACCGCCCCGGGTCGTGAGCGGCCCGTCCGGAGCACAACGGTGGGCGGGACGGATGCGGGCCGGGCTGCGTGCGGCGACCGACGGGCTAGACCCAAGGCCGTTCAGTTTGTGGGTGGGTGGGGTTTGTCAAGGTAGCCGCGAGCTGTGGTTTCGCCGGACATGAGGAGCGGAGCCCCGGTAGAACTG
>NZ_JBSFXK010000024.1:0-100117 GCF_053595355.1 Streptomyces sp. NPDC002513 | reverse complement strand
TCGACCGAACCAGCTACAAAGCCACCACCAGCATCGAAATCCTTGCGGCCGCAAGCCCTTGACAACGTGCCCCAGCCACAAACTTCACGGCCTTGAGGCTAGTGCCCCGGCAGGCAGCAAGCCGCCTCGGTCTCGCACGAGTCATCGACTAGGCTCCGTGGATCGCGCGCGCGGACGAACAGCACGGGGGTGGTCCCATGGCGCCACAGCGCAACACCGGAGCGGGCGCGGAAGCGGAACTTCCCGAGTACGCCGGTCACTACCGCCTGGAGTCCTGCCTGGGTTCCGGCGGCATGGGTGTGGTGCATCTGGCCCGGAGCACCTCGGGGCTGAAGCTCGCGGTGAAGGTCGTGCACGCCGAGTTCGCCAAGGACCCGGAGTTCAGGGGGCGTTTCCGGCAGGAGGTGGCGGCCGCCCGGAGGGTGAGCGGTGCCTTCACCGCGCCCGTCGTCGACGCCGATCCCGAGGCCGCGCGGCCCTGGATGGCCACGCTGTTCATCCCCGGTCCGACCCTGTCCGACCATGTGAAGCGGAACGGGCCCATGGAGCCGGCCCAGGTGCGCCGGCTGATGGCCGGACTCGCCGAGGCGCTGGGCGACATCCATCGGGTCGGGGTCGTGCACCGGGATCTGAAGCCGAGCAACGTGCTGCTCGCCGAGGACGGGCCGAAGGTCATCGACTTCGGCATCTCCCGGCCGAAGGACAGCGAACTGCGCACGGAGACCGGGAAGTTGATCGGCACGCCGCCGTTCATGGCGCCCGAGCAGTTCCGGCGGCCGAGGGAGGTCGGTCCGGCCGCCGACATCTTCGCGCTCGGGTCCGTCCTGGTGCACGCGGCGACGGGGCGCGGGCCGTTCGACTCCGACAGCCCGTATGTCGTCGCCTATCAGGTCGTGCACGACGAGCCGGACCTGGCCGGCGTGCCGGAGAGCCTCGCGCCGCTGGTCCTGCGCTGCCTGGCCAAGGAGCCCGAGGACCGGCCCACTCCCGATGAGCTGATGCGGGAACTGCGGTCGGCGGCGGCGTCGTACGACACGCAGGCCTTCATACCGGCCCAGCGCACCGTCGACGCACCGGATGCCTCGCCGGATGACCCGCCGGACGACCCGCAAAGGCCCGCGCCCCGCGCGAAGAAGCCGGAACGGCGGCCCCGGGGCCTGCTCAGCCGGGTGGCTCTGGTGGCGGGAGCGTTCGCTCTCGTGGTGGGCGGCGGATGGGCCGCCGTCCGGCTGCTCGACGACGGCCCTCCCGCCCCGGCCGGCCCCCGGACCACGCTGGCCGCCTTCCGCACCTGGGAGGCGAAGGCCGCGTCCGGGGACGCGACCGTGCCGCACTGCTCCTACGGTGCGGGCAAGCTGCTGTGCGGACAGTCCGGTCTGGTCTACGCCCTCGACCCGTCCGACGGCTCCCTGGTGTGGCGGCACGCGTACGCCCCGGCCGCCCGGAACGGACCGCCGGTCCTCTCGGGCGGTCTCGTCCAGCCGTTGCCGGCCCGGCGCCAGCCCCTGGAGGCCCTGGATCCCGGTTCGGGCCGCACACGCTGGCACCGGGACACGCCCGCCTACGACGCGATGCGGCAGGCGGCGGGCATGCTCCTGCTCACCGGCGCCGACGGAACGGTCACCGGCGTGAGCAGCGCCTCGGGGGACACCGAGTGGAGCCGCCGGATCCCCGGCCAGCGCATGCCGTACTTCACCACGTTCACCGGGGACCCGCTGGCCTATGCCGCGCACACGTCCGACGACGGGTCGAGCACGCGGGTCACCGCGGTCGACGCGGCCACGGGTGAGGTCCGCTGGGACGCACATCTGGAAGGGGCCCTCACGCCTTTCGGCAGCGCGGACGGGTCCGTCTTCTTCCTCTCCGAGGACCAGGTCTACGGGCGCACGCAGGCCGTGGTCCGCTACACCCCCGCATCGAGGTCGACGCGCACCGTCACGCTGCCCGTCCCCCTGGACGGCGCCCACGGCACCGTCCACGGCAGCGCCGTCTATCTGCTGGCCCCCGGGGGCACGCTGAAGGCCGTCGATCTGGACGCGCGCAGACAGCTCTGGCATGTCGAGACGTCCGTGAGCCGCGGCTCGGCGCCGGTCGTGGACGGCGGGCACGTCTACTTCACCGCGGCCGACGGACGGCTGCTCGCGTTCGACGCGGGCGACGGCCGGCTCCTCGGGCAGACCGCGCCGCGCCTCGGCACCCACGCCGACCGGGTGCCGGCCGCGCTGCCGGAGCCCGTGATCGTCGACGGCCATGTCTACGCGGGCGCCCCCGACGGCACCGTCTTCGGTGTGGACGGACGTGATCCGTCGGTCTGGTGACCCGCGCGGGGGCCGCTCCCGAAGGAGCGGCCCCCGCGCGCCGCCGGTCGGACGGGCTTCGCCGGGCCGGGTCAGCCCAGCATCGTCACATCGCGCACCGCGCCCTTGTCCGCGCTCGTCGCCATCGCGGCGTAGGCGCGCAGGGCGGCCGAGACCTTGCGGTCGCGGTTCGCGGGGGCGTAGACGCCGTTCAGGGCCGCGCGGCGGGTCTGAAGCTCGTCGTCGGACACCAGGAGGTCGATCGTGCGGTTCGGGATGTCGATGCGGATGCGGTCGCCGTCCCGGACCAGGGCGATCGTCCCGCCCGAGGCCGCCTCGGGAGAGGCGTGACCGATCGACAGGCCCGAGGTGCCGCCGGAGAAGCGGCCGTCCGTGACCAGGGCGCACGCCTTGCCAAGGCCGCGGCCCTTCAGATACGAGGTCGGGTACAGCATCTCCTGCATGCCCGGGCCGCCCTTGGGACCCTCGTACCGGATGACGACGACGTCGCCCTCCTTGACCTGCTGGGTGAGGATCTTCTCGACGGCCTGCTCCTGCGACTCGCAGACGACCGCGGGGCCCTCGAAGGTCCAGATCGACTCGTCGACGCCCGCCGTCTTCACGACACAGCCGTCGACCGCGAGATTGCCCTTGAGGACCGCGAGGCCGCCGTCCTTGGAGTACGCGTGCTCGGCCGACCGGATGCAGCCGCTCTCGGCGTCCACATCCAGCGCCTCCCAGCGCTCGGACTGGGAGAACGCCTCGGCGGAGCGCACACAGCCGGGGGCCGCGTGCCACAGCTCGACCGCCTCGGGGGAGGGGGAGCCGCCGCGGACGTCCCATGTCTTGAGCCAGTCCGCGAGGGACGGGCTGTGGACGGCGTGCACGTCCTCGTGCAGCAGGCCCGCGCGGTGCAGTTCGCCGAGGAGGGCCGGGATGCCGCCGGCGCGGTGCACGTCCTCCATGTAGTAGGTGCGGTCCTTGGCCACGTTCGGGGCGACCTTCGCCAGGCACGGCACCCGGCGCGAGACCTCGTCGATCTCCGCCAGGCCGAACGGGACGCCCGCCTCCTGGGCGGCGGCCAGCAGGTGCAGGATCGTGTTGGTCGAGCCGCCCATCGCGATGTCGAGGGCCATCGCGTTCTCGAAGGCCGAGGAGGTGGCGATGTTACGGGGCAGGGCGGTCTCGTCGTCCTGTTCGTAGTAGCGGCGGGTCAGGTCCATGACCGTGCGGGCCGCGTCCTCGTACAGCGCACGGCGGGCCGTGTGGGTGGCCAGGACAGAGCCGTTGCCGGGGAGGGAGAGGCCGATCGCCTCGGTCAGGCAGTTCATCGAGTTGGCCGTGAACATGCCGGAGCAGGAGCCGCAGGTCGGACAGGCGTTCTCCTCGATGCGGAGGATGTCCTCGTCGGAGATCTTGTCGTTCACGGCGTCGGAGATCGCGTCGACGAGGTCGAGCGTACGGACCGTGCCGTCGACCAGGGTGGCGCGGCCGGACTCCATCGGGCCGCCGGAGACGAAGACCGTCGGGATGTTCAGGCGCAGGGCCGCCATCAGCATGCCCGGGGTGATCTTGTCGCAGTTGGAGATGCAGACCAGGGCGTCGGCGCAGTGGGCCTCGACCATGTACTCCACGCTGTCCGCGATCAGGTCGCGGGAGGGGAGGCTGTAGAGCATGCCGCCGTGGCCCATCGCGATGCCGTCGTCGACGGCGATCGTGTTGAACTCGCGCGGGATGCCGCCCGCCTCCCGGATCGCCTCGCTGACGATCCGGCCGACCGGCTGGAGGTGGGTGTGGCCCGGCACGAACTCCGTGAAGGAGTTGGCGACCGCGATGATCGGCTTCCGTCCGATGTCCGCACCGGGTACACCGGAGGCGCGCATCAGGGCGCGGGCGCCCGCCATGTTGCGGCCGTGGGTGACTGTGCGGGACCTCAGCTCGGGCATCGTCGCTCGCTCCTTCGGAGAGTTCTGAACTCCTGTCGAGCGTACGCCGGTGCTCCAAGGGACGGACACGAGTGTCCGGGATGCGGGACGGGTTTTTCAGCAGCGCGGCGGTCGGCGCAGGGCGGATGCCCGGGGCCGAGAGGCGCTGGGACGCGGCGGCGGACGCCTTCGGGGTTCGGCGGCGGGCGTGTCTCAGGGGTGGGTCAGGTGCCCCTGGACCACCGGCGCCAGTCGCTCCACCAGCTCTTCCAGGGCGGCCGACGCCAGCGGCTCCACCTTGATCACATAGCGCAGCATCGCGACCCCGACGAGCTGCGCGGCCGCCAGCTCGGCGCGCAGCTCCGCGTCGGGGAGGCCGAGCTGCCCGGAGATGCGGCGCAGCAGTTGCGCGGCGACCAGGCGGCGGAACACGGCGGCCGCGGCCTCGTTGTTCACGGCGGAGCGCACGATCGCGAGCAGCGGCGTACGGGTCGCGGGGTTCTCCCAGACGCTGAAGAAGAAACGGGTCAGCCGCTCGCCGACAGCGTCGCGGGGGCCTTCGGTGATCATGTCCGGTGCGCTCAGGGCGGGCGCGACGGCGACCTCGATGGCGGCCTCGAAGACCTGTTCCTTGGTGCCGAAGTAGTGGTGCACGAGCGCGGAGTCCACGCCGGCGGCCTTGGCGATGCCGCGCACGGAGGTCTTCTCGTAGCCGCGTTCGGAGAACTCCTCGCGGGCCGCCTGAAGGATGCGGTCGCGGGTGGCGGGTGCCGCCGCCGTCTCCCTGCGGCTGGGCCGTCCCCTGCCGCGGCGGACGGGACCCGCTCCCGTCGCCTGGCCCCCCTTGCCGGTTCCGGTCACGGACGGACCACCCCGCTCACCCGCGGGACACCTTCGCGGCGGACGCGAGGTGCAGGCGTGTGAAGGCGAGCGCCTCGGCGAGGTCGGCCTCGCGCTCGGCGGCGGACATCGCGCGACGGGTGTTGACCTCGATGACGACGTAGCCGTCGAAACCGGTGCGCGCGAGCCGCTCCAGGACCTCGGCGCAGGGCTGGACGCCGCGGCCGGGGACGAGGTGCTCGTCCTTGTTGGAGCCGTTGCCGTCGGCGAGGTGGACATGGCCGAGGCGGTCGCCCATGCGGTCGAGCATCCGCAGGGCGTCGGAGCGGGCCGTGGCGGTGTGGCTCAGGTCGATCGTGAAGTGGCGGTAGTCGTCCCTCGTAACGTCCCAGTCGGGGGCGTAGGCGAGCATCTCGCGGTCCCGGTAGCGCCACGGGTACATGTTCTCCACGGCGAACCGCACATCCGTCTCGTTCGCCATGCGCCAGATGCCGTCGATGAAGTCGCGGGCGTACTGGCGCTGCCACCGGAAGGGCGGGTGGACGACGACGGTGCCCGCGCCGAGCTTCTCGGCGGCCGTGCGGGCGCGCTGGAGCTTGACCCACGGGTCGCTCGACCACACGCGTTGAGTGATCAGCAGACAGGGGGCGTGGACGGCGAGAACGGGGATCCGGTGGTAGTCGCTGAGGCGGCGCAGCGCCTCGATGTCCTGGCTGACCGGATCGGTCCACACCATGACCTCGACCCCGTCGTACCCGAGGCGCGCGGCGATCTCGAAGGCCGTAGCCGTCGACTCCGGATAGACGGAGGCCGTCGACAGGGCGACCTTCGCATCCGGGATGCGCACCACTGGTTCTGCCACGAGGGACAGGGTACGGGGCGTCGCCTTGACATGACGGGCCCATCGCGCGGGGCGGGGTGTGGGAAGGCGCACAGCGCCGCGGGGCCGCCCTATCCCGCCGCCATGTGGTCCAGACGACGCAGGATCACGCCCTCGCGCAGGGCCCACGGGCAGATCTCCAGGGTCTCCACACCGAACAGGTCCATCGCGCCCTCGGCGACCAGCGCGCCCGCGAGGAGCTGGGCCGCCCGGCCCTCGGAGACGCCCGGCAGCTCCGCGCGCTGCGCGGCCGTCATCCCGGCGAGCTGCGGCACCCAGCCCTCCAGGGACTCCCGCTTCAGGTCGCGCTGCACGTACGCGCCCTCGGCGGAGCGCGCCGCCCCGGCGAGGCGGGCGAGCTGCTTGAAGGTCTTGGAGGTGGCGACCACGTGGTCGGGCACCCCGCGGCGGCTGAACTCGCCGACCGTACGGGCGATCTGGGCGCGCACATGGCGGCGCAGCGCCCTGACGTCCTCGGGCTCCGGCGGGTCCCCGGGGAGCCAGCCCGCGGTGAGCCGGCCCGCGCCGAGCGGCAGCGACACCGCGGCGTCGGGTTCCTCGTCCATGCCGTAGGCGATCTCCAGCGAGCCGCCGCCGATGTCGATGACGAGCAGCTTGCCCGCCGACCAGCCGAACCAGCGGCGGGCCGCGAGGAAGGTCAGCCGCGCCTCCTCCGGGCCGGTCAGCACCTGGAGCTCGACGCCGGTGGCCTCCTTGACCCGGGCCAGCACGTCGTCGGCGTTGCTCGCCTCCCGCACCGCCGAGGTGGCGAACGGCAGCAGGTCCTCGACGCCCTTGTCCTCGGCCGCCTGGAGAGCGTCGAGGACGACGGCGATCAGCTTGTCGACCCCTTCGGGCCCGATGGCTCCGTCACCGTCGAGGAGCTGGGCGAGCCGAAGCTCCACCTTGTGCGAGTGCGCGGGCAGGGGGCGCGCACCGGGGTGCGCGTCCACCACCAGCAGATGCACCGTGTTCGAACCCACGTCGAGGACACCGAGTCTCATGTACGGAAACGCTACTGCCAGTACGAAGATCCTCAGTCGCTCAGGAGTCCCTGAGGTGGTCCGGAGCCACTTACCCTGGATGCGTGCCAAAGACGAAAAAGGCTAAGTCCGACAAATCCTCCAAGAGGTCGAAGGATTCTCCGCAGGCGAGGGCGACCGCCTCCGAGAAGACCCCGAACGTGAGCGACGAGAAGGGGCTCGATTTCGCGCGCGCGTGGGTGGAGTTTCCGGATCCGGCCGACGACGAACAGGTCTTCCGCTGTGATCTGACCTGGCTGACCTCGCGCTGGAACTGCATCTTCGGAAGCGGCTGCCAGGGCATCCAGGCGGGCCGCGCGGACGACGGCTGCTGCACGCTGGGCGCGCACTTCTCGGACGAGGACGACGAGAAGCGGGTGGCCGGACACGTGGCACGGCTGACGCCGGAGATCTGGCAGAACCATGACGTGGGCATGGAGACCGGCTGGGTCGCGGTGGACGACGAGGGATCCCGCCAGACCCGCCCCTACCAGGGCTCGTGCATCTTCCAGAACCGGCCCGGGTTCGCGGGCGGTGCCGGCTGCTCACTGCACATCCTGGCGCTGCGGGAGGGCCGCGAGCCGCTGGAGACCAAGCCCGACGTGTGCTGGCAGCTGCCGGTCCGGCGGACCTACGACTGGATCGACCGGCCGGACGACACGCGGGTGCTCCAGGTGTCCATCGGTGAGTACGACCGCCGGGGCTGGGGCCCGGGCGGCCACGACCTGCACTGGTGGTGCACATCGGCGACGTCGGCGCACGGCGCGGGCGATCCGGTCTACGTCTCGTACCGGGCCGAGCTGACCGAGCTGATGGGCAAGGCGGGGTACGACCGCCTGGTCGAACTGTGCGAGCAGCGCCTGGCATCGCAGTTGCCGCTGGTGGCGCCGCATCCCGCCGATCCGGTGGACTGAAGGGACTGAAGGGGGCGTGGGGAAGAGGCCGGGGGGTGTGACCCGCGCGTCCGGTGAGTCGGGGGCCTGCTCCCAGGCGGCTGGTGGGTTCGAGGCCGTGTCCCGGGCGGCCGGTGGGGTTGGGGGCCGTGCCCCCGGGCCGTGTCGCGCCGCTCAGCGGGCCAAGTGCCGTGTCCCAGGCGGCCGGTGGGCCGGGGACGGTATTCCGGGCCGGGTCGCGCGCTCGGTGGGCCGGCGTCTACGAGGACGGGCTCGGGTCGGCGGTCCCGGGGGGCGGCGACGTCGGGGCCGAGGGGTCCGGGGAGGGGGTCGGGCTCGTGGTCGGCGGGTCCGTGGGGGTCGGGTCGCCGGGCGTGGGCTCGGGGCCGGTCGTGGGCGGATCGCTCGGCGCGGGGGCGGACGGGCCGGTGTGCACCGGAGTGGGGCGCGGATCGGGCAGGCCCGCCGTCCCGTAGCCGTCGATCGAGACCACGGCGCCCGCGGGTGCCACCGCCACGCGCGCGTGCCAGGGGCCGGAGGGTTCGCGCAGCGGGTCGACGTACACCCGGACCGTGATCGACGCGCCCGGGGCGAGCGTTCCGGATGTCTGACTGAGAGAGAGCCAGGAGGCTCCGGTGGACGCCGACCAGGAGACCGGCGCGCTGCCGGACGCGGTGAGCGTGATGAGGGTCGTGGTGCCGTCGCCGGTGGCCGCCACCGTGAGGTGTGCCGCTTCCCGGGCGCCCGTCCTCACCCCGATGACCTCGACGGACACATCGGGCGAGCGGCCGTCCTTGCCGAAGCGGACGCCGGGTCCCGTCCGCGCGTTGCCCGCGTTCTCGTACCCGTCCGAGCCCCCGCCGCCGAGCACGGCGGAGTCGTGCAGCTCGCGCGAGGTGACCGGGCGGCCGTCGGTGCCCTCGCCGGTGAGGGGGGCGCCGCGGTAGGCCGCCCACAGGGCGATGACGGGGGCGGCGACCACGGCGGCGACGACGGTCGTCGTGACGGCACGCGCGCGCAGGCGGTCGCGGCGCGCCGCGTGGTCCTTGGGGTCCATGGGGAAACCGCGCCGGTCGAAGCGGGGAGCATCGCCACGCGCGCGTGAGGCCTGCGCCATCGCGGCGTGCAGGGCCGTGCGCGGAGCGCCGAGGACGGGGAGCGCGGCGGGGGTGACGCTGGTGCCCGGCCAGGCGCCGGGGACCGCGCGCTCGGCGGTGCGGCGGCAGCGCGGACAGTCGTCGACGTGCCGGACGAGTTCGCGGCGCAGGGTGGCGCTGAGCACGAAGTGGTGGTCGTCGGTGAGGCGGGCGACGCTCGGACAGGAGCCGGTCTCGACGACCGCGAGCGCGGCGCGGGTGCGCTCGACCTCGCAGGCGGCGGAGGCGAGGAGTTCACGCGCGGCCGCCAGGTCCATGCCGAGCACGGCGGCGACCTCCTGGGCGGTGAGCTGGTGACGCACGGCGAGTTCGAGCGCCTCCCGCTGCTCGGGCGTCGTGCCGGCCGCCTCGGGCCAGGCGAGCTCGGCGAGTTCCCGTCTGCGCTGGTGCTGGACCTCCTCGGGGACGGCTTCCTCGGGGGCGAGACCGGCTCCCCCGGGAGCGGCGGCGGCGATCGCCTGTGCGGCGCGCCGGTCGCCGGCCTCCCGGTACGCACGAGAACCGCGGTCACGCCCGGCGGGGTGGCCGGTGTGGCGGCGGCGCCGGGCCTCGGCGAGTCTGCGCAGACAGGACCAGCGGGCCAGGGCGTACAGCCAGGCGCGGCAGTCGTCGGGGGTGGTGGGGCCGCGAGTGCCGCGACGCCCGGCGAGCGCGAGGGCGTCCCCCAGGGCGGCCGTCGCCGTGTCGTGATCGCACAGCACGGACAGGCAGTAGGTGAACAGACCGTCGAGGTAGGGCTCGAAACGCACGGTCGGTCGCTGTGCCGTGGTGCGGGTGTTCGCGCCGCGAGGCACGCTCCCCCGCTTGCGAGCGTCTTTGCGCGCCGGGCGTGCGCCGGTGGGGTGCGTGGAAGTCTCCGGCCTGCTGCTCATCACCCGTGCGACCGTAGGCGCCGACGGGCGGCACCTTCCTCCCCCTTGCGCACTTTTACTCCGTACGGGTGAAACGATCCCTCATAACGGGCCACGAGCGACGGGTACGGCCGACCCCGCGCGCCGGCGCTCCGCCCCGCGCGCAGGCCCCGGGCGCCCCGCCCCGCGCCCGCGCCGCCCGCGCCCGCGCCGCGGGCGCCCGGCGCCGGGGTTACGGACGGCGGGCGGTGTGGCGTGGGCTCCGGTGCCGTAGGCGGCGGGTTCCGGTGGCATGGGGCGTGGCTCCGGTGCCGTAGGCCGTCGCCCCGGTGTCATGGGCCGCGGCTCGGGATGTCAGTGCGTCCGGTTACGGTTTCGTTCATGGCTGCCCGTACGAAGACCACCAAGGACCGGCCGTCCTACCGCTGCACCGAGTGCGGCTGGCAGACCGCCAAATGGCTCGGCCGCTGCCCCGAGTGCCACGCGTGGGGCACGATCCAGGAGTACGGCGCGCCCGCGGTGCGGACGACGGCACCGGGCCGGGTGACCACCTCCGCCCTGCCCATCGGCCAGGTCGACGGGCGGCAGGCCACCGCCCGGACCACCGGCGTGCCCGAGCTGGACCGCGTCCTCGGCGGCGGGCTCGTGCCGGGCGCGGTCGTGCTGCTCGCCGGCGAACCCGGTGTCGGCAAGTCCACGCTGCTGCTGGACGTCGCGGCGAAGGCGGCGAGCGACGAGCACCGCACGCTGTATGTGACGGGCGAGGAGTCGGCGAGCCAGGTGCGGCTGCGCGCGGACCGTATCGGGGCCATCGACGACCACCTCTATCTGGCGGCGGAGACCGATCTGTCGGCCGTGCTCGGTCACTTGGACGCGGTGAAGCCGTCCCTGCTCGTCCTGGACTCCGTGCAGACCGTCGCCTCCCCCGAGATCGACGGCGCGCCCGGCGGCATGGCCCAGGTCCGGGAGGTCGCCGGGGCCCTCATCCGCGCCTCCAAGGAGCGCGGCATGTCCACTCTCCTCGTCGGCCACGTCACCAAGGACGGCGCGATCGCGGGCCCGCGCCTGCTCGAACACCTGGTGGACGTCGTCCTGCACTTCGAGGGCGACCGGCACGCTCGTCTGCGCCTCGTACGGGGCGTCAAGAACCGGTACGGCGCGACCGACGAGGTCGGCTGCTTCGAGCTGCACGACGAGGGGATCACCGGCCTGGCCGACCCGAGCGGCCTGTTCCTGACCCGTCGCGACGAGCCGGTCCCCGGCACCTGCCTGACCGTCACCCTGGAGGGCCGCCGGCCCCTCGTCGCCGAGGTGCAGGCCCTGACGGTCGACTCGCAGATCCCCTCCCCTCGGCGGACGACGTCCGGCCTGGAGACCTCCCGCGTCTCGATGATGCTCGCCGTCCTGGAGCAGCGCGGGCGGATCAGCGCCCTCGGCAAGCGGGACATCTACTCCGCGACGGTCGGCGGGGTGCGGCTCTCCGAGCCGGCCGCGGACCTGGCGGTCGCGCTGGCGCTGGCGAGCGCCGCGAGCGACACCCCGCTGCCCAAGAATCTGGTGGCGATCGGCGAAGTGGGCCTCGCGGGGGAGGTACGGCGCGTCACAGGGGTCCAGCGCCGGCTGTCCGAGGCCCACCGTCTGGGCTTCACACACGCGCTCGTCCCCACCGATCCCGGCAAGATCCCGCCCGGGATGAAGGTGCTGGAAGTGGCGGACATAGGGGACGCCCTGCGGGTCCTTCCGCGCGCCCCTCGGCGAGAGGCCCCGCGGGAGGAGAAGGACCGCCGGTAGACTTTGCCCTGGTCTCGCCCGTCCGTACGAACCGACAGTGCGACACGGGAGCGCCCCAGAACCTGCGACCGGAGGAGTGCAGTGGCAGCCAACGACCGGGCGGCAGCTCCCGGAAAGTCCGGCGGGAGTTCCGGTGCCGATGGCCTGATGCGCGCCTCACTGAGCGCCGTGGCTCCCGGCACGGCCCTGCGCGACGGACTCGAGCGCGTGCTCCGCGGCAACACCGGCGGGCTCATCGTGCTCGGCTGGGACAAGACCGTCGAGGCCATGTGCACGGGTGGTTTCGTCCTGGACGTCGAGTTCACGGCCACCCGCCTGCGGGAGCTGTGCAAGCTGGACGGCGCCCTGGTGCTCTCCTCGGACCTGTCGAAGATCCTCAGAGCGGGCGTGCAGCTGGTACCCGATCCGACGATCACGACGGAGGAGACGGGTACGCGTCACCGCACGGCGGACCGGGTGAGCAAGCAGGTCGGCTTCCCCGTGGTCTCGGTTTCCCAGTCGATGCGCCTGATCGCGCTGTACGTCGACGGGCAGCGCCGGGTGCTGGAGGACTCGGCGGCGATCCTGTCCCGCGCCAACCAGGCCCTCGCCACCCTGGAGCGGTACAAGCTCCGTCTGGACGAGGTGGCCGGCACGCTGTCGGCGCTGGAGATCGAGGATCTGGTGACGGTCCGGGACGTCTCGGCCGTGTCGCAGCGGCTGGAGATGGTCCGTCGTATCGCGACCGAAATCGCGGAGTACGTCGTCGAGCTGGGCACGGACGGCCGTCTGCTCGCCCTCCAACTGGACGAGTTGATCGCCGGGGTGGAGCCCGAGCGGGAGCTGGTGGTGCGCGACTACGTGCCGGAGCCGACCGCGAAGCGCTCCCGCACCGTCGAGGAGGCCCTGTCGGAGCTGGACGCGCTGTCCCACGCCGAGCTTCTCGAACTCCTCACGGTGGCCCGCGCCTTGGGTTACACCGGCTCTCCCGAGGCGCTCGACTCGGCGGTGTCCCCGCGCGGTTTCCGTCTGCTGGCGAAGGTCCCGCGGCTGCCCGGCGCGATCATCGACCGCCTGGTGGACCACTTCGGGGGCCTGCAGAAGCTGCTCGCGGCGAGCGTCGACGACCTCCAGACGGTGGACGGCGTCGGCGAGGCCCGGGCCCGCAGCGTCCGCGAGGGCCTGTCGCGGCTGGCGGAGTCGTCGATCCTCGAGCGGTACGTCTAGCCTCCGGCACGCCCCATGGCCGGCGTCCGGGTCCCGCTCGGACTCAGCCCCGGCCCCGGCCCCGGCCCCGGCCCCGATCAGACTCGGACCGGGCTCGGCGGCAGGGCGCGACGGCGGGCGGGGGCCCGTCGGAAAAACCGGTGGAACGGTTCCGCTGCCGCCTCTACGTTCGGAGGATGACTACCCGAACGTTCCGGATCACGGTCCGCGGCGTCTTCGACGGACTCGACGACGCGCAACGGACCGAACTCCTGGCACGCGCCGCCGAGCACGACGTGCTGCGCGCGGCCTTCACCCCCGAGGGCCATCTCAGCTACGACCTCGCGGCCCGCGCCGCCTTCACCTTCCGCTTCCTCGACTCGGGTGAGGCCGAGGAGGACATCCTGACCGCGACGGAGCGCGCCGAGGCCTCCGCCAGGGCCTGGCTCACCGAGCGCGGCTACGGCTACAAGAACCTCCGCTCCAGCGCCGAGGACCTCTCCCAGGCCCCGCTCGGCAAGCGCGGACGCCGGGCCCTCACCCGCCCCTCCTCCTGACCGGGCCCAGGTCCGGCCAGGAGCCCGCGGCACGCACCGGCCCTTCGGGGGCGTCGCCGCCCGAGCGCCCTCGGCGCCCCGACGGCATCAGTCCTTCGACAGCACGAACGACGTCTGGGCCTTCGGGAAACCAGGGGCCTTCGCCTCGACCAGATAGGTGCCCGCGGGCACCGAACCGGCCGGCGGCGTCGCGCAGTTCGGGGCGCTCTGCTTGCGGTCCCACGTCACCGTGTAGGTGACGTGGGAGTTCGCGGGCACGCGGAACAGCACGCTGCCCGAGCCGCTCGGGCAGTCAGCCGAGGACCACACGTCGTTGTCGCTGCCGGTCTGAGTGACCGTCAACGTGGCGCTCTTGGGGCCGAGATCGATCTTGCAGTCGCTGCCGGCGGAGTTCTTCGCCTCCAGCTCGAAGGCGGGGGTGTCTCCGGGCGCGTAGGTGTTGCGGACGCTCCGCAGCGTCAACTGGACCGTGTTCGGCGTGCAGTTGGGCAGGGACACTCCGGAACCAGCTGGCAACCGGCCCCCGGCGGAACCGCCGTCGCCACTGCCGTCCGACCCGCCGGACCCCGTATCCGACCCGCCGGACCCCGTATCCGATCCGCCGGACCCCGTATCCGATCCCCCGGACCCCGTATCCGATCCCCCGGTGCCGCCGGACCCCGCCGACCCGGAGCCGCCTCCGCCCCTCGACTCGTCCCGCCCGCCCGGGTGTTGGCTGATCGCCGGGCCGGTTCCGGACGGCCCCGGAGTGATGGACGAGGTGGGGTGCTTGCCGTTCGAGCCGTCCGCCTTGTTCCTGGCACCACCGCCGCCGGCCGTGACCACCCAGGTGATCAGCAGCGCCAACACGGCCAGCACGGACAGCATTACGGCCCTCCGTCGCCAGTAGATGGAGGAGGGAAGCGGCCCGACCGGATTGCGCAGAGATCCCACGGCGAGAACTTTACGAGAGATCGGGCCCGGGCCTCGCTCCACCCGCCGCCCCGGCATCAACTTTTCCGGTTTTCCGGATCATCATCCCGCACGGGTTCCGCCGACCCGGCCACGGCATGCGCACGGCACCGGACGCCCCCCGGCCCACCGCGGCGGCCAAGCGGTCCGTCCCGTCCTCCCTCCGCCACGCTCCCTCCTCGCGCCCAGCCCGCCGCGCCCCTTCCTCGCCCCGCCCGTCCGCCGGGGCCGAGGCACACCGACACAACACCCCCACCCGGGCCGGTCCCCCACCCCACCGCCCCTCACGTGGCAGGATCGAAGGCGTCATGACTGCACCCACCACCCCCACCCCCGTGCCCACGACCGCCCCCGAACCCGCCCAGACCGACGACCCCACGGGCCGGCCCCCCGGCAGGGCTCTGCATGCCCCGGTCATCGCCTGGTTCAACGAGCACGCCCGCGATCTCCCCTGGCGGCGCCCGGAGGCCGGGCCGTGGGGCGTGATGGTCAGTGAGTTCATGCTGCAGCAGACGCCGGTCAACCGCGTCCTGCCCGTCTACGAGCAGTGGCTCGCCCGCTGGCCCCGCCCCGCCGACCTCGCCAAGGAACCCCCCGGCGAGGCCGTCCGCGCCTGGGGCCGTCTCGGCTACCCGCGCCGCGCCCTGCGTCTGCACGGCGCCGCCGTGGCCATAACGGAACGGCACGGCGGCGACGTACCCACCGATCACGCCCAGCTGCTCGCCCTGCCCGGCATCGGCGAGTACACGGCCGCGGCCGTCGCGTCCTTCGCCTACGGCCAGCGGCACCCGGTCCTCGACACCAATGTGCGGCGCGTCCTCGCGCGCGCGGTCACCGGGGTGCAGTACCCGCCCAACGCCACCACCGCCGCGGAACGCAAGCTCGCCCGGGCGCTGCTGCCCGAGGACGAGCGGACGGCGTCCCGCTGGGCCGCCGCCTCCATGGAGCTGGGCGCGCTGATCTGCACCGCGAAGAACGAGACGTGTCACGACTGCCCGATCGCCGCGCAGTGCGCCTGGCGGCTGGCCGGGAAGCCGGAGCACGACGGCCCGCCGCGCCGCGGCCAGACGTACGCGGGGACGGACCGTCAGGTGCGCGGCCGGCTGCTGGCCGTCCTGCGTGAAGCGGTGGGCCCGGTCCCCCAGTCGGTCCTCGACCGGGTGTGGGACGAGCCGGTGCAGCGTGCCCGTGCGCTGGACGGGCTGGTCTCCGACGGCCTGGTGGAGCCTCTCCCCGGGGGTCTCTACCGCCTTCCGCTCACCTGACCCCGCCCGCCCGGGCGCGCGACCCTCACTCCCGCGCCCGGGTGCGGGTTCCGCGTTCGCGCGCCCCGGCGTGCGATCCCCGCCCCGGCGTCCGGGCGGTCCGCGCACAGCCATCACCCGGTGGTCGCACAGCCATCGCACAGTCGGTGCACAGCCGTCGACCGGTCCACGGCTCGTCTCCTCACAGCCGATACCTCGTCACATCACAGAGTTCTCGACCTCCAGCCGGACAAATCACCCCATACTCTCACCAACTCCCGCTCTCCTTTACCCCGTTCCGCCATCTGTTACACAACCGACGGACAGCCGAGCGCTCTCCGCAGGCTGGCTCGGACAACGCCGTGACAACCCGTCCGTAACTTCATATGCGTGCCGCGGATGACCCGGCACAGGAGCCGATGACGGCTCACACGGACTTTGCGGTACCGGCCGCCGGCTGCGGACCACAGCAGGCGGCCGGGTCGGAAACGGGGAACGGAGGCGGTTGGAATGGCGCACGGCGAGGTGCTCGAATTCGAAGAGTACGTCCGCACCCGGCAGGAAGCGCTGCTGCGCAGCGCCCGTCGGCTGGTGCCCGACTTCACTGACGCCCAGGACCTGCTGCAGACCGCTCTGGTGCGCACGTACGGCCGCTGGGACGGCATCGCGGACAAGCGTCTGGCGGACGCCTACCTGCGCCGCGTGATGATCAACACGCGCACCGAGTGGTGGCGGGCCCGCAAGCTGGAGGAGGTCCCCACCGAGCAGCTCCCGGACGCCTGCGTCGAGGACTCGACCGAGCAGCACGCCGACCGGGCCCTGCTGATGGACGTCCTCAAGGTGCTCGCTCCGAAGCAGCGCAGTGTTGTGGTGCTGCGACACTGGGAGCAGATGTCCACGGAGGAGACGGCCGCCGCCCTCGGCATGTCGGCCGGTACGGTCAAGAGCACGCTGCACCGGGCGCTCGCCCGGCTCCGGGAGGAGCTGGAGGCCCGCGACCTGGACGCACGCATGCTGGAGCGTGAGGAGCGGGAGCGTTGCGCGGCCTAGGCACGGGGGCTATACGGCTCAGCGGGGCCCTCAAGGCGGCGGTGGCGGCTGTGGCCGCGATCGCCGCCCTCGGGCTTTTGGTCTCCGCCTGCGCCACGGGCGGCACGGGCGCACGGGACGAGGGTCCGGCGGGGCACGACCCGGTGGTCGCGGGCGCCGCCCCGCCCTCCGTCTCGCCGACCGAGAAGGAGCCCACGCGGCTGGACGTGGTCAACATGGTCAAGGACGATCCGAAGGTCGCGAAGGCGGTCAAGGACGATCTGAAACCGTGCGTGGCCGATGAGTACCCGGTCGACGTCTCGTACGGCGATGTCACCGGCGGCACCGCGAACGACATCGTCGTGAACGTGATGACGTGCAGCGACGCCGTGGGTCTCGGCTCGTACGTGTACCGCATGGAGCATCACACGTACGAGAATGTGTTCCGGGCCGAGGAACCTCCGGTCTACGCGGAGATAGACCGCGGTGACCTTGTGGTGACCCAGCAGATGTACGAGAAGGGCGACCCGGTGTCGTATCCCTCCAGCGAGGACGTGATCACCTACCGCTGGACGGCGAACCATTTCGCCGTCGTGTCCAGCACACGCAACGTGTACAGCAACGCGGTGGGCGACGACGGCAAGCCCGCCCCCGCGGGGAACTGAGAGAGCGGATGGCAGAGCAGACCCACGTCCTGTTCGTCGAGGACGACGATGTGATCCGCGAGGCCACCCAGCTCGCCCTGGAGCGGGACGGCTTCGCGGTCACCGCCATGCCCGACGGTCTGTCGGGCCTGGAGGCGTTCCGCGCCCGTCGCCCCGACATCGCCCTGCTGGACGTGATGCTCCCCGGGCTGGACGGCGTCAGTCTGTGCCGCCGCATCCGTGACGAGTCGACCGTCCCCGTGATCATGGTGTCGGCGCGCGCCGACTCGATCGACGTGGTGCTCGGCCTGGAGGCGGGCGCCGACGACTATGTGACCAAACCGTTCGACGGCGCCGTGCTGGTCGCGCGCATCCGTGCGGTGCTGCGTCGCTTCGGGCACGCGAGCGGTGCCGCCCGGGGGAGTGAGGACTCCTCGTCCGTGGGCGGCGGCTTGCTCACCTTCGGCGAACTGGAGATCGACACCGAGGGCATGGAGGTACGCCGGTCGGGTCAGCCGGTGGCGCTCACACCGACCGAGATGCGGCTGCTGCTGGAGTTCTCGTCGGCACCGGGCACGGTGCTGTCGCGCGACAAGCTGCTGGAGCGGGTGTGGGACTACGGCTGGGGCGGTGACACCCGGGTCGTCGACGTCCATGTGCAGCGGCTGCGCACGAAGATCGGCCAGGACCGGATCGAGACGGTCCGCGGCTTCGGCTACAAGTTGAAGGCCTGAGCAGGGGTATGCGGGGCATTCTCGGCCGCCTGATCCCGGACGACCCGGCCATACGGACGGGCCTCAGATGGAAACTCAGCGCGGCGATCGCCCTGGTCGGCGCGCTGGTCGCGATCGCGCTGAGCCTGGTCGTGCACAACGCGGCGCAGGTCTCCATGCTCGACAACTCGCGTGACCTCGCCATCGAGCGGCTCCAGGTGGCCCAGCGGATGTACGAGTCCGGGCGCACCCAGACCTTCGGCGTCAAGGTCGACGACCCGGCCATCCCCCGGGATCTGCTCCAGAAGGTCCAGGAGGGCCGGCGGGCCACCTATGTCTCCGAGGGCGCGCACGGCGTGCCGGACATCTGGGCGGCCGTACCGCTCAAGGACGGCCGGGTGCTGTCCCTGCACACCCCTTTCACCGACCGCAGCGCCGATGTGATGAAGGACCTCGACCAGGCCCTGATCATCGGTTCGATCGCCGTGGTCCTCGGCGGCTCGGCGCTCGGCGTGCTGATCGGCGGTCAGTTGTCCCGGCGCCTGCGCAAGGCGGCGGCCGCGGCGAACCGGGTCGCCAGGGGCGAGACCGACGTCCGCGTCCGGAAGGAGATCGGCGGTGTGGTGCGCGACGAGACCGACGACCTCGCGCGCGCGGTGGACGCGATGGCGGACGCGCTGCGACAGCGCCTGGAGGCGGAGCGCCGGGTGACCGCGGACATCGCGCACGAGTTGCGCACCCCGGTCACCGGCCTGCTCACGGCGGCGGAGCTGCTCCCGCCCGGGCGGCCCACGGAACTGGTGCTGGACCGCGCGCAGGCCATGCGCACGCTGGTGGAGGACGTCCTGGAGGTCGCGCGTCTGGACAGCGCCTCCGAGCGGGCGGAGCTCCAGGACATCGTGCTCGGCGAGTTCATCACCCGGCGGGTGGCCGCGAAGGACTCCGGTATCGAGGTCCGGGTGATCCACGAGTCGGAGGTCACCACGGATCCGCGCCGTCTGGAGCGCGTGCTGCTCAACCTGCTGACGAACGCGGCCCGGCACGGCAAGCCGCCGATCGAGGTGTCGGTCGAGGGCCGTGTGATCCGCGTACGGGACCACGGGCCCGGCTTCCCTGAGGAACTGCTGGCCGAGGGGCCGAGCCGCTTCCGTACGGGCAGCTCGGACCGCTCGGGGCAGGGGCACGGCCTGGGTCTGACGATCGCGGCGGGCCAGGCGCGGGTGCTGGGCGCGCGCCTGACGTTCCGCAACGTACGGCCGGCCGGTGCGCCGGAGCAGGTGCCGGCCGAGGGGGCGGTGGCGGTGCTGTGGCTGCCGGAGCACGCGCCGACGAACACGGGGAGCTTCCCGATGCTGCCGCGGTCCGCCGGCTGAGTCGCTCTTGCCGCGCCCGGAGCGGCGAACGCCCCCGGAGCGGCCGGCTCCAGGGGCGTTCGAGGCCGGGGACGTGCGTCAGACGGCCTCTGCCACCGTCGGCTGCACCTGCGCGGCGTCCCCGGCCCGCTTGTCCGGTCCGGCGCCGCGCAGCGGGACCTCCTTCACGAAGACCGCGGCCACCAGCGCCACCACGGCCACCACCGCGCCCAGCAGGAAGGCTGAGTGGGTGCCCGCCGACACCGCGTACTGGTACGCCTCCCGGGCCGCCGCCGGCAGCTTCTCCAGGCTCTTCGCGTCCAGTTGGGGAGACTGCTCGGTGAGCTTCGAACCGAGGGCGCCCGCCCGCTGGGCCATCACGTCCTTCACCCGGTTGTTGAACAGCGCGCCCATGATCGCGACGCCGAAGGAGGAGCCGAGCGTACGGAACAGGGTGGTGGACGAGGACGCGACGCCCATGTCCCTCATCTCCACGCTGTTCTGCGCCACCAGCATGGTGATCTGCATCAGGCAGCCCATCCCGGCGCCCACCACGGCCATGTACACGCCCGAGGTGAAGCGGCTCGTGCCCGTGCCCATCTGGGCCAGCAGAAACAGGCCGACGATCATCAGCACACTGCCGACCAGCGGGAAGACCTTGTAGCGGCCGCTGTTGGTGGTGACTCGGCCCGCGATCATCGACACGACGAGCATCGCGCCGAGCATCGGCAGGAGCAGCAGCCCGGAGTTGGTCGCGGACGCGCCCTGCACCGCCTGCTGGTACAGCGGCAGGAACAGCGTCGCACCGAACATCACGAACCCGGTGATGAACCCGATCACCGACATCAGCGTGAAGTTGCGGCTGCGGAAGATGTGCAGGGGCACGACCGGCTCGGCGGCCTTGGTCTGCCAGAACACGAACCCGACGAGCGCGGCGACGCCGATGCCGATCAGCTCCATGATCCGCGCGGAGGTCCAGGCGTACTCGCTCCCGCCCCAGGTGGTGACCAGCACGATCGAGGTGATACCGACGGTGAGCAGGGCGGCCCCGAGGTAGTCGATGCGCTCCTTGGCGCGCTTCCTGGGCAGATGCAGGACGGCGCTGATGGCGGCCAGGGCGACGATGCCGAGCGGCAGGTTGATGTAGAAGGCCCAGCGCCAGCCCCAGTGGTCGGTGATCGTGCCGCCGACCAGCGGGCCGCCGATCATCGCGAGCGCCATGACGCCGGCCATCATGCCCTGGTACTTGCCGCGCTCCCGCGGCGGGATCAGATCGCCGATGATGGCCATGACGCCGACCATGAGGCCGCCGGCGCCGAGGCCCTGCACGGCGCGGAAGCCGATGAGCTGGCCCATGTTCTGCGCCATGCCGCTGAGCGCCGAACCGATCAGGAAGAGCACGATCGAGCTCATGAAGGCGCCCTTGCGCCCGTACATGTCGCCGATCTTGCCCCACAGCGGGGTGGAGGCGGCGGTCGCGAGCGTGTACCCGGTCACCACCCAGGACAGATGTTCCAGTCCGCCGAGCTCGCCCACGATCGTCGGCATCGCGGTGCCCACGATCATGTTGTCGAGCATCGCCAGCATCATCGTGACCATCAGCGCCAGCAGGACGACGCGCACGCTCCGTGGCTGCTTCTCGGTCTCGGGCGGTGCCGTGTTGTCCGCCATGCTCCCCACTCCCCAAAGATATTGCGGGCCACCCGGCTACTTACTTGCCGCCCGGCTAGTTGACTACACTGAGGGAAGGTAGCCCCGGAACTAGCCGGTCGTCAAGTAAGTTTGGCGGGCCTGCCTGTCGGGCGGTAAGCAGGTATCCGGAGTCCGAGGAGTACGAGGATGGGCAGCACGACCATGGCCGGAACCAAGCGTCAGCGGCGGGGGGACACCCGCCAGCGGATCCAGGACGTGGCGCTCGAACTCTTCGCCGAGCAGGGCTACGAGAAGACCTCGCTGCGGGAGATCGCCGAGCGCCTGGAGGTCACCAAGGCGGCCCTCTACTACCACTTCAAGACCAAGGAAGAGATCCTGGTCAGCATCTTCGAGGACCTGTCCCGCCCGATGGACGAGCTGATCGAGTGGGGCAAGGCGCAGCCGCACAGCCTCCGGACCAAGCGGGAGGTGCTGCGCCGCTACAGCGAGGCGCTGGTCGACGCGGCCCCGCTGTTCCGCTTCATGCAGGAGAACCAGGCCACGATCCGCGAGCTGAGCATCGGCAACCAGTTCAAGGACCGGATGCTCCAGATGCGGGACATCATCCGGGACCCGGACGCCTCCCTGACCGACCAGGTCCGCTGCATCAGCGCGCTGTTCACGTTGCACGCCGGGATGTTCGTCCTCCAGGAGGTCGAGGGCGACCCGGAGGACAAGCGCAAGGCGGTCCTGGAGGTCGCCGTCGACCTGGTGACCCAGGCGCACGCGGACCCTCAGGCGTCGTAGCGACGCGGCCCCGGGGCGCCGTAGGGGCGACTCCGGCCGTTCATCGCCGTAGGGCACTCCGGCCGCCCACCGCCCGTACGGGCATCCCGGTCCTTCACCGCCGTACAGGTGTCCCGGCGGTCCACCTGCCTCAGACCGCCACGCCCCTGGCACGCAGGAAGGCGAGGGGGTTCACGGCGGATCCGTAGTGCGGGGTCGTACGGATCTCGAAGTGCAGATGGGGCCCGCTGGAGTTGCCGGTGCTGCCGGCGAGCCCGATGCGCTGCCCGGTCGCCACTCGCCGGCCGGGCCGCACATCGATCCGCGAGAGATGGGCGTACTGGGAGTACGTGCCGTCGGCATGTCTGAGGACGACGGCCTTGCCGTACGCGGGCCCGTCGCCGGCCCCGTTGCCGCCGGCCTTGACCACGGTGCCGCCGTGCACGGCGACGACCGGGGTGCCGCTCGGCACCGCGAAGTCCTGGCCGGAGTGACCGGCCCGCCACATCCCCCCGGCCTGGCTGAAGCCCGCGGTGAGCCCGTACTGCTTCACCGGGCTGACCCAGGCGAGCGCGCTCGGCGCGGCGCCGCCATCGGCGGCGGTCGCGACCCCGGCCCCCAGCACGGCCGAGATTCCCGCACCGGCGGCCAGTACGGCCGAACGGGCGCGGAGCCGTGACGTACGGGACGGGGAGAAGGCACACAGGGGCATGGGAACCTCGCGACGTCGGGGACTTGGCCATTCCTTGGTACAAGCACGCCCCGGCGCCCCCAAAACCCGTGCACTACGACGATTCCTCGTACATACCAGGCAGGAGTTCTGATCTCTTGACATAAGGGATGTTCATCGAGAAGGCGGGGCGAAAGCGCCACATAGGACGTCATTCATACGTAGCCCCCTCCTCGCAACTCCGAGCCTAAATGTCCTTTTTGTCGAAAACGCTCTTCTGCTAGGTCGCGTAGTACCGCCCACGCCCCCTGTGTGCCATGTCACCGCCCAAGCGGCCCGGGCCCGGCGGCGGAAAAGCCAATTCCGGTTCCTGGAGAAGCCGGGCTTTGCCTCGCCCGCAGCAAAAAGGGGCTGCCCCGGGACCGAGGTCCCGGGGCAGCCCCTTGGTGAAACCCGCGGGGGGTTACGCCTCCTTGCTCAGGTTCGGACCGCCACCGGCCGCCTGCTCGATCGGCGGGACGTCCGGCAGTGCCGACTTCTCCTCACCGCGGAAGGTGAAGGTCTGGTTCTCGCCCTCGCCCTCCGTGTCGACGACCACGATGTGGCCCGGACGCAGCTCTCCGAAGAGGATCTTCTCGGACAGCGTGTCCTCGATCTCGCGCTGGATCGTGCGGCGCAGCGGCCGGGCGCCCAGCACGGGGTCGTAGCCCTTCTTCGCGAGCAGCTCCTTCGCGGACTGGGCGAGCTCGATGCCCATGTCCCGGTCCTTGAGCCGCTCGTCGACCTTGCCGATCATCAGGTCGACGATCGCCAGGATGTCGTCCTGCGTCAGCTGCGGGAAGACGACCACGTCGTCGACGCGGTTGAGGAACTCCGGCCGGAAGTGCTGCTTCAGCTCGTCCGACACCTTGTTCTTCATGCGCTCGTAGTTGGTCTTCGTGTCGCCGGCGGCGGCGAAGCCCAGGTTGAAGCCCTTGGAGATGTCCCGGGTGCCGAGGTTGGTCGTCATGATGATGACCGTGTTCTTGAAGTCCACGACCCGGCCCTGGGAGTCGGTCAGACGACCGTCCTCCAGGATCTGCAGCAGCGAGTTGAAGATGTCCGGGTGGGCCTTCTCGACCTCGTCGAAGAGGACGACCGAGAACGGCTTGCGGCGCACCTTCTCCGTGAGCTGGCCGCCCTCCTCGTAGCCCACGTATCCGGGGGGCGAACCGAAGAGACGCGACACCGTGTGCTTCTCGCTGAACTCCGACATGTCGAGGGAGATCAGCGCGTCCTCGTCGCCGAACAGGAACTCGGCGAGCGCCTTGGACAGCTCGGTCTTACCGACACCGGACGGGCCCGCGAAGATGAACGAACCACCCGGACGCTTGGGGTCCTTCAGACCCGCACGCGTACGGCGGATCGCCTTCGAGAGCGCCTTGACGGCGTCCACCTGGCCGATGACCCGCTTGTGGAGCTCGTCCTCCATGCGGAGCAGCCGGCTGGACTCCTCCTCGGTGAGCTTGAACACCGGGATGCCCGTGGCGGTGGCCAGGACCTCGGCGATCAGCTCGCCGTCGACCTCGGCGACGACGTCCATGTCGCCGGCCTTCCACTCCTTCTCCCGCTTGGCCTTCGCGGCGAGCAGCTGCTTCTCCTTGTCACGGAGGGAAGCCGCCTTCTCGAAGTCCTGGGAGTCGATCGCGGACTCCTTGTCCCGGCGGACGGCCGCGATCTTCTCGTCGAACTCGCGCAGGTCCGGCGGAGCGGTCATCCGGCGGATGCGCATCCGGGAACCCGCCTCGTCGATCAGGTCGATCGCCTTGTCCGGCAGGAAGCGGTCCGAGATGTAGCGGTCGGCCAGGGTGGCGGCCTGGACCAGGGCCTCGTCCGTGATGGAGACGCGGTGGTGCGCCTCGTAACGGTCACGCAGACCCTTGAGGATCTCGATGGTGTGCGGCAGGGACGGCTCCGCGACCTGGATGGGCTGGAAGCGGCGCTCCAGGGCCGCGTCCTTCTCCAGGTGCTTGCGGTACTCGTCGAGCGTGGTCGCGCCGATGGTCTGCAGCTCACCGCGGGCCAGCATCGGCTTCAGGATGGAAGCCGCGTCGATGGCGCCCTCGGCGGCACCCGCACCGACCAGCGTGTGCAGCTCGTCGATGAACAGGATGATGTCGCCGCGGGTGCGGATCTCCTTGAGCACCTTCTTCAGGCGCTCCTCGAAGTCACCGCGGTAGCGGGAACCGGCGACCAGCGCGCCCAGGTCGAGGGTGTAGAGGTGCTTGTCCTTGAGGGTCTCGGGCACCTCGCCCTTGACGATGGCCTGCGCCAGGCCCTCGACGACCGCCGTCTTGCCGACGCCGGGCTCGCCGATGAGGACCGGGTTGTTCTTGGTCCGGCGGGACAGCACCTGCATGACCCGCTCGATCTCCTTCTCGCGCCCGATGACCGGGTCGAGCTTGGACTCACGAGCGGCCTGGGTGAGGTTCCGGCCGAACTGGTCCAGGACGAGGGAGGTCGAGGGCGTGCCCTCGGCCGGGCCGCCGGCGGTGGCGGTCTCCTTGCCCTGGTAGCCCGACAGCAGCTGGATGACCTGCTGACGGACACGGTTGAGGTCTGCGCCCAGCTTGACCAGGACCTGGGCGGCGACGCCCTCGCCCTCACGGATCAGGCCGAGCAGGATGTGCTCCGTGCCGATGTAGTTGTGGCCCAGCTGAAGGGCCTCGCGGAGCGACAGCTCCAGGACCTTCTTGGCACGGGGGGTGAAGGGGATGTGGCCGGAGGGGGCCTGCTGGCCCTGGCCGATGATCTCCTCCACCTGCTGGCGGACCGCCTCGAGCGAAATCCCGAGGCTCTCCAGGGCCTTAGCGGCGACACCCTCACCCTCGTGGATCAGGCCCAGGAGGATGTGCTCGGTGCCGATGTAGTTGTGGTTGAGCATCCGGGCTTCTTCCTGAGCCAGGACGACAACCCGCCGCGCGCGGTCGGTGAACCTCTCGAACATCGTTAATCGCTCCTCAGAGCGGTCAGGCAGTAAGGGGACGCTCCCCTCCCTGTCCTTCCGCAGCTTAGTCCCGCAAGCGGGGACCGCTCATTCCAACTGCCGACACCGTCCTTGGCCTCCTGACCCCGAACGCCGACATCTGCTCCAACCCGATGGTGCGAGACGATGTTCCCGCAGGCCAGGCATATACCCCACGCGCCAGTACGCCTATGGCGAACGTGGGGCGGACCCGTTCTGCGTGTCGCCCCCTCCCACTAGGGATGTCTTACCCGTACGCACGGACACTCCATGCCGCGCGCACCGGTTCCCTCCGCTACGGGCGAACATCCTTGCGCCGCCGAACACCCCCGCACACCCTCGCTCTCGTCACTCTGTGCAGTCACTTCACCACCCAGCGTAACTCGGGGTCCATTCGGGCTGTTGCTACGGGCATGGTCCACACAGTGCCCCTGGTTTCCACGGTGCCCCTCCCCCGCCGACCGCGCGACCCGGATGGCTCGGTGCGCCGCTGGTACGAGGACGGGCTGGGCTGGGCCACCGTTCCAGGGGAGCCGTTGCGGCTGGTCACGGGCGTGCGATTCGACGTCCTGGAGGTTCCCGCGGCGGCCGGGTGGGCCGCGCTGCGGCATCTGGGTCCCACGTCCCCCGTGGCGGTCCACGGGGACCGGATGCGGCTGCTGGCGGCCGCGGGCAGCGCGGATGAGCTGCCGGGGCTGCTCGACTGGCTGGAGTGGGGCTCCCTGGCCGTGGATCTCACCGCCATCGGGGCGGGCGGGCACATCGAGGCGCCGTCGCCACCGGGACGGGCCCCCGCCGCCGGCTTCCCGGACACCGGCTCCCCGGCCCGGGCCGTCGCCCGCCCGGACTCGGTCGGCACGATGCGGCCGCTTCCCCCGGACGACCGGATCCGCTCACGGGGGGCCGCCGTCTGGCTGCGGCCCCCCGAGCCGGGAAGCGAAGTCGAACTGCTGCTGCCGACCCTGTCGGCCATGGGGGGCGTTGGGGGCGCCCCCGATCTGGTGCGGCTGGTCGACACGATGGCAACGCAGTGCCACCGGGTCCGGCTGCGCCGCGCGTGCGCTCAGGCGTTGGCCTTCTCGTAGGCCTCGCGGATGGTCGCCGGAACACGGCCGCGGTCGTTGACCTCGAGACCGTTCTCCTTCGCCCAGGCGCGAATCTGCGCGGTGTCCTGGCTACCGCCGGAAGCGGCCACGCGGGCCCTTCCGCGTCCGCCCGCCGCACGGCCGCCGGTACGACGACCACCCTTCACGTAAGGGTCGAGAAGGCCACGGAGCTTGTCCGCGTTGGAGGTCGTGAGATCGATTTCGTACGTCTTGCCGTCCAGCGCGAACGTGACGGTCTCGTCCGCCTCGCCACCGTCGAGGTCGTCGACAAGAAGGACCTGAACCTTCTGTGCCACCGGATTTCCTTTCATCGATAACTTCAGGGCCGAGGGAGTGCGGCCTGCGCCGCTTGTTTCGCGTCCCCTGTTATATGCAGTACTGCAGTACGTCGGAAAGCAAACCGCTTTTGCCGGAAAAACACAAACCCTCGGGAGAGGTCAACGTGTGGTGGGCGGCCCGGAAACATACGCGTTTCGGACATAGGGAACCTGGGCAACGGGGGTCGGCTGAAGCGGGGCCGAATAGTCCGCGGCGATCCCTTGACGATCACAGATGCAGAAGCATCCGGCTGTTGCCCAAGGTGTTCGGTTTCACTCGTTCGAGACCGAGGAACTCCGCCACGCCCTCGTCATAGGAACGCAACAGCTCCGCGTAGACATCGGTGCCGACCGGCGTCTCGCCGATCTCGACGAAGCCGTGCTTCCCGAAGAACTCCACTTCGAAGGTCAGACAGAAAACGCGGCGAACGCCGAGCCAGCGGGCGGTCTGGAGCAACTTCTCCAGCAACTGGTGCCCGACGCCGAGGCCCGTGGCCTCGGGCTTCACCGCGAGAGTGCGCACTTCCGCGAGGTCTTCCCACATGACGTGCAGGGCTCCGCAGCCGACGACCTCGCCGTTGTCGTCGCGTTCCGCCACCCAGAACTCCTGGATGTCCTCGTAAAGCGTGACCGTCGCTTTGTCGAGCAGGATGCCGCGCCGGACGTAGGCGTCGAGGAGACGGCGCACCGCCGGGACATCGGCCGTGCGGGCCCGCCGGACGGTGAGGGCTTTTGCGGTGGGGCTCTCTGCTGGCATGAGCGGACGCTATCGCCCGGTACCGCTCCCGTCCGAGGCGGGGTTCTTCCGGTCCCGCATCTCGGCGGGGTTCTCCCCCGCGGTTCCGCCGGGCTTGTCGCCGGCGCTCCCGGCCGGTCGATCGGAGGGCTGCGCGGATTCGGGGGATTCGGCTTCCGCGGCGGGCGCCGTTTCGTTACCTGCGGCATCCTCGCCGGGCGCCGTTTCGGTGCCTGCGGCTTGCGCGGCGGGCGCCGTTTCGGTGTCTTCGGGCTCCGGGACACTTGCCGGGCCCTGCACGATGCGCATGGCATCTCTCAGTGCCTGCCGCTGTTCGTCGCTCATCATCCCGAAGAAGGCGACGAGTGCGGCGGCCGGGTTGTCGCTCTGCGACCAGGCGTCGTTCATCAGCGCGGCCGCGTAGGCGGCACGGGTGGAGACGGCCTCATATCGATAGGCCCGGCCTTCCGCCTCGCGGCGGACCCAGCCCTTCTGATGAAGATTGTCCAGCACGGTCATCACCGTGGTGTACGCGATGGACCGTTCCTGTTGAAGGTCTTCCAGGACTTCTCGAACGGTCACCGGGCGGTTCCACTTCCACACCCGCGTCATGACCGCGTCTTCGAGTTCTCCCAAGGGGCGAGGCACGTTCAGCACAATAGTGGGAGATGCCACCCATGGCCCGTCGAACAGGCGCTTACATCGCGAATTCCGACAAAAAGGGCGTACGACTCGGAAAGCGGGCGGAGTCATGCGCCGGACGGTGCGCCGCGGACCCGGCCGGTGCGGACCCGGCCGGTGGGGGGCGAGCCGGTCCGGTCAGCCCTCGGTGTCCCGGGAGGCCCGGGGGGCGCTTTCCGCGTGCGCGAGCACCGCGTCCACGGCCGCGTCCTCCTTGGCCTTGTTGGCGCCGCCCTGAGTCTTCACGATCACCCTGATGAGCCCGATGAAGAACACGGCCATGACGACCGGGGGCACGAGCGCGGAGACGTAGTCCATGTGTCCAGAGTAGCCAGGCCCTGTCCGATGGATCCCGCGGGTGGGCCCTACCGGACAGGGACGGGTGCGAGGGGTACGAGGGGGTGCGAGAGGTACGGCGCCGGAGTCAGCCCACGGCGAGCCGCTGCCGCGCGTGCGGGGGCCCGGGCTTGCGCTTGGGCGGGAAGACCTCCCCGGGGGTGGGGATGGGGCGCTGCGGGCGCGGGGACTGCGGCTCGGGGCGCGGCCCCGGCTTCTCGGGCCGGTCCGGCCGGTCCGCCGGTTTGTCGCCGGGTTTGCGGGCGGGCTTCTCGGCCGGGTCCTCGGCGTCGGCGCGGCCGCCCGGGAGGGCCGTGAGCCGGGCCCGGGAGGCGGGGACCGTGACACCGCGGGAAGCGGCGGGGCGGGCACGCGGGTCGCGTTCGGCGAGGGCGCGGCAGCGGTCGAGGAGGGCGGCGGCCGGGGTGCCGCACAGGGTGCGCAGGGCGGCGAGATCGTCCGGAACCGGACGGTAGCCGGCCCGCAGGGCGTCCTCCAGGAGGGCGAGGTAGCCGCCTGCGGCGCCGGGGAGGGCGGCGCGGTAGCGGACGAGGTCGGCCAGCAGGAAGGCCCGCAGACGGGCGCCCTCCCGCACCGCCTCGTCGACGGACTCGGCGAGGCGGAGGCAGTCCTGGACGTCCTCGGCGGACGCGGTGCGGGAAGGGAGGGCGAGGGCGAGGGCCCGGCGGAGCACGCGCAGCTCCTCCGCACCGAAGGCCAGGCCGCCGCGGGATCCGTATGGCGTGGGCATGCGGTGACGCTACCGCTAATCGGACAAAACGGGCCGCTCAGGAGTCCGTGTCGCCTCCGGGTTCCCTCAGGTGGGGGCGGCGCGCGGGTGCTTCGCCGGGCCTCACATGCGGGACACGTTCCGGTCGTACACCAGCCGCAGGCCGACCAGGGTCAGCCACGGCTCATGCTCGTCGATCACCGCGGACTCGCCGAGGACCATCGGGGCGAGGCCGCCCGTCGCGATGACCGTGACGTCGTCCGGGTCGGCCGACAGCTCGCGGGCCATCCGGTGCACGACCCCGTCGACCTGGCCCGCGAAGCCGTAGACGATGCCCGATTGCATCGCCTCGACCGTGTTCTTGCCGATCACGCTCCGCGGCCGCGCCACCTCGATCTTCCGCAGCTGCGCGCCCTTGACGCCCAGCGCCTCCACCGAGATCTCGATACCCGGCGCGATGACGCCGCCCACGTACTCCCCGCGGGCGCTCACCGCGTCGAACGTCGTCGCCGTGCCGAAGTCCACGACGATCGCGGGGCCCCCGTACAGCTCGACCGCGGCGACCGCGTTGATGATGCGGTCCGCGCCGACCTCCTTGGGGTTGTCGGTGAGGATCGGCACGCCCGTCTTCACCCCCGGCTCCACGAGCACCGCGGGCACGTCGCCGTAGTAGCGCCGCGTGACCTCGCGCAGTTCGTGCAGCACCGACGGCACGGTCGCGCAGATCGAGATGCCGTCGATGCCGTCGCCCAGCTCCTCGCCGAGCAGCGGGTGCATGCCCATCAGGCCCTGGAGCAGCACCGCCAGTTCGTCCGCCGTACGGCGCGCGTCCGTGGAGATCCGCCAGTGCTCGACGATGTCCTCGCCGTCGAACAGGCCGAGGACGGTGTGCGTGTTGCCTACGTCGATGGTCAGCAGCATGGCTCTACCTACTCCGCCGCTCGCAGGTCCAGGCCGATGTCCAGGATCGGGGAGGAGTGCGTCAGCGCTCCGACCGCCAGGAAGTCGACGCCCGTGTCCGCGTACGCCTTCGCGTTCTGCAGGGTCAGCCGGCCCGAGGCCTCCAGCAGGGCGCGGCCGCCGACGATCGCGACCGCCTCCTCGCACTCACCCGGCGTGAAGTTGTCCAGGAGGATCAGGTCCGCGCCCGCGTCCACCACCTCGCGCAGTTGGTGCAGGGTGTCGACCTCGACCTCGATCGGGACGTCCGGGAACATCTCGCGGACCGCCTCGAACGCCTGGGCGACACCGCCGGCCGCCACAACGTGGTTGTCCTTCACCAGCGCCGCGTCCGACAGGGACATCCGGTGGTTCATGCCGCCGCCGCAGCGGACCGCGAACTTCTCCAGGGCGCGCAGGCCCGGCGTCGTCTTGCGGGTGTCCCGTACGCGCGCCTTGGTGCCGTCCAGGGCGTCCGCCCACGCGCGGGTGGCGGTCGCGATGCCCGACAGACGGCACAGGATGTTCAGCGCGCTGCGCTCGGCGGTGAGCAGGTCACGGGTGCGGGTGGTGACGGTCAGGAGCTTCTGGCCGGCCTCCACCCGGTCGCCGTCGTCCACATGGCGCTCGACCTCGAACTCGTCCGTGCTGACCACCGAGATGACCGCCTCGGCGACCCGCAGCCCCGCCACCACCCCGGCCTCGCGCGCGGTGAAGTCGCCGGTCGCGACCGCCTCCTCGGGGATCGTCGCCACCGTCGTCACGTCCACGCCGTGGTCCAGGTCCTCCTGGATGGCCACATTGGCGATGTCCTCGACCTCCACCGGGTCGAGCCCGGCGTCGGCCAGGAGCTCGGCGAGTGCCGGGTCGAGCCCGCACTCTGCGTACTCTTCGTACCCCTCGTCGGCGCCCGCGCCGCAGGCGCAGCCGTCGCCGCAGCCACCGGTCGGGGCGAGGGGAAGGTCGGGGGTGCTCACTTCTGTCACTGCTCCTGAGGACGGTGCTGCGGGACGGTCCTTCCGGCGCGGGCGGCGCCGGGAGACTCGGGGAGGGTCGGGGGGAAGTCTGCGGTGTCGGTGGCGCGTAGGGCCAGCGTCCGGTCCGGATTCAGCCGTACGACGATGTGGCGGCGCCAGGCGGTGTCGTCGCGGCCGGCGTGGTCCTCGCGCCAGTGGCAGCCGCGCGTCTCCTCGCGCAGGAGGGCCGCGGCGACCAGGACCCGGGCCACGCACAGGAGGTTGGTGGTCTCCCAGGTGTCCACGCCGGGCTCGGAGGTCTTGCCGTTCTCGTCGAGGGCGTCGCACGCGTCGCCGTGCAGCCGCTGGAGCCGGTCCGCGGCCTTCTTCAGGGAGGTGGCGGACCTGAGCACCCCGGCGCCCTCCGTCATGATGCGCTGGATCGTGAACCGGTCCTCCGGGGCGAGCAGCGGGCGCGCGGGCCGCTCGGGACACGGGACGGGTTCGGGCACGCGCGCGTGCAGGCCGTCCTCCGTCCGCCCCCGTGCGATGTCGGCGGCGATGCGCTCGGCGTAGACCAGACCCTCCAGCAGCGAGTTCGAGGCGAGCCGGTTGGCTCCGTGCACACCCGTGCAGGCGACCTCGCCGCACGCGTACAGGCCCGGCACGGTCGTCCGGCCGTGGGAGTCGGTGCGCACGCCGCCGGAGGCGTAGTGCGCCGCCGGGGCGACCGGGACGGGCTCGGTGACCGGGTCGATGCCGTGGGCGCGGCAGGCGGCCAGGATCGTCGGGAAGCGGTGCTCCCACATCTCGGCGCCGAAGTGGCGGGCGTCGAGGAACATGTGCGCGGCGTCCTGCTCCTGCATCCGGCGCATGATCCCCTTGGCGACGATGTCCCGGGGCGCCAGTTCGGCCAGCTCGTGCTGCCCGGCCATGAAGCGCACCCCGTCCGCGTCCACCAGGTGGGCGCCCTCGCCGCGCACCGCCTCGGACACCAGCGGCTGCTGGCCCTCCGCGTCCGGACCGAGGAACAGCACCGTCGGGTGGAACTGCACGAACTCCAGATCACTGACCTCGGCGCCGGCCCGCAGGGCGAGCGCCACGCCGTCGCCGGTGGACACCGACGGGTTGGTGGTCGCGGAGAAGACCTGGCCCATGCCGCCGGTGGCGAGGACCACGGCGGGCGCGTGCACGGCGCCCACACCGTCGTGCTGGCCCTCGCCCATGACGTGCAGGCTGACGCCCGCGGTACGGCCCTCGGCGTCGTTCAGCAGATCCAGGACCAGCGCGTTCTCGATCGTGCGCAGGCCACGCGCGCGTACGGCGTCGACGAGCGCCCGGGAGATCTCGGCGCCGGTCGCGTCGCCGCCCGCGTGCGCGATCCGGCGGCGGTGGTGGCCGCCCTCGCGGGTGAGTTCGATCCCGCCCTCGTCGTCGGTGTCGAAGTGCGCTCCGGTGGAGATGAGCCGGCGTACCGCGTCGGGCCCCTCGGTGACCAGGATGCGTACCGCCTCCTCGTCACACAGGCCCGCCCCCGCCACCAACGTGTCCTGAAGGTGCTGCGCCGGGGTGTCGCCCTCGCCGAGGGCCGCCGCGATACCGCCCTGCGCCCAGCGGGTGGAACCGTCGTCCAGACGGGCCTTGGTGACGACGACCGTCCGCAGGCCCGCGGCCTCGCAGCGCAGGGCCGCCGTGAGACCGGCGACGCCGGAGCCGACGACGACGACGTCCGCGGAGATCGACCAGCCGGGTGCGGGCGCGTGCAGTCGTATGCCTGTGCTGGTCACAAGGCGGCTCCCTGGGGGTCGACGGGTTCGGGCGCTCCGAAGGAGAGGGGGATGTTGTCGATCAGCCGGGTCGCCCCGACCCGGGCGGCGACGGCGAGGACCGCCTCGCCGGTGTAGTCGTCGGGGACCTCGGTGAAGTCCGACGGATCGACCAGGGCCAGGTAGTCCAGAACCAGCGGCGGGTCCAGGTGGGCGGCCTCGTCGAGCACGAGCCGGGCGGTGGCGCGGACGGCCGCGGGACCGCCGGGCGCGGCCTTCGACACGGCGTGCGCGTCGGCGGCGGCCCGCGACTCGCCTATCGCGCTGAGGGCCTCGGCCCGCGCGCGCGTGGCCGGCACCTCACGGGCACGCGCGCGGAGCGCCTCCTGAGCGGCGTGCCGGTCGCGTCCCGCGAACAGGGCCCGGGACAGGGCGAGCGCGGTGTGCCGCTCGGCGGGCGAGAGGTAGCGGTTGCGGCTGGAGAGGGCGAGCCCGTCGGACTCGCGCACGGTGGGCACGCCGACGATCTCCACGCCGAAGTTCAGGTCGCGCACCATCCGGCGGATCAGGGCGAGCTGCTGGGCGTCCTTCTGCCCGAACAGGGCCACGTCGGGGCGGGTGAGGTGCAACAGCTTGGCGACGACCGTGAGCATGCCGTCGAAGTGCCCGGGACGAAAGGCCCCTTCGAGGCGCTCGCCCATCGGGCCCGCGGACATCCGCACCTGGGGCTCGCCGCCCGGGTAGACCTCGTCCGCGGAGGGGGCGAACACGACGTCCGCCCCGGCCTGTTCCGCGACCTTGAGGTCGGAGTCCAGGGTGCGCGGATAGCGCTCGAGGTCCTCGCCCTCGCCGAACTGCAGCGGGTTGACGAAGACCGTGACGATCACGAAGCCCTTGCCGCCGACGTGCTTGCGGGCCGCCCGGACCAAGGTGGCGTGGCCCTCGTGCAGGGCACCCATGGTCATCACGACGGCGGTGCGCCCCGGCACCGCGTGGTGGTCCCGGAGATACCGCAGGTCGTCCACCGTGGGAACGAGTTCGAAGGGGCGGCGGCTCATCGGTCTTCCCCGTTCTCAGGGTTCTCAGGGTTCGCAGGGTTCTCAGGGTTCGCAGTGTTCTCAGGGGTTTGGGGCTTTCGGGGGTTCCGCGGCTCCGGTGGGTGGGTGCCGTCGGCGAGTACCCCGAGGAGGTTCTCGGCGAGCTCCGGCCTGAGCAGTCCGTGGGCGAGGGCCCGGTCGGCGGTCGCACGGGCCATCGCCAGATAGCCGGGCACGGTCTGGGGAGCGTGCTCGCGCAGCTCGGCGATGTGCGCGGCGACCGTGCCCGCGTCGCCGCGCGCGACGGGGCCGGTCAGGGCCGCGTCGCCGGAGCGCAGGGCGTTGTCCAGGGCGGCGCCGAGCAGCGGGCCGAGCATGCGGTCGGGAGCCCCGACGCCCGCCGTGCGCAGCAGCTCCATGGACTCGGCGACCAGGGTGACCAGGTGGTTCGCGCCGAGGGCGAGGGCCGCGTGGTACAGCGGACGCATCTCCTCGGCGATCCACTCGGGCTCGCCGCCCATCTCGATCACGAGCGCCTCGGCGGCCAGCCGCAGCTCCTCGGGCGCGGTGACCCCGAAGGAGCAGCCGGCCAGGCGCTGGACGTCCACCGGGGTGCCGGTGAAGGTCATCGCGGGGTGCAGGGCGAGCGGCAGCGCTCCCGCGCGCAGGGCGGGGTCGAGGACGCGGGCGCCGTACCGCCCGGAGGTGTGCACCAGCAGCTGTCCCGGCCGTACCGCCCCGGTCTCGACGAGGCCCTGCACCAAGCCCGGCAGGGTGTCGTCGGGCACGGTCAGCAGGACCAGGTCGGCACGGTCCAGGACCTCGGCGGGCGGGACGACCGGCACGTCAGGAAGCATCAGCGCCGCCCGCCGCCGGGACGCCTCGGACACCCCGGAGACCGCGACCGGGCGGTGTCCGGCGAGGTGCAGGGACGCGGCGAGCGCCGGACCGACCCGGCCCGCTCCGACCACGCCCACGGTGAGCCGCGCGGGGCGGTCCTTGGGGTCTGGTTGCTGGAATGTACTCACTCGACGGTGGCCTTCCCGTTCCAGTCCGCTCTGGGTACCGGACGATTTCTCGTCATGTTAACGCGATCGGTTCGCCGGGTGGCCGGGCGTCCACAGGCCCCGGGGTTCCGCAGGTCTCGGGGGCCCGCAGGGCAGGGAAAACCGGGTACCGGGCGGCGCGGGAGCACGGCATCATCCAGGGCGTGAACACGGTGGCGAGGGCCGAGGGGGACGAGGGCGGCATGGCGCGGACGACGGAAGGGGACGGCCGGACGGCGGCCGGACCGCAGGAACGGCGACCCGCCCGGACACACGGCGAGGAGGCGGACGAGCGGCGACCGACGCGGGCGCGCGGCGAAGGGGCGCGGGAACGGCAACCGGCACGGGCGCACGGCGAGGAGGCACCGGAGCCGCCGACGCCCGCGCCCGACGAGCCACCGCGGCTGCGGCGCGAGCGTCGGATCGGCGTCCTGCGGCGTGCGGAACGCGTTCTGGCGCGTCCGGGGTACCTGGGCACGCTCCGGGAGCGGCTGGCGCTGCTGGACGGCGTGCAGGACCTGTACGACCTCGACGAGTCCGCGGACATGTACGGATCGGGGGTCGTCGAGGCCCTGGAGGAGAAGGTCGCCGGACTGCTCGGCACCGAGGCCGCGGCCTTCTTCCCCACCGGCACGATGGCCCAGCAGGTGGCCCTGCGCTGCTGGGCGGGCCGCACCGGCAGCCCCACGGTCGCCCTGCACCCCCTCGCCCATCCGGAAGTGCATGAGCGGAAGGCGTTCAGCGAGGTCAGCGGGTTGCGCCCGGTGCACATCACGCGCGAGCCCCGGCTGCCGACCGCCGACGAGGTGCGTGACTTCCCGGAGCCCTTCGGGGCGCTGTTGCTCGAACTGCCCCTCAGGGACGCCGGTTTCGTCCTGCCCTCCTTCGAGGAGCTGGAGGAGGTCGTGGAGGCCGCGCGCGAGCGCGACGCGGTGGTGCACTTCGACGGCGCGCGCCTGTGGGAGACCACGGTCCACTTCGGCCGCTCGCTGACGGAGATCGCGGGCCTCGCGGACAGTGTCTACGTGTCGTTCTACAAGTCGCTCGAGGGGTACGGCGGCGCGGCGCTCGCCGGCCCCGGAACGCTCGTCGAGGAGGCCAAGGCCTGGCGCCACCGCTACGGCGGCATGGCCTTCCAGCAGTTCCCGACGGCGCTCTCGGCCCTCGTCGGCCTGGAGCGGCAGCTGCCCCGGCTGCCGGAGTACGTGCGCCACGCGCGCGTGGTCGCCGCGGCGCTGCGCGAGGGGTTCGCGGCGGCCGGGCTGCCCTGGACACGCGTGCACCCCGCCGAGCCGCACACCCACGACTTCCGGCTCTGGCTGCCGTACGACGCCGACGTCCTCACGGAGACCGCGTTCCGGCAGGGCGAGGAGACGGGGACCCTGCTGTTCGCCAACCCCTGGGAGCGCGGCGGCCCGGACCTGGCCTTCACCGAGGTCTCCGTACGGGCCGACGGGCTGGCGTGGACGGCGGACGACGTGAAGGCGGCGGTGACGGAGTTCGTGGCGCGCCTGCCGGACGCCGGGGACCCGGGCGGCCCGCTTCCGCGCGGTTAGGGCACCGCGGGCGAAGGGCGGTCAGCGGCTGGGGCGCGGGCCGCGGACCAGGCGGGACAGTGCCCACCGCAGCCGGCCGCGGGCCGGGCGTTTTGCCAGGGCGGCGCGGAACGCCAGGTAGTCGCCCAGTTCGCGCACCAGCGGCCAGTCGTGGGCGCCGGGGGCGGGCGGGGCGGGCTCGCCCAGCCGCCGGGCGCGGTAGGTGTCGAGGAGGTACTGCTGGGTGACGCTCATGGGACATGGCCCCTTCGGGACGTGGGAACACAGAGACGTGGGAACAGGGAGACGCGGGAACAGGGATCCGTGAGGTCCGCGGCTGCCCCGGCCGTCCCAGGCTGCGTCCGGCGAGGCGCACCCGTCGCGTCGATTGACGACAGCCGTCAACCGACGGCCGCGTTGTCGGTGGCGCGGTGCACCATGAGGTCATGAGCGTGCGTATCGACGTCACCGGGCTGCGGCAGGAGCAGATCGCCGTCGTGGCCTCCCCGCTGGCCGAGCTCGGGATGGCCCTGCACGCGCTGTCCGAGCCCGGCCACCACCCCAGGCTGCGGGGTTGGACGACCGGCGTGACCTGCGACCTGGACCCGCATCTCGCCGACCGGATGTGCGAGGCCGACTTCCTGTGGCGTACGACGTTCTCGGACCTCTTCCTGCCGTACGCGGGCCTGCGGGGCGGGAACACGCTCCCCCGCGCCACCCTCGCCGAGGAACTGGACCTGCTGGACAAGCTGAGCGACGAGCAGTTCGTGGACGCGGCGCTGGAGTTCACCTGCGCGCTGTCGTACAGCGAGCCGGGCCCCGCCGCGCTCACCGACGCGGAGTCCCGTCGGCGCGCCCTGGAGCTGGCCGCCGCGCGCGGACCGCAGAGCCTGCTGTTCAGCGAGCGGCTGCTGGCCGACCCGCCGCGCACCCGGGCCTGGCTGCGGCAGTTCCTGGAGGACTGCGACGCGGCGTTCTTCGCGGACACCTGGTCCCGGCTGCGCCATCAGCTCGCGGCGGACGCCCGCCACAAGACGCACCTCCTGCGGCACAAGGGCCTGGCCGAGACACTGGCGTCGGTGTCGCCGGCGGTGACGCTCGACGAGTCCGCGACCCGGATCGCCGTGGACAAGCTCGGCGAAGGCCGTACGGCCACGGGGGACGGCGGTCTGCTGCTCATCCCGACCAGCCTGGGCTGGCCGCACCTGAGGGTGCTGCACCGGTACGGCTGGCAGCCCGTGCTGCACTACCCCGTCGGCTCCCCGGAGATGGCGGCGCCCCCGTCGCTGGAACAGCTCACCCTGCGGATGGCCGCCCTGTCCCATCCGGTGCGTATGCGCATCTGCCGCAGCGTCGCCCGCAGCGCGTTCACCACGGGCGAGCTGGCCCAGGCCCACGGCATGACGGCGCCCGAGATATCCCGGCATCTGAGCGCCCTGAAGAAGGCGGGCCTGCTCACGACCCGGCGCCGCGGCCGGTACGTCCTGCACCAACTGGACGTGACCGCGGTGGCCCGGCTGGGGAGCGACTTCCTGGAGGGCATCCTCCGGTGACCGCCGCTCGCGGGGGCCGCGGGGGCTGCGGGCAGCCGTCAGTCGCAGCGCATCGGCGTCAGCCCGGTCCTCAGTCGAAGCGCATGTGCTTCAGCCCGATCCTCGTCTGCCGCAGCCGGGTCCGCAGGGCGCCCTCGGAGTTGGGCCGGAGCGTCAGCCCGGCGAGCACGGCGATCCGGTCCGCCGTCTTGGGCACCGTGGAGTGGTCCGTCCACAGGTGCTCGGCGAACGCCGGCTCGCGCAGCCGCTCCAGGCAGTCGTCGAGCTTCTGGACGGCCCAGCTCTCCCTGCGCAGCGGGGCGTCCTTGCCGGCCACGTACTTCAGGAGATGCCCGAAGCCGCGCTCCCGCAGCCGTTCCAGCACGGTCTCGCGCTCGGCGAGGAGAGCGAAGTGCCTGACATCATGGCCCTGCTCACGCAGCCGGCCCACCGTCTGCGCGAAGTAGTCCGGGTCGGTGACCGTCATGGGGACGATCACCACGCCGTCGTGCCGGGTCAGCGCCAGATCGAGGACCTCGACCACGCCCTGCCGCCAGGACGCCAGGTCCTGGAAGTCCCCGCGCAGGTCGGGTGGCAGCATGCGGCGCAGTCCGAAGCCGGCGTGTTCCGGATCGCAGATGACGCTGCCCGGCAGACGCCGCGCGATCTCGTGCGCGGTCTGTGTCTTGCCGCCTCCGAAGGGGCCGTTGATCCACAGGAGCATGGGCAGACCCTAGTGGGCGCGGGCCGCCTGGAGGCCGAGCGTGACTCAACCGTGGCCGCGGGCCCGTACCAGACCGGTCTCGTAGGCGAGGACGACCACCTGGACCCGGTCCCGCAGACCCAGCTTGGTCAGGATGCGGCCGACGTGGGTCTTGACGGTCGCCTCGGACAGCACGAGCCGGGCCGCGATCTCGCCGTTGGACAGCCCCTGCGCGACCAGCACCATGACCTCGCGCTCGCGGTCGGTGAGCCGCTCCAGCTCCTTGTGCCGGGGCTCGGCGGCGCCCGGCAGCATGGGCGCGAACCGGTCGAGGAGGCGACGGGTGGTGGAGGGCGCGACCACGGCGTCGCCGCTGTGCACGGAGCGGATGGCGGCGAGCAGTTCGCCGGGCGGCACGTCCTTCAGCATGAAGCCGGAGGCACCCGCCTTCAGCCCGGAGAACGCGTACTCGTCGAGGTCGAAGGTGGTCAGGATGAGCACCTTCGGGGCGTCCGGTTCCGCGCAGATGCGGCGCGTGGTCTCCACGCCGTCCAGCTTCGGCATACGGACGTCCATGAGGACCACGTCGACCTCGGTGGAGCGCAGCACCTGGAGGGCCTCGACCCCGTCGCCCGCCTCCGCGACGACCTCCATGTCCGGCTGGGCGGCGAGCACCATCCGGAACCCGGTGCGCAGCAGCACCTGGTCGTCGACGAGCATCACGCGGATCGGCATGGCGGGGGTCCTCCGGTCGGACGTCGGTCCGTGGGCTGGGCGGTGTCGCGGGGCGGGTGTCGCGTCGGGGGTGGTCGGGTCGCGGGGCACGGGTCAGTGGGCCGGTTTCAGTGGTAGCAGGGCGCTGATGCGGAAGCCTCCTCCGGGGCGGGGGCCGGCGTCCAGGGTGCCGCCCACCATGCCGACGCGCTCGCGCATGCCGATCAGTCCGTGGCCCTGGCCGTCGAACCCGCCGTCCTCGTACAGCTCGTGCGGGGCCCCCTTGCCGTCGTCCTCCACGAGCAGTCCGAGGCCGTCGTCGAAGTACACCAGGCGCACGCTCGCACCCGTATTGGGGCCCCCGTGCTTGCGGGTGTTGGTGAGCGCCTCCTGGACGATGCGGTACGCCGTCAGCTCCACGCCGCTGGGGAGCGGGCGCGGGGTGCCCTCCACCTTGAAGTCGACGGGCAGGCCCGCGCTGCGGCACTGCTCGACCAGTTCGTCGATCTGCTCGACGTCGGGCTGCGGCACATACTCGCCGGCCTCCTTGTGCTCGCCGGTGCGCAGCACGCCGAGCAGGCGGCGCATCTCGGCGAGGGCCTGGCGGCCGGTTCCGGAGATCGTCTCCAGGGCCTTCTTCGCCTGGTCGGGGGCGGCGTCGAGGACGTACGCGGCGCCGTCCGCCTGCACCACCATCACCGAGACGTTGTGCGCGACCACGTCGTGCAGCTCACGCGCGATCCGGGCGCGCTCGGCGGCCACCGCGACCTTGGCCTGCGCCTCGCGCTCCTTCTCCAGCCGGGCGGCGCGCTCCTCCAACTGGGCGAGGTAGGCGCGGCGGGTGCGCAGGGAGTCCCCGAGCACCCAGGCGAGGGCGAAGGGGACGGTCTGGAAGACCGCGACCGCGATGTTGCCCAGCGGGCCCGAGTGGAAGTCCGGCCAGCGGATCACGGCCAGGGGACCGGCGCACAGTCCGGCGACGAGGCCGGTCCGGGAGGCCCAGCGGGCGCCGTCCGCGGCGACCGTGTAGATGATCACCAGCATGGCGAAGTCGGCGATCATCGGCTGCTGGTCCAGGACCAGCTGCGCCGGCCCCATCGCGAGGGCCACCACGAGCATCTTCTCGGGCATGCGACGGCGCAGCGCGACGACCACGCACAGGACGGCGGAGATCGCGAGCCCGGCGGAAACCGATCCGTGGTAGCTCCGCGCCCCGTTGAGCTTCGTCACGTTCACGCAGGAGAGCCCGAACAGGACGACGGCCCAGAAGCCGTCGACCCACATCGGGTGCCTGCGGAGAAAGTCATAGAGGCGCTGCACGTAACCCAGCGTAGGGAAGCGCTGTGTGTGCAGGGGTCAACCGGAGGACCGATCCGCGGCGGACACGTGTACTCCGCAAGGTGGATACTCCATGATCCCGAACGGCTACGGCGCACCGGACGCACCCGCAGGAACCCCGGGAGCCACAGGAGCCCGCGGGTGGTGCGGAGCGGCCGGTCGCGCGGGGCACGGACGCCGCACGCCGGGCGCACGCGCCGGCTCCGCCCTCGGCCCCTCGCCTCCTCCCCGCCCCCACGCCTCCTCCCCGTTCCCCGCACCCGGCCTAGCCTGACCCCGTGAGACAGCAGACGGACGACAAGTGGCGGGGCTGGCGGGCGGCGGCCGAGGAGGCGCTGTACGGGGCGCACGGGTTCTACCGGCGGCCCGAGGGACCCGCGGGACACTTCCGTACGTCCGTGCACGCCTCCCCGCTCTTCGCGGGCGCCGTGGCCCGGCTGCTGTGCGCGGTCGACGAGGCCCTGGGCAGCCCCGCCGAGCTGGCGTTCGTGGACATGGCGGCCGGCCGGGGCGAGCTGGTCGCCGGTGTCCTGGACGCGCTGCCCCCGGACGTCGCCGCCCGCACGCGCGCGTACGCCGTGGAGATCGCCGGCCGGCCCGAGGGGCTCGACCCCCGGGTCGAGTGGCTCGACGAGCCCCCGCAGGGCATCACGGGAGTGCTGTTCGCCAACGAGTGGCTGGACAACGTGCCGGTCGAGGTCGCGGAGGCCGGCCCCGACGGCGTACCCCGGCTGGTCCTCGTACGCGAGGACGGCGGTGAGCGCCTCGGGGAGCCCGTCACCGGCGCGGAGGCGGAGTGGCTCCGCCGCTGGTGGCCGCTGTCGGCCGAGGGCTGCCGCGCCGAGATCGGGCTGCCCAGGGACACCGCCTGGGCCGCGGCCGTCGCCACTGTCGACCGCGGACTCGCCGTCGCCGTCGACTACGCCCACCACGCGGCCACCCGGCCCCCCTTCGGGACGCTCACCGGGTTCCGCGCGGGCCGGGAGGTCGCCCCGGTACCGGACGGCTCCTGCGACATCACCGCGCATGTGGCGCTGGACGCGTGCGCCCTGCCCGGAGCGCGCCTGCTGACCCAGCGCGCCGCCCTGCGCACGCTCGGGCTCACCGGCGCACGCCCCCCGCTGACGCTCGCGTCCACGGACCCCGCGGCCTACGTACGCGCCCTCGCGCACGCCGGAGCCGCCGCCGAACTCGGCGCGCCCGGCGGCCTCGGCGACTTCGGCTGGCTGCTCCAGCCCGTGGGGATCGCGGGGGCCTTGCTCGGGGGGCTACTTGTCGATGTCCCCGACCACGAAGAACAGTGACCCGAGGATCGCCACCATGTCGGCGACCAGCGTCCCCGGCAGCAGCTCGGTCAGCGCCTGGATGTTGTTGTACGAGGCCGAGCGCAGCTTCAGCCGGTACGGGGTCTTCTCGCCCTTGCTGACCAGGTAGTAGCCGTTGATGCCGAGCGGGTTCTCGGTCCAGGCGTAGGTGTGGCCCTCGGGTGCCTTGAGCACCTTCGGCAGGCGCTGGTTGACCGGCCCGGGCGGCAGCTCGGCCAGCCGGTCCAGGCAGGCGTCGGCCAGGTCGAGCGCGTTGTGCGTCTGCTCCAGGAGGCACTCGAAGCGGGCGAGGCAGTCGCCCTCCTGCCGGGTGACCACCTTCAGCGTGTCCTGGAGTTCCCCGTAGGCCAGGTACGGCTCGTCCCGGCGCAGGTCGAAGTCCACGCCGGAGGCGCGCGCGATGGGGCCGCTCACGCCGTAGGCGTGCACCGTCCCGGGTGCGAGGACACCCACACCCCGGGTGCGTCCCCGGAAGATCTCGTTGCCGAGCACCAGGTCGTCGAACCGGTCCATCCGGGAGCGCACGTCCCGCACCGTGGTACGCGCGCGTGCCGTCCAGCCGGCCGGGAGGTCCTCCTTGAGTCCCCCGACCCGGTTGAACATGTAGTGCATACGCCCGCCGGAGATCTCCTCCATGACGTTCTGGAGTTCCTCGCGCTCCCGGAAGGCGTAGAACACCGGCGTGATGCCGCCCAGCTCCAGCGGGTAGGAGCCGAGGAACATCAGGTGGTTGAGGACCCGGTTCAGCTCCGCGAGGAGCGTGCGCATCCACACCGCGCGCTCGGGGACCTCCATGCCGAGCATCCGCTCCACGGCGAGGACCACGCCCAGCTCGTTCGAGAAGGCGGAGAGCCAGTCATGGCGGTTGGCGAGCATGATGATCTGGCGGTAGTCGCGCGCCTCGAACAGCTTCTCCGCACCCCGGTGCATATAGCCGATGACCGGCTCCGCGTGCCTGATCCGCTCGCCGTCCAGCACGAGCCTGAGCCGCAGCACACCGTGGGTGGAGGGGTGCTGCGGACCGATGTTGAGCACCATGTCGGTGCTCTCCGCGGCACCGCCGATCCCGACCATGGTCTCCGTCGTAGGAGTCATGGACACAGTCTCTCGTACGTACGCTTGCGGCATGGAAACGGGGATCACGGAGGTGACGGGGGTGGGCGGCGAGCCGGTCTGGCGAGGCCTGCCGCCCGGGCTGCTGCGGATGCGCCGGTTGTTGCTGGTGGTGTGGCTGGTGCTGTCGGCCCTCGTCATGGGGCTGCTCCTCGGTCTGCTCGCGGGGCCCGCGTGGGCCCTGTTCGCCGTGCTGCCGCTGGCCGCGCTGGGATGGGGCTGGGTGCTGCTCGGCCGCAACTGGCGCTCCTGGCGGTACGCCGAGCGCGCCGACGACCTGCTGATCAGCCGGGGCGTGCTGTGGCGCGCGCAGACCGTGGTGCCGTACGGGCGGATGCAGCTCGTCGAGGTCACCTCCGGGCCCGTGGCACGCCGCTTCGGGCTGGCGAGCGTCCAGCTGCACACCGCGGCCGCGGCGACGGACGCCACCATTCCGGGCCTCGCCCCGGCCGAGGCGGAGCGGCTGCGGGACCGGCTGACGGAGCTGGGCGAGGCCCGGTCGGCGGGGCTGTGAGCGCGCCCGAGGCCCCGCCCGGCATAGCGGAGCGGCGCGCGGCGGCCGAGCGGCGGCTGCACCCGGTCACACCGCTGCGACGCGCCTGGGCGCCGGTCACCGTGATCACCGGCTGGTCCCTGCACGACCCCGGCCAGGTCCAGCAGCAGCTCGCCAGAGTGACCGCGACCACACTCCTCGCCGCACTCGCGGCCCTCGTCCTGGCCGCCTCCCTGTACGGCTTTCTCAGCTGGCGGTTCACCTCCTTCGCGGTGACGGACACCGAACTGCGCATCCGCACGGGCCTGTTGTTCCGCCGCACCGCGCACATCCGCCTGGACCGGCTGCAGGCCGTCGACGTCACCCAGCCGCTGCTGGCCCGGATCGCGGGTGTCGCCAAGCTGAAACTCGACGCCATAGGGACCGACAAGAAGGACGAACTCGCCTATCTGGGCGAGGACGAGGCCCGCGCCTTGCGCGCCGAACTCCTGGCGCGCGCGGCCGGTTTCGCGCCCGAGACGGCACACGAGGTGGGCGAGGCACCGGTGCGGCGGCTGCTGCACGTGCCGCCGGGCATGCTCGCCGTCTCCCTGCTGCTCATCGGCGCCACCTGGGGTTCACTGCTCGGTGCCCTCGTCGTGCCGACGCTGGTGTGGTTCGGCACGCACAGCGTCTGGTCGGTGCTCGCGGCCGGGCTGCCGCTGGTGGGCGGGGCGGTCACGCGGAGCGCGGGGCGGTTCGTCAGCGCCTACGACTGGACGGTCGGAAAGTCGCCGGACGGGCTCCGCATCGACCACGGGCTGCTCGACCGGGCGCACGAGACGGTGCCGCCGGGACGTGTGCAGACCGTACGGATCGTGGAGCCGCTGCTGTGGCGGCGGCGCGGCTGGGTCCGGGTGGAACTGAACGTGGCGGCTCCGCCAACTCGGTGCTCGTTCCGGTCGCTCCCCGCCCCCTCGCCGAGTCGCTGATCGCCCAGGTGCTGCCCGGGGTGACGGTCCCGGCGGCCCTCGCGCGGCCGCCGCGCCGCGCGCGCTGGTGCCTGCCGCTGTGGTGGCGCGGGCAGGGACTCGCCGTCACCGGCACGGTCTTCGCCGCGCGGCGCGGCCTGCTGCGCCGGACCCTGTCCCTCGTCCCGCATGCGAAGGTGCAGAGCGTGCGGCTGACGCAGGGGCCGTGGCAGCGGTTCAAGAAGGTCGCCGACGTGGAGGTGGACACCGGCGCCAACACGACGGTGAGGGCCCGGCTGCGGGACGCGGAGGAGGCGGCGGCCCTGCTGTACGCGCAGGCGGACCGGTCACGGACGGGGCGACGGGACGCTCGGCCGGACCGGTGGATGGCCTCGTAGGCGACATGAACGGCCGTGCAGGCCGGACGGCATGAAACGACGTGAGGGGCGGCGGCACTCGGTGTGCCGCCGCCCCTCACTCATCCGGGCCTCATCCGGGCCGTGCTCAGGACGCCGCGGTGCGCAGCCCCTGGATGTCGATCTGTTCCGTCTCGTCGTGGGCCGTCAGGTCGATGACCTGGCCGACCGCGCGCGCCTCGGGGTCCGCGGGCTTGAAGCCGGATTCGGAGTCCCCCTTGTGCATCGCGAGGGACTCCTGGCCGACGGCCCCCGCGAGGTCCTCGTTCCGCACGGATGCCGGGGTCTCCCCCGACCTCTTGGTGCCGAAGAAGTCGAAACCGCCCCCCGCGGCCGGGCGCCGCGGCGGGGCCGCCGGTACGACGGCGACGGCGGTCGGCACGGTGAAGTGGCCGGTGCCGTGGGCCGGTTTGGCCACGGCCGGCTGGAGCTGCTGTGCGGTCGGAGCGGTCGCGTGCTCCCGCCCCGCGACCGCCGCGGGCTTCCTGGCCGCCTCGCCCTTCTCACCGGAGCGTGCCCGTCCGGTGCCGGCCTCCGTGGACCCGCCCTTCTTGCCGCCGCCGTCGCCGGGGCCGTCGCCCTTCGGGGGAACGGGTTCGGAGGGGACCTTCGCCCTTCTCTCGGCGAGCGCGGAGAGCGCCGAAGGCGCGGACTGCGTGGGGGCGTCGGCGGGGGCCGGAGTGTCGACCGGGGCCGGGGTGTCGGCCGGAGCCTGGGCGTCGATCGAGTCCGGGGTGTCGGCCGTCGCCTTCGCGGCGCTCTTCCCGTCCGCGACCCCCTCCGCCTCGGCGGCGGGCGGCTCCAGGGACCCGACGGCCGGTTCGCCGCCGTTCTCCGTGACCGCCTGCGGCGCGAGGCCGTCCCGCTCCGCGTCCTCCGTGTCCCCGCTGCCCCTGCTCTGCGTCGATGCGGCGGCCTCCGTGGCGTCGTCCTCCGGCCCGGCGTCCTCCACCGCCGTGCCGAGGTCGTCCTTGACCAGTCGCGTCAGCGCCGAGTCGGCCCGCAGGAAGAGCGCGGATCCCTCCGCGGAGAACACCGGGGGCAGCGCCGGTTCCGCCGTGGCGTCCTGCTCCGGTCCGGTGGCGGCCGTGCCGGTCGCGCCCTCGGAGTCCCGTACGTCCGTCCCCTCCGGCGTCCCGCCCCCGGCGGCGTCCGGCGTCTTCAGGCCGTCGCGCGCCGCCGAGTCGCCTCGCGCCGTCGAGTCGTCCGGCGCAGCCGTCGCCCCGGCGGGCAGCGCCCGCGCCACCGGCACCGTCGCCTCTATGGCCAGCAGACGGCGGCCCTCCAGGGCGGTCGCGCGCTCCGTCTCCGCCGTGGCGTACCGCCGCAGCAGGGCCGCGTGCTCGTTGCGCAGCTTGGCCAGCTCCGTGCGCTTGGCGCGCAGCTTCTGCTCCAGCTTCGTACGCAGCTCGCGCGACTCCTCCAGGTCGGACTCGAGTTCGGCGACCCGCTCCTCGTGACGCCATTCGTCGCTCGCCCGCGCGCGCGTGAGGTCCGCGACGTGTTTGCCCGCGGCCACATCCCAGCGGCGCATGACGATGGCGCCCAGCACCGTCGTCGCCGCGGCACCCGCGGCCAGCCCACGGAGCACCAGTGGCTCCGTGAACAGCCAGGGCCCCACGGCGCAGACGACCGAGACGCCGGCGATCACCGAAGAGGGCAGCAGCCTGTGCAAGGGCGGAGAATGGCGGTGACGTCCACGTGGCATGGCCAGAAACTTACCGCGCGTAGGGGAATGATGGTGCCCCGCCCGGTAAAAACACGGCCACTCCTCCGTGTTCACACCGCCCCGGGGACTCCGGAAACGGAAGAGCCGCCCCCAAATCCCTTGCTTTACCTTCCGCCGCGCATGCGGCACGGGAAGCCGAGGGCGGCGGCGCCCGTCCCGCCGGCCCCCTCGGGGCTGCTCCACGGCGCCTCCGGCAGCCGTCGGCCCCTTTGCAAGATCATTTCCTGGTGGGCGCGGTCCCCCGCCTCCCCGGCGCGGGAGCTCCCGCCCGAAAGCGACTTGGGGGCATACCCCGGCGAATTCCGGACCCGTACGAAGACAACACCGGCGGGGGCCGGCCCCCGCCGATTGCGCGGAATTCCGGGCGGAGCAGCCGCGCATTCGTCGCCTCAGCGGTCGCTGAGCCGCCCGCTCATCCACTGCAGCGCCGCCGGGATCTCCCGTCGCCACGTGTTGAAGTTGTGACCGCCGCTGTCGAGGATGACCGACGAGATCCGGGTCGGCCTCCTCGCCTCCACCTGCTGTATGAATTTGAGCGTGGACCGGTAGTCGCCCTCGCCGACCCGGCTGCTGGTGACGAGCAGTGAGGTGTCCGGGGCGGGCAGGTGCTTGAGGCACCACCACAGGTCGGCACGGTTGCGCAGGTTTTTGTCGCCGTGGAAGAGGTCGCCCGTGGTCGGGTCGGTCGGCGCCTTGTAGTACGGCGACAGGCCCGCCCCGGCGGCATAGGCGTCCGGGTGGTGCATCGCCAGCTTCAGCGCGCAGTAGCCGCCCGTCGAGTCCCCTATGATCCCCCAGCTGCCCGGCTTCCTGCCCACCCGGTAGTGCGCCCCGACCGCGTCGGGGAGGTCCTTCGCGAAGAACGACTCGGTCTGCGGGCCGCCCGGGATGTCCACGCACTCCGTGTCCCGGGGCGGCGCCACGGTCGGCCGCAGCATCACCAGGATCATCGGCTGCATCTTGCCGCCCTTGGCCAGGTCGTGCGCCGTCTGCGGGTAGTGCAGGCCCTTGATGAGCGCCTCGGCCGTACCCGGGTATCCGGTGAGGACGACGGCCGCGGGGAACGTGCGCGAGCGGTACTGCGGCTGGAAGTACTCCGGCGGCAGATACACATACGCGGGCGTGGCGACACGGGTGGTGCGCCCGACGATGTCAACTTGCTGGATCTGGCCGCCGATCTGTGGCTGCGCACCACCTTGCACATTCACCTCGCGGGTGCCGATCACCTGGAGGGGGCCTCCGGTCGAACCGGCCGGACCATGGTTGACGACCACACCCGGGGTGCGCTCCTGGCCGAACAGGTCAGCCCAGCTGGCGTAGAACCCGAAGGCCTGGTTGGCGGCGAGTCCGACCGACGCGAACACCGCGACCTGAGTGGCGAACAGCAGGCCGACCCGTCCGCCGACGGCCCGCCAGGAGCGCCGCGCCAGCCGTGGCCAATGCCACACCGTGCCGACGAACAGCAGCACGGCGAGCAAGACCGCCAGTACCAGCACTTTGTTGCTTGTGAGACCCATGGGCTCTTTCCCTGCCTGCGTATTCCGACCCCTGGGGCGTCACCCGCACTTTCGCGTGGGCTTGCCCCTGACTTTCCTTCGCCTTTGAACCGGCTTTGAACTGGGGAGTGAACCTCTCTCCCCGCGACACCGTCCTAGAGGGCGCAATGTCGCCGGATGCCCGGATCGGCACCGGACACAAGGTCTCTCGCAGAACTACGGGATGCGATGTCTGTCAGGATAGATGGGGAAAAGTCGGGCCAGGTTCCGGAGCGACCCCCTGTGATGCGCCGCATACTGCGCGGCCCGCGCCCGGAGTCCGTCCCCGCGCTGGTCGCCAGGGCCTGCACGCTCGTGGGGGTCCTTGACATCGCCGCAGGCGTCTTCCCCCGCTTCCGGCACAGTCGCGTGCACCGCATCGTCGAAGTCCTGCCCGGCGGGCTCGGCCCGTTCGCGGCCGCCCTGGCGCTGAGCGCCGGAGTCCTCCTGCTGCTTCTCGCGCACGGGCTGCGGCGGCGCAAGCGCAGGGCATGGCGCGCGGCCGTGCTGCTCCTCCCGGCGGGTGCCGTGGCGCAGTTCGTCTACCGCCACTCCGTCATCGGCGTTCTGCTCTCCGCGCTGCTGCTGCTGCCGTTGCTGCGCCACCGGAGCGAGTTCGCGGCCCTGCCCGACCCGCGCAGCCGCTGGCGGGCGCTCGCCAACTTCGTGCTCATGGGTGCCGGTTCGCTGGGCCTCGGTCTGATCATCGTCAGTGTCCACACCCACCGCCTGGTCGGCGATCCGAGCGTGTCCGACCGCATCGAGCACGTCCTGTACGGCCTGCTGGGCTTCGAGGGTCCGGTCGACTACACCGGCGACGCCTCCTGGACGGTGGGCTTCTCGCTCGGCGCGCTCGGCCTGCTGACCGCGGTCACCACGATCTACCTCGCCTTCCGCCCCGAACACCCGGCCGCCCGGCTCACCGAGGAGGACGAGGCCCGGCTGCGCACCCTGCTGCAGAAGCACGGCGCCCGCGACTCGCTCGGCTACTTCGCGCTCCGCCGCGACAAGGCGGTCGTCTTCTCGCCGAGCGGCAAGGCCGCGGTCACCTACCGCGTCGTCTCCGGCGTGATGCTGGCCAGCGGGGACCCGATCGGCGACGTGGAGGCGTGGCCCGGCGCCATCGAGCGGTTCATGGACGAGGCCAAGGCCCACTCCTGGACCCCCGCGGTCATGGGCTGCTCCGAGACGGGCGGCGAGGTCTGGACCCGCGAGACCGGCCTGGACGCTCTCGAACTGGGCGACGAGGCGGTGGTGGACGTCAAGGATTTCTCCCTCGCCGGGCGTGCGATGCGCAACGTGCGCCAGATGGTGAAGCGCATCGAGCGGGCGGGGTACGAAACCCGGGTACGGCGCATCCGTGACCTCGGCGAGGGCGAACTGGAACGGATACGGCGCGCGGCCGAGGACTGGCGCGGCACGGACACCGAGCGCGGCTTCTCCATGGCGCTCGGCCGCATCGGCGATCCCGCCGACGGCGACTGCCTGATCGCCACGGCCCACAAGCCGGATGCCGCGCAGGGCCCGTACGGCGATCTGACGGCGATCCTGCACTTCGTCCCGTGGGGCACCGACGGCGTCTCGCTGGATCTGATGCGCCGGGACCGCTCGGCGGACCCGGGCATGAACGAACTGCTGATCGTGGCCGCCCTCCAGGCCGCACCGAAGCTCGGGATCGTACGCGTCTCGCTGAACTTCGCGATGTTCCGCTCGGCCCTCGCGCGCGGCGAGAAGATCGGCGCGGGACCGGTGCTGCGGGCGTGGCGGGGACTGCTGGTCTTCCTCTCCCGCTGGTTCCAGATCGAGTCCCTGTACAAGTTCAACGCGAAGTTCCAGCCGCGCTGGGATCCGCGCTTCGTGGTGTACGCGTCCTCCCGCGACCTGCCGCGCATCGGCCTGGCCGCGATGCAGGCGGAGGGTTTCATGAACCTGGCGCTGCCCCGGTTGCTGCGCCGCTCCGCTCCGGTTCAGCGCGCCTGCATCCACATGGAGGCGGACCAGGGGGTCCGGGCGGCCTGACCCGCCCGGTCCCGGGCCGCCCGCTCCGGGACCCGAGCCGGCTGACGGACCGTCCGGGGCCGCGCCGCGGAACGGCCTGCTCCATTGCGCGACAGGCCCGAGGAGGTCCGAGAGGGGTCCGACGGGGGGTCCGAGGAGGGCGCCGGCCCGCCCAAGCCCGGAAGCCCTCGCCCGCCCAAGCCCGGAAGCCCTCGCCCGGCCGCCCGCCCACCGGGCCGTCGCCCAGGCTCCCCGCTTCCCGCAACACCGGCCCCCGGGCCCCGGGCCCAAGGCCCCATCCGATCCCCGACCCGGACCCGTGAGCCCAGGGCGGAGCCGACGGGGGCCTACGCTGAACGTATGAGCACCAAGACCGGGCGGGGCCACGTGGCAGGCCTTCCGACATGGGACCGCTGCGCGGTCATGGGCGTCGTCAACGTCACCCCCGACTCCTTCTCCGACGGGGGCCGCTGGTTCGACACGACCACCGCCGTCAAGCACGGCCTCGACCTGGTCGCGCAGGGAGCCGACCTCGTCGACGTCGGCGGCGAGTCCACCCGCCCCGGAGCCACCCGCGTCGACGAGGCCGAGGAGCTCAGGCGTGTCGTCCCCGTCGTCCGCGGCCTCGCCTCCGAGGGCGTCGCGGTCTCCGTCGACACCATGCGCGCCTCCGTCGCCGAACAGGCCCTCGCCGCCGGCGCCGCCCTCGTCAACGACGTCAGCGGCGGTCTCGCGGACCCCGCGATGATCCCCGTCGTCGCGGCCTGCGGCGCCCCCTTCGTGGTGATGCACTGGCGCGGCTTCCTGGAGGGAGGCGCCATCAAGGGCGTCTACGAGGACGTCGTCACCGAGGTCGTCGACGAACTCCACGCGCGCGTGGAGGCCGTACTGGAGGGCGGTGTCGCCCCCGACCGGATCGTGGTCGACCCTGGCCTCGGCTTCTCCAAGCAGGCCGAGCACGACCTGGCGCTGCTCGCCCACCTCGACCGCCTGCACGCCCTGGGCCGTCCGCTGCTGGTCGCCGCCTCCCGCAAGCGGTTCCTCGGCCGTGTCCTGGCCGGCCCCGAGAGCGCGCCCCCGCCCGCCCGCGAGCGCGACGCCGCCACGGCCGCCGTCTCCGCTCTCGCCGCCCAGGCGGGCGCATGGGCGGTACGCGTGCACGAGGTGCGCGCGACGGCGGACGCGGTACGCGTCGCACGCGCCATCGAGGCGGCGCGCGCCGCCGACCCCGCGCCGGGCACCCTCACCGCCGGCACACTCACGGGTACCGGATCCGCCGAAGGAGCCCGGTGAGCACCGCCCACACCGATGTCGAACAGGTCGAACAGGCCAACACCGCCTTCTACGAGGCGATGGAGCGCGGTGACTTCGAGGAGCTGTCCTCCCTCTGGCTGACGCCCGCCGACCTGGGTGTCGACGAGGAGTACCACGACCCGGCGGACGCCGGCGTGATCTCCTGCGTCCACCCCGGCTGGCCCGTCCTGACCGGCCGCGGCGAGGTCCTGCGGTCGTACGCCCTGATCATGGCGAACACCGACTACATCCAGTTCTTCCTCACGGACGTCCATGTCTCGGTGACCGGTGACACCGCCCTGGTGAGCTGCACCGAGAACATCCTCAGCGGCGGCCCGGCCCCGGAGCAGGGCGAGGAACTGGGCCCCCTCGTCGGCCAGCTCGTCGTCGCCACGAACCTGTTCCGCCGCACCCCCGACGGCTGGAAGCTCTGGTCCCACCACGCCTCCCCCGTCCTGACCGAGTCCGCCGACGAAGAGGACGACGACTCGTCCGCGTGAGCAGGTGGCAGATCCCGCCGGATTGGGTAGGCGGCCTGACGTGGCGGGAATCACCTACCCCCGGGTAGGGGTCGGCCGCCGCCCCGCAAGCCACCGTATTCCCCAGGGAAAACGCCCGATGAAGCCTCCGGCCATGGCAGTGGCGCACGCTTTCGCGCGCGAACGTTGTCGGTGCCCGCAGGTAGATTCGTTCGAGGCTGGTGCACCGACCGCACTCGGTGCGCGCCTGTCGTTACCGACGATTGCAGGAGTGATTCGCGTGGATCGTGTCGCGCTGCGCGGCCTGAAGGCCCGCGGGCACCACGGTGTGTTCCCCAAGGAGCGCGAGGAGGGGCAGACCTTCGTCGTGGACCTCGTCCTGGGCCTGGACACCCGGCCGGCCGCGGCCGACGACGACCTGTCCAAGACCGTGCACTACGGCATCGTCGCCGAAGAGGTCGTGGCCCTGGTCGAAGGAGAGCCCGTCGACCTCATCGAGACGCTCGCCGAGCGCATCGCCCTCTCCTGCCTGAAGCACGCCCCGGTCCGCGAGGTCGAGGTCTGTGTGCACAAACCGGACGCGCCGATCGCGGTCCCCTTCGACGATGTGACCGTCACCATCACCCGGAGCAGAGTATGACCGCCTACTTCGCCGGGGGTCAGAGCGACCCGACCGTACAGCCGGTGCCCGCCTCCGTGGTGCAGCAGGTGGACGCCGCCGACACGACCCTGCAGAACCCGAAGCGCGCCGTGATCTCCCTCGGCTCGAACCTGGGCAACCGCCTGGAGAACCTCCAGGGCGCCATCGACGCCCTGGAGGACACCCCGGGCGTCCGCGTCAAGGCGGTCTCCCCGGTGTACGAGACGGAGCCGTGGGGCGTGGCCCCCGGCAGCCAGCCGGCGTACTTCAACGCGGTGGTCGTGGTGAAGACCACACTGCCCCCCTCGTCGCTCCTGGAGCGGGCCCACGCCGTGGAGGAGGCCTTCCACCGGGTGCGGGACGAGCGCTGGGGCGCGCGCACCCTGGACGTGGACATCATCGCGTACGCGGAAGTCGTCTCCGGCGACCCGGTGCTGACCCTCCCCCACCCGCGCGCCCACGAGCGGGCCTTCGTCCTCGCCCCCTGGTACGACCTGGACCCTGAGGCCCAGCTCCCCGCCCGCGGCCCGGTGGCGGATCTGCTCGCCGCCGTCACCCGCGAAGGCATCACGCTCCGCCCCGACCTGGAACTCCGGCTGCCGGAATAGTCGTTAAGGTCTACCGGGCCGGGATGCTCCCGGCTCCACGACCGCGGACGGGCGACCGTCGGGCTGACGAAGGGGCATCGTGAAAGAGCTGCGCATCAGGACGCTGGCAGCGGTGTTCGTGGTGGCCGGAGTGCTGTCCTGGGCAGCCGCCCGGCTGTGGAACGCGGTGGGCACGCTCCCCCGGGTCCCCCTGGCCGCGCCCATCGTCCTCGCCCTGATCGCCGTGGTCCTGCTGGCCACGGCGCTCTCCCTGCGCGGCCGGTTCAAGGCCCAGCGGGAGCGCCGTCCCGGCGCGAAGGGCGTCGACCCGCTGATGGCGGCCCGTGCGGTCGTCTTCGGCCAGGCGAGCGCCCTGGTCGCGGCCCTGGTCGCCGGGATGTACGGCGGCGCGGGGGTCTTCCTCCTGGCGTCCCTGGACATCCCCACGGTCCGCGACCAGGCGATCTACGCCGGCTTCTCGGTCCTGGCAGGCATCGCCGTCATAGCGGCCGCCTTCTTCCTGGAACGCGTCTGCCGCCTCCCGGAGGACGACGAACACGACGGCGACGCGACGCCGGTGTCCTGAGCGTCCCGGATCCCGAAGAACCCCGCCCGCGCTACGCGGCGTCTCAGCGCGCCATGATGAGGCTCATCGCCTCGTTGCGCGTGGCCGCGTCCCGCAGCTGACCGCGCACCGCCGAAGTGATCGTCTTCGCGCCGGGCTTGCGGATGCCGCGCATCGACATGCACATGTGCTCGCACTCGACCACGACGATCACCCCGCGCGGCTCCAGGATCTCCATGAGCGAGTCGGCGATCTGCGTCGTCAGCCGCTCCTGCACCTGCGGGCGGCGCGCGAAGACGTCCACGAGCCGGGCCAGCTTCGACAGGCCCGTGATCTTTCCGTTGGTGGACGGGATGTAGCCGACGTGCGCGACCCCCCTGAACGGCACGAGGTGATGCTCACAGGTCGAGAACACCTCGATGTCCTTCACCAGCACCATCTCGTCGTGGCCCAGGTCGAAGGTGGTCGTCAGGACGTCCTCGGGCTTCTGCCACAGGCCGGCGAATATCTCCCGGTACGCCCGGGCCACCCTCCCCGGAGTCTCCCGCAGGCCCTCCCGGTCCGGGTCCTCACCGACCGCGATGAGCAGCTCCCGTACGGCGTCCTCCGCACGCTTCTCGTCGAACTCGCCGATCGCGCCCTCGCCGTCCAGCGTCACCGGGTTGGTCATGTGGTGCCTCGTTCCTGCGCCTGCGACGCGCACGGGTTACGCGTCTGATGTGCGGCCTGAAGAAATGCCGCGTCCCCCAGGCTAAAACCCTGGGGGACGCGGCAGAAATTCCGGGCCTCGTGGGGCCCTTCGGCAGAGCGGTGGATCAGCTCTCCCGGTGATCCTCCGGAGCCTTCTCGGTGGGGAGGGAATCGGTCGCCTTGGCGAGCGCCGGGGCCGCGCCGTTCGCCCCGTTCGTCAGTGCCAGCTCCTTCGGGGAGAGCACCGGCGGGCGGGTGGACGGCGTGCGGCGCGAGGAGCCGGTCCAGGCGGGCCGCGGCGGGCGCTTGACGATCGAGGCGAAGATCTCGGCGATCTCCTCCTTGCCCAGGGTCTCCTTCTCGAGCAGCGCGAGCACCAGGTTGTCCAGGACGTCGCGGTTCTCGACCAGGATCTCCCAGGCCTCGTTGTGAGCGTTCTCGATGAGCTTCTTGACTTCCTCGTCCACCAGCGCGGCGACCTCTTCCGAGTAGTCGCGCTGGTGAGCCATCTCACGTCCGAGGAACGGCTCGGTGTTGTCGCCGCCGAACTTGATCGCGCCGAGACGCTCGGTCATGCCGTACTGCGTGACCATCGCGCGGGCCGTGGCCGTGGCCTTCTCGATGTCGTTCGCGGCACCCGTGGTCGGGTCGTGGAAGACGAGTTCCTCGGCCGCGCGGCCGCCCAGCATGTAGGCGAGCTGGTCCAGCATCTCGTTGCGCGTCGTCGAGTACTTGTCCTCGTCCGGGAGCACCATCGTGTAGCCGAGCGCCCGGCCGCGGGACAGGATCGTGATCTTGTGGACCGGGTCGGAGTTCGGCGAGGCCGCCGCGACCAGGGCGTGGCCGCCCTCGTGGTACGCGGTGATCTTCTTCTCCTTGTCCGACATGATCCGGGTCCGCTTCTGCGGGCCCGCGACCACACGGTCGATCGCCTCGTCCAGCATGTGGTTGTCGATGAGCTTGCGGTCGCTGCGGGCCGTCAGCAGCGCCGCCTCGTTCAGCACGTTCGACAGGTCCGCGCCGGTGAAGCCCGGGGTGCGGCGGGCGACGGCCGACAGGTCGACGTCCGGAGCGACCGGCTTGCCCTTCTGGTGAACCTTGAGGATCTCCAGACGGCCCTGCATGTCCGGGCGGTCGACCGCGATCTGCCGGTCGAAGCGGCCCGGGCGCAGGAGGGCCGGGTCGAGGATGTCGGGGCGGTTCGTGGCGGCGATGAGGATCACGCCGCCCTTCACGTCGAAGCCGTCCATCTCGACGAGCAGCTGGTTCAGGGTCTGCTCGCGCTCGTCGTGACCGCCGCCGAGGCCGGCGCCGCGGTGACGGCCGACCGCGTCGATCTCGTCGACGAAGACGATCGCCGGGGCGTTCGCCTTGGCCTGCTCGAACAGGTCACGGACTCGGGAGGCACCGACACCGACGAACATCTCGACGAAGTCGGAACCCGAGATCGAGTAGAAGGGGACGCCCGCCTCGCCCGCGACGGCACGCGCGAGAAGCGTCTTGCCGGTACCGGGAGGACCGTAGAGGAGCACGCCCTTGGGGATCTTGGCGCCGACGGCCTGGAACTTGGCCGGCTCCTGGAGGAACTCCTTGATCTCGTGGAGTTCCTCGACGGCCTCGTCCGCGCCCGCGACGTCCGCGAAGGTCGTCTTCGGGGTGTCCTTGGTGATGAGCTTCGCCTTGGACTTCCCGAAGTTCATGACCCGGGAGCCGCCGCCCTGCATCTGGTTCATCAGGAACAGGAAGACGACCACGATGAGGACGAAGGGCAACAGGGAGAGCAGGATCCCCAGGAAGGGATTCTGCTTGGACGGCGAGACCGTGTAGCCGTCCGGGATCTTCTTGGTCTGGTACTTGTCCTGCAGGGTGTTGGCCAGGGTCTCGCCCTGGCGGCCGATGTAGCTCGCCTGAATCTTCGAGCTGCCCTCGACCTTCTCGCCGTTCTTCAGCGAGACCTGGATGACCTGCTCGTCGCCGGTGGTCAGCTTGGCCTGCTGGACCTTGTCCTCATTGATCGCCGCGACGACCTGGCCGGTGTCCACCGTCTTGTAGCCGCCGGAAGAGCCGACGACCTGCATCAACACGACCACGGCAAGGACGGCCAGCACGATCCACATGACCGGCCCACGGAAGTATCGCTTCACGTCCATCCATACGGAGCGGTGCCGCCCCGTCCCTCCTGCCATAGTGAGTTTGATAAAGACAGTTCTTCTGACGGTACCCCAGCATTGTCACCCGCAGGCGCGGAGACCGCTGGCAATACCGCCCACGCATGCTCCAACGGCGCGAGACCCGCTGGGGTTCCCGAGTGTCCCAAAAGAGCCCGGGCCTCGGGATCCGGCCGCCGACGCCGACGGCCGGACCCCTGAAGGCTCAGCCGCCGTACACGTGGGGCGCGAGCGTACCCACGAACGGGAGGTTGCGGTACTTCTCCGCGTAGTCCAGGCCGTAGCCCACGACGAACTCGTTCGGGATGTCGAAGCCGACCCACTCGACGTCGATGGCGACCTTGGCCGCCTCCGGCTTGCGCAGCAGCGTGCACACCTTCAGGGAGGCGGGCTCGCGCGAGCCGAGGTTGGAGATCAGCCAGGACAGGGTCAGACCGGAGTCGATGATGTCCTCGACGATCAGGACGTGCTTGCCCTTGATGTCGGTGTCGAGGTCCTTGAGGATGCGCACGACGCCGGAGGACTGGGTGCCCGCACCGTAGGACGACACGGCCATCCAGTCCATGGTGAGGGGGGTGGACATCGCCCGGGCGAGGTCGGCCATGACCATCACCGCGCCCTTGAGGACACCGACGATCAGCAGGTCCTTGCCCGCGTACTCCGCGTCGATCTTCGCGGCCAGCTCGGCCAGCTTCGCGTCGATCTCTTCCTTGGTGATGAGCACCTGCTCGAGGTCGGCACCCATGTCTTTCGCGTCCACCCGCATCACTTTCGGTCGTCCCGCCGCTCTGAATTGCCCGCTCGCCATCGGGGCGCCTGTGCCGCTGTGGACGGTCACCCGTCCGCGGACACCCGCGCGGGGCAGCCGCAACGGCCGCAGCCCTCACGGCCGGTGTCCGCTGTCCCTCACGACAGTCGTACGCCCCTTCGACTCGCTCGCGCGGCTGACCGGTCCCGCCCCGAAGGGGTGACCGGGCGCCTCCCTGAGGGGGCGTGTTTCAGCCGTGCCGAATCACCAGTCTGCCACCCTGACGCTGGGCGACGACTTTGCCCGGGAGATTGATGGCTCCCTGGCCGCGCCAGCCGGTGATCAGGCGGTCCACTTCCTCGATGTGCCGGGCGAAGAGGGAACCGGCCGGAGCGCCGGCCTCGATGGCGGCGCGGCGCAGGACCCGGCGACGCACGGCGGGGGGCAGGGCGTAGAGCTTCGCGCACTCCAGGAGGCCGGAGCCGTCGCGTACGGCGGTCTCGGCCTGGCCGGCCCAGGCGTCGAGGGCGTCGGCGTCGTCACGGGAGAGCTGGGCCGTACGGGCGAGGGCCTCGACGACGCCCTTGCCGAGCGCCTTCTCCAGGGCGGGCAGGCCCTCGTGGCGGAGCCGGGAGCGGGTGTACGCGGGGTCGGCGTTGTGGGGGTCGTCCCAGACCGGCAGTGACTGGACCATGCAGGCCTTGCGGGCGGTCTGCCGGTCGATGTGCAGGAAGGGGCGGCGGTAGCGGCCGTCGGCCCCCGTGACCGCGGCCATGCCCGACAGGGAGCGGATACCGGAGCCACGGGCGAGGCCGAGCAGGACGGTCTCGGCCTGGTCGTCGCGGGTGTGCCCGAGGAGGACCGCGGTGGCGCCGTGGCGCTCGACGGCGGCGTCCAGGGCGGCGTAGCGCGCGTCCCGGGCGGCGGCTTCGGGGCCTCCGGCGCGGCCGACGTTCACGGCGACGGAGACGACCGGGTCGAGGCCCAGCTCGCGCAGGCGCAGGACCACCTCGTCGGCGCGCAGGTCGGAGCCTGTCTGCAGTCCGTGGTCGATGGTGATGCCGCCGGCGCGGATGCCGAGCTTGGGGGCCTCGAAGGCGAGGGCGGAGGCGAGCGCCATCGAGTCGGCGCCGCCGGAGCACGCCACGAGCACGAGCGGCGCGAAGGGGCGCTCGCGGGAGGGGGAGGCGCTGCTCTGTTCCGTGGTCGGCCCGGTGTGCTGTGTTGAGGTCTGCTCGGTGAGGATGTCGTGGAGGACGCGGCGGACCGCCAGGCGTATCGCCGCGACCGCAGGATGGGGACCCATGTCCGGTTCCCTTCATGAAGTTGTCGGGGGGTGAGCTCGATTGGTGGTCACTCAGAGTGTGTAGATGGTGACAGAAACGGGCCGTTCCCCGAGCATTGCACGCCTACCCATGGCTCACGGTCCCTCGGACGAGTGATTGGCGGGGCGTTCACCTGCCGACGGCCGGATTCGTCTCACCCCGCTCGCGCGGGGCTCACGGCTCCGTCCTGCGATGCACCCGTGCGACCCAGTCCGCCGGTTTGGCGATCTCCGCCTTGGTGGGGAGGGTGTTGGGGGAGGTCCACACCCGGTTGAAGCCGTCCATGCCGACCTGCTCGACGACGGCCCGCACGAACCGCTCGCCGTCGCGGTACTGCCTGAGCTTGGCGTCCAGGCCCAGCAGTTTGCGCAGGGCCAGGTCGAGCCGTGAGGCGCCCCTGGCGCGGCGCTGCTGGAACTTCTCGCGGATCTCGGAGACGGACGGGACGACGTCCGGGCCGACACCGTCCATCACGAAGTCCGCGTGCCCTTCCAGGAGGGACATCACCGCGGTCAGCCGCCCGAGGATCTCCCGCTGGGCGGGCGTCTGCACGAGTTCCACGAACGAGTGAGCGTCGTCGCCCTCCTCGCCCTCCGTGCGGCCCCCGACGAGCGACTGGACCGCTTCCCTGATGCGCTCCAGGACCGTCATCGGGTCGATGTCGGTCTCCCCCAGGAAGGACTGGATCTCGCCCTCGAGGTGATCGCGCAGCCAGGGCACCGCGGTGAACTGCGTGCGGTGCGTCTCCTCGTGCAGACAGACCCAGAGGCGGAAGTCGTGGGGGTGGACGTCCAGTTCGCGTTCCACGTGCACGATGTTCGGCGCGACCAGCAGGAGTCGGCCGCCGCCGTTCGCGCCCGCGGGCAGTTCGCGGGTGGCCGGGGCGAAGGTCTCGTACTGGCCGAGGACCCGGGAGGACAGGAACGACAGCAGCATGCCCAGTTCCACGCCGGTGACCTTGCCGCCGACGGCACCGAGGACGGTTCCGCCGGGGGTGCTCCCGCGCCGCTCCTCCATCTTGTCCAGGAGGGGCCGGAGGATCTCCCGGAACCCGGCGACGTTCGCCCGGACCCAGCCGGGCCGGTCGACGACGAGGACGGGGGTGTCGTGCACGCCCTCCTGGCCCATACGAGTAAAGCCCCGGACATGTTCCTCCGAGGCCTTCGCGTGCCGGCGCAGCTCCGCGACGACGGCCCGGGCCTCGTCACGGCTCACCTCGGGACCCGGCCGCACGAGCCGGGTCGCGGTCGCCACCGCGAGATTCCAGTCGACCATCCCAGGAGATCCGGCACCACCGATGCTCGTCATGCGTCAACGGTACGTGAGCGCCGCCGCTCGGGGCAGGGCAGCGCAACGCGGGGCGGTGCGCCGCCTGGGCAGCACCGCAGGGGGTGTGCGCCACAGGCCGGCGTATCGCGGAGGGGCGGTGCGCCGCAGGGGGGCGGTGCGCTACCGGCAGCCGCAGCCCGCCAGCGCCACCGCCGTGCGGTCCAGGGCCGTCCGGGCGGCCGTCTGGTCCATCGAGCCGTCCGTCAGGAAGGCGAACGCCAGCAGCCGCCCGTCGGCGTCGACCACCGTCCCGGCGAGGGTGTTGACGCCGGTCAGCGTGCCCGTCTTGGCCCGCACGAGACCGATGCCCGAGCGTTCGGCGGCGGCCGTGTAGCGGTCGCTGAGGGTGCCCGTGAAGCCGGCCACGGGCAGCCCCGTCAGGACCGGGCGGAGTTCGGGGTGGGCCGCGGAACCGGCGGTGGCCAGCAGGGACGTCAGCAGGTCCGCCGTGAGCCGGTCGTCGCGGTTCAGTCCGCTGCCGTCGTGGAACCGTGCGCCGGCGAGCGGGAGCCGGAGCTTGCCGAGCTGGGCGGCGATCGCGGCCGCGCCCCCCTCGAAGCTCGGCCGGCCGCCGGTGGCCAGGGCGGTCTGGCGCGCGAGGGCCTCGGCGATGTCGTTGTCGCTGTTGGTCAGCATCCGCTCGACCACGGCGGACAGGGGCGGCGACTGGACGGAGGCGACGGTCTCGGCACCGGACGTGGCCTTCGCCGCCGGGACCGCGGCGGCGGAGGTCTTGATGCCGCGCTCGCGCAGCAGACCGCCGAACGCGCGGGCCGCGTCCCCCGCCGGGTCCTTGCTGCGGTCCGCGGGCCCGCTGGTGGAGTCGTCCCGGCGGCCCTCGTCGGCGATCAGAGCGGTGACCGGGGCGAGGTTGGGGTTGATCCCGATGGGGTGCAGCGCATCGCCGGTGAACAGGGAGGCGTCGTAGGCGAGCGACACCGAGGTCAGACGGCGCTTCTTCAGGGCGGCGGCGGTCGTGTCGGCGAGGTGGCGCAGGCTCGCCCAGCCGTCGGCCCGTGCGCGGGCCGTCAGCGTGGGGTCGCCCCCGCCGACGAGCACCAGCTTGTCGGTGCCGGGCTCCAGCGCGGTGCGGGTGGTGAAGCGGTGGCCGGTGCCGGCCGCGGAGAGCACGGCCACCGCGGTGGCGATCTTGGTGGTGGAGGCGGGGGTCAGCGCGTCGTCCGCGTTCTTGCCGTACAGGCGCTTGCCGGTCGCGACGTCGACGACGGCGGCGGTGCGCCGGGAGCCGAGGGAGGCGTCCCCGAGAAGCTTGTCGAGGGCGGCCGCCAGCGTCCGTACGCCCGGCGCCGGCTGGGCGGCCGTGGCGGCGCCGACGCCGGCCAGCACCGGCGCGGCGCTCGGCGCGGGCGCCGGCGTCTGCGCCGTCGCGCCGGCCCCACGTCCGTGATCTGCGCCACCCTCGCGGTCCCGCGCTGCGGCCCGGTCGCGCTCGGCCGTACGCTGACCCGAGGAGTCCCAGGGACCGGCGGCACTCACGGCACCGACCGCGAGGACCAGGCCCATGACGGCGGCGATGGCCGCCAGCTGCGGGGTGGTGAGCCCCCCGGCGCGCGGACGCGCGAGGCGCGCGACCCGCGCGACGTGCGGTTTCACCGCTCCGGTGAACCGTGCCATGCGTGGTCTCACGGTCTCGGCGACCCGCCGCGTACGGGGTCGCACGGCCCGGGCCACGCGCGCGAGGCGCGGTCTCACGGCCTGCGCGGCCCGCGCCAGACGCGGTCGCGCGGCCCGCCAGGCCCTCAGCTCCGGCACGACCACCAGCCCCTTTCGCGATCACACACCTGCGTGAGGGACACTTAACCACCAGAACTATGTGCTGATCATGGAGGAGCCACCGGTGGAGTTCGACGTCACGATCGAGATCCCGAAGGGTTCGCGGAACAAGTACGAGGTGGACCACGAGACCGGTCGTATCCGCCTGGACCGTCGACTTTTCACCTCGACCAGCTACCCGGCCGACTACGGCTTCGTCGAGAACACCCTCGGCGAGGACGGTGACCCGCTGGACGCGCTGGTCCTCCTCGAGGAGCCGACCTTCCCGGGCTGCCTCATCAAGTGCCGTGCCATCGGCATGTTCCGGATGACGGACGAGGCCGGCGGCGACGACAAGCTGCTGTGCGTGCCGGCGTCCGACCCGCGCGTGGAGCACCTGCGGGACATCCACCACGTCTCCGAGTTCGACCGCCTGGAGATCCAGCACTTCTTCGAGGTCTACAAGGACCTGGAGCCCGGCAAGTCCGTCGAGGGCGCCAACTGGGTGGGCCGCGCGGACGCGGAGGCCGAGATCGAGCGCTCGTACAAGCGCGCCGAGGAGCACGGCGGCCACTGACCCCTGTTGTCCGGCGGGCCGCGTGATCCCCATGGGGGTGACGCGGCCCGTTCGCGTACCGGTGCGCATACTGGCGTACGGGAGGTACGTACGGGACACGGGCTTGAGGAAAGGCAAGAGGGAAGCAGGTGGCGGAGCCGGAGACGGAGGACCGCAAGCCGCGGTCGGACGAGGCGAGGAGCGCCTACCCGCCCCCCGGGCGGGGCGGCGACGATTCCGTGGCCACGTCCGAGCTCACGATTCCCGTGGGGCTCGAGGCGCCGGCGGCCGACGATGCCGAGTCGTCGACGACGTCCGAGTTCGCCGTTCCCGAGGGTCTGGACGTGCCCGCCGCCGGTACGGAGTCGGAGACGACGTCCGAGTTCGCCGTCCCGGACGGCCTGGAGGTCCCGCAGCCGCCCGCGGCCGAGCCGGAGGGATCGGCGTTCAGCCTGCCGCACACGTACAGCGCCCGGCACGCCCCGCCCGCCTTCACCCCGCCGTCCGGCATCCCCGCGGTCCGGCTGGCCCAGGAGGCGCCCTGGCAGGACCGTATGCGCACGATGCTGCGCCTGCCGGTCGCCGAGCGGCCCGCGCTGGAGCCCGCGCAGAAGACCGGGGAGACGGGCCCCGCCGTGCCGCGCGTGCTCGACCTGACCCTCCGCATCGGCGAACTGCTGCTGGCGGGCGGTGAGGGCGCCGAGGACGTGGAGGCCGCGATGTTCGCGGTCTGCCGGTCGTACGGGCTGGACCGCTGCGAGCCGACCGTCACCTTCACGCTGCTGTCCGTCTCGTACCAGCCCTCCCTGGTGGACGACCCGGTGTCGGCGTCGCGGACGGTACGCCGCCGCGGTACGGACTACACCCGCCTGGCCGCGGTCTACCGGCTCGTGGCCGACCTCAGCGACCCGGCCACCGCGATCTCCCTGGAGGAGGCCTACCGCCGGCTCGCCGCGATGCGCCGCAACCGGCACCCCTACCCCGGCTGGGCGCTGACCGGGGCGAGCGGGCTGCTCGCCGGCGCGGCCTCCATCCTCGTCGGCGGTGACCTCGTGGTCTTCATCGCCGCGGCGATCGGCGCGATGCTGGGCGACCGGCTGGCGTGGCTGTTCGCCGGGCGTGGACTGCCGGAGTTCTACCAGTTCACGGTGGCCGCGATGCCGCCGGCCGCGATCGGCGTCGCGCTCACGGTCGCCCATGTCCAGATGAACGCGTCCGCCGTGATCACCGGTGGCCTGTTCGCACTGCTGCCCGGACGGGCTCTGGTGGCGGGCGTACAGGACGGGCTGACCGGCTTCTACATCACCGCGGCGGCGCGTCTGCTGGAAGTCATGTACTTCTTCGTGGGCATCGTCATCGGCGTGCTGGTGATCCTCTACTTCGGGGTGAAGCTGGGCGCCCAGCTCAACCCGGACGCCGCCCTGCACCTCTCCGAGCGGCCGGTCGTTCAGATCATCGCGTCGATGCTGTTGTCCCTGACCTTCGCGATCCTGCTCCAGCAGGAACGGTCCACCGTGCTGCTGGTGGCCCTCAACGGGGGCGTCGCCTGGAGCGTGTACGGGGCCATGCACTACCCGGGCGGCATCTCGCCGGTCGCCTCCACGGCCGTCGCGGCCGGTCTGGTGGGCCTGTTCGGGCAGTTGCTGTCGCGCTACCGGTTCGCGTCCGCGCTGCCGTACACGACCGCCGCCATCGGGCCCCTGCTGCCCGGTTCGGCGACCTACTTCGGGCTGCTGTCGATCGCCCAGAACCATGTCGACAAGGGCCTGGTGTCCCTGGCGAAGGCCGCCTCCCTCGCCATGGCCATCGCCATCGGCGTGAACCTCGGGTCGGAGATCTCCCGGCTGTTCCTGCGGGTTCCGGGCGGTTCCGGGGAGGGCCGCCGGGCGGCCAAGCGGACGCGCGGCTTCTGACGCACGGCCGGCGAGGCCGGATCCCGGGGCGGCCGGGTCAGTTCTGCGGGTAGCCCTGGCCGTAGGGGTTCGGCTGCTGGGGCTGCTGCGGCTGCGCGTAACCCTGGTCGGAGCCGTACGGCTGCTGCGGCTGCTGGTGGCCCTGGGGGTACTGCTGGGTGTAGGGCTGCTGGGGCTGGCCGTAGTACTCGTCGTAGCCGCCCTGGCTCGTGCCGTACGGCTGCTGCCCCTGCCCGCCGTACGCCTGGCCCTGGTGGCCGTACGCCTCCTGGCTCTGGTGGCCGTACGCCTCCTGGCTCTGGTGGCCGTACGCCTGGTTCGGGTGGCCGTACGCCTGGCTCTGGTCCTGCTGGGCCGGCGGCACGGGACGCAGCCGGGTCGTCGCGTCGTCCATGACCGGCGGCTGCTGCCCGAAGGGCGGCTGCGGGAAGGACGGCTGCTGTGCGGCCGGGGCCTGCTGCGGCGCGTTCTTCGCCTTGGAGCGTGCTCGCAGGAACTCGATGGCGATCGGGATCACCGAGACGAGGACGATCAGGATGAGGATCGCCTCGATGTTGTTCTTGACGAAGCCGATGTTGCCCAGCCAGGAGCCGAGCAGGGTGACGCCCGCACCCCACAGGGTGCCCCCGATGACGTTGAAGACCACGAACGAGCGGTACCGCATGCCGCTGACACCGGCGATGATCGGCGTGAACGTGCGCACGACGGGCACGAAGCGGGCCAGCACCAGGGACTTCGGGCCGTACTTCTCGAAGAACTCCTGCGCCTTGGTGACGTTCTCCTGCTTGAAGAGGCGGGAGTCCGGGCGGTTGAAGAGCGAGGGACCGACCTTCTTGCCGAACATGTAACCCGCCTGGTCGCCCAGGATCGCGGCGACGCAGATCAGCGCGATGGCTCCCGCCAGGGGGAAGTCCATCTGCTTCGAGGTGATCAGCAGACCGCAGGTGAACAGCAGCGAGTCACCTGGCAGGAAGAAGCCGATGAGCAGTCCGGACTCGGCGAAGACGATGAGGAGCAGGCCCCAGATACCGAACGTGTTCAGGAGATGGTTCGGATCCAGCCAGCTCGGGCCGAGCGCTAGCGTCATCACGGTTCCGGGCTCCTGAGGGGTGAGGGGAGGTGCGGCGTCCCGACGGGCGGCCCGCACCACGGCGGTGGCCGGACAAAGCTATCAACGCACGATGTCCCGCCCGCGTTCCGCCGGTGTCTCCAGGATGCACTGCGCGTGGACCAAGCCGAAGCCGTGCGCCGGGAATGCCGAAGCGGCACCACGGGGTACGCGGGCAAGGGACGCCGGCCATGGGCCGGCGCCCCTTGCCCGCGCCTGTCCCGCGCTCACCCGTCGTGGCGCTCCGCGTTCGCCGCGATCGCGTCCCTGAGGTGCTCGGCGAGACCCGGCCGCATGGAGTCGTAGAACGCCTTGAAGCGCTCGTCGGAGACGTACATCGCGCCGAGGCCGCGGTGCAGCTCGTACGAGCACTCGTAGAACCATCTGCAGATGTGCTGCCGGTGCTCCTCGGCCAGGTCCATGGCCCGCTCCCCGGCCGGGGGCTCCCCGGCGGCCATCAGGGCGTCGTAACGCTCGCCCCAGACGGCCACCTCGGCCTGGATGCGCTTCCAGTCGTCCTTGGTGTACCGCGCGGCGCGCCGCTGCGACTCGGCGTACTCGGACGTGCCGCCCCAGCGGCGCTCGGCCTCCTCGGCGTACTGCTCGGGATCCTTGTCCCCGAACACCTCGAACTTCTCCTCGGGCGTGAGGTTGATGCCCATCTTGCGTGCCTCCATGGCGTGCTCCACGGCCGCCGCCATCTTCTGCAGTCTCTCGATCCGGGCGGTCAGCAGCTCGTGCCGGCGGCGCAGATGCGCGCGCGGGTCCGCGTCCGGGTCGTCGAGCAGGGCGGCGACCTCGTCGAGCGGAAAGCCCAGTTCCCGGTAGAACAGGATCTGCTGCAACCGGTCGAGGTCGGCGTCACCGTAGCGCCGGTGACCGGCGTGGGTGCGCTCACCGGGTACGAGCAGGCCGATCTCGTCGTAGTGGTGCAGCGTGCGCACGGTCACCCCGGCGAATTCGGCCACCTGGCCGACCGAGTAACTCACTTCCGCTCCCTTCTGGGTACGCGTGTCAGGTTCGGGCCTCACGCCGCGTGAGGTGCAAGGCGCTTTTCCCGGGGCGCCTCGTGGGAACCAATGATGGGGCAGAGGCGGAGGATCGAGGAGGGACGAGGACCGGGAGCCGGGAGCCGGGAGCCGATGAACGGACGGGACGGTGTGCATCACCGAACGGACGGGACGGCCCTCGCTGAAGGCTGAAGGACGGGGCCGGTGCGCAAGGGAACCGACGAGGGCGGTATTCATGCTGACGGGTGAAGCACCGACAGCCGGTGAACCGGCAGACACCGCCGATCCGATGAACGAGTGACCGCGCACACAGCCGGACACCGCGGACCGCACGACCGCACCACACGACGGGAGACGAGACACCATGCCGCTGCACTCGGGCCGGGGAAAAGCCGACGAGCGCCCCAGGTCGATGAACCCCTTCTACGGGGAGGCCAACCCGGTCGTCGAGATGACCGAGGCGCCGCCCAAGCAGCGGCTGCCCGCGGGGCCGATGCTGCCCACGACCGCGTACCAGCTGGTCCACGACGAATTGATGCTGGACGGCAACTCACGGCTGAACCTGGCCACGTTCGTCACCACCTGGATGGAACCCCAGGCCGGGCTGCTGATGTCCGAGTGCAGCGACAAGAACATGATCGACAAGGACGAGTATCCCCGCACGGCCGAGTTGGAGCGCCGCTGCGTGGCCATGCTCGCCCATCTGTGGAACGCGCCGGACCCGCAGTCCGTGGTGGGCTGTTCGACGACCGGGTCCAGTGAGGCGTGCATGCTCGCCGGCCTGGCCATGAAGCGCCGCTGGGCCCAGCGCAACGCGGACCGCTACCCCTCCAGGGATGCCCGCCCGAACCTGGTGATGGGGGTGAACGTCCAGGTCTGCTGGGAGAAGTTCTGCAACTTCTGGGAGGTCGAGGCGCGCCAGGTGCCGATGGAAGGCGACCGGTTCCACCTGGACCCCCAGGCCGCCGCCGAACTGTGCGACGAGAACACGATCGGGGTGGTCGGCATCCTCGGCTCCACGTTCGACGGGTCGTACGAGCCGATCGCCGACCTGTGCGCTGCCCTGGACGACCTTCAGGAGCGCACGGGCCTGGACATCCCCGTGCATGTGGACGGCGCCTCCGGGGCGATGATCGCGCCCTTCCTGGACGAGCACCTGGTGTGGGACTTCCGGCTGCCGCGGGTCGCGTCGATCAACACCTCCGGCCACAAGTACGGACTGGTCTACCCGGGCGTGGGCTGGGCCCTGTGGCGCGATCAGGAGGCCCTTCCGGAGGAGCTCGTCTTCCGCGTCAACTACCTGGGCGGCGACATGCCGACCTTCGCGCTCAACTTCTCCCGCCCCGGGGCCCAGGTCGCGGCGCAGTACTACACGTTTCTGAGACTGGGCCAGGAGGGCTTCCGAGCGGTCCAGCAGACGACACGGAACGTGGCGCGGGGGCTCGCCGACCGGGTGGAGGCGCTGGGCGACTTCCGGCTCCTCACCCGCGGCGAGGAGGTGCCGGTCTTCGCGTTCACGACCGCGCCGGACGTGACGGCGTACGACGTCTTCGATGTCTCCCGGCGGCTGCGCGAGTACGGCTGGCTGGTCCCCGCGTACACCTTCCCGGCCAACCGCCAGGATCTGTCCGTGCTGCGGATCGTGTGCCGCAACGGCTTCTCCACGGACCTGTCCGATCTGTTCATCGAGGATCTGAGCCGGCTCCTGCCCGAGCTGCGGCGGCAGCCGCATCCGCTGACCCACGACAAGGAGGCCGCCACGAGCTTCCACCACTGACACCGCCGGGCCGGGGCCGCCCGCCAGGTCAGCCCTGGGGGGTGCCCTGCTCCATGGCGACCAGCTCGAAGGCCGTCTTCCCGTCCAGCGACTCCCGGACGATGTCGGCGTGCCCCGCGTGCCGGGCCGTCTCACGGATCAGGTGGAGCATGAGCCACCGCATCGACACGCGCTCGTCCGGCGGGAACCAGGGGGCGCTGGGAAGCGGGAAGGTGTCGTCGAGGCTCGGCACCGAGCGGATGAACGCCTCCGTCTCGGCGGCGACCTTCTCCCCGTACGCGAGCTGCGACTGGACCGTCTCGTCGTCCAGGAGCTCGAAGCTCTCGTGCCAGTTCCCCTCGTTCCGCCGCACGGTGGGCGGCTCCTGCCGGGCCCGGGCGATCCAGCCCTGCTCGTTCTCGGTGACATGCTTGAGCAGCCCGCCCAGGGACAGCCGGCTCGCGCTGGGCCGGGAGCGCGCCTGCTCCTCCGTCAGCCCGAGCAAGGCCCGGCGGATACCGCCGCGCTGTTCCTCCAGGAAGGAGAGCAGTGCTCCGCGCTCGTCGCCCCGCTCCTCCGTGCGTACATGCATGACCATGGCCGGCCGCCTTTCGTCGGTTCTCGCGAGGTCGCCCTCCGCCTGACACCGACGACGCTAAGGGCCCTTGCGGTCAGCTTCTGTCCGCAAGGGCCCCGGGGCGACGCCATCGAGAAGAACTCAGAACGGGAACGGGCTCCGCCCGTGCTGCACCGAGATCCACTTCTGGGTGGTGAACGCCTCGATCGTGGTCTCGCCGTTCAGCCGGCCGATGCCCGAGTGCTTCTCGCCCCCGAAGGGGACGAGCGGCTCGTCGTGGACCGTGCCGTCGTTCACATGGAACATGCCCGTGTCGATCTGCTTGGCGAAGGCCACACCGCGCTCGACGTCGGCGGTGTGGACGGCGCCGCTGAGGCCGTACGGGGTGTCGTTGACGATGCGGACGGCCTCCTCCTCGCCGTCGAAGGGGATGAGGAGGGCGACCGGGCCGAAGATCTCCTGCTGGAGGATCGAGGAGGCGGCGGGGACGTCCGTCAGGACGGTGGGCTGCACCAGGTTGTCGGTGGTGGTGCCGTGCACGAGCGCCGTGGCACCCTCCGCGATGGCCTGCTCCACCGCGCCCGAGATCGCATCCGCCTGCGAGGAGTTGATGACGGGACCCACGATGGTCTCCGGGTCGCGCGGATCGCCCGCCTTCAGGGACTTCACCTTGGCGACGAACTTGTCGGTGAACTCGGCCTGGACCGAGCGGTCCACCAGGACGCGGTTGGCGGCCATACAGACCTGGCCCTGGTGCACATAGCGGCTGAAGACGGCCGCGTCGACCGCGTAGTCGATGTCCGCGTCGTCGAGGACCACCAGCGCGCTGTTGCCGCCGAGTTCGAGGACGGAGCGCTTGAAGAGTGACGCGCAGACGGTCGCGACATGCCGTCCGACCTTGTCGGAGCCGGTGAAGGAGATCACCTTCGGGATCGGGTGCTCGATGAAGGCGTCGCCTATCTCGGCTATGTCCGTGATCACGACGTTCAGCAGACCGCCCGGCAGGCCCGCGTCCTCGAAGATCTTCGCGATCAGGGAGCCGCCGACGACCGGGGTGTTCTGGTGCGGCTTGAGGACCACGCCGTTGCCGAGGGCGAGCGCCGGGGCGACGGACTTGATCGACAGCAGGAAGGGGAAGTTGAACGGGCTGATCACGCCGACCACACCGACGGGCACGCGGTAGAGGCGGTTCTCCTTGCCGTCGATCGGGGACGGGAGGATCTTGCCTTCGGGGCGCAGCGCGAGCTGGATCGACTCGCGCAGGAACTCCTTGGCGAGGTGCAGCTCGAAGGCGGCCTTCAGCCGGGTGCCGCCCAGCTCGGCGATGATCAGTTCGGTGATCTCCGCCTCGCGGTCCTCGATGACCCTGAGGGCCTTCTCGAACACCGCGCGGCGGGCGTAGGGGTTGGTGGCCGCCCACTGCTTCTGGGCGGCGGCGGCGGCCTGGTAGGCGTCGTCGACCTCGTCGACCGTGGCTATCGTGATCGACGCGAGCTTCTCCCCGTCGTACGGGTTGAAGTCGATGATGTCCCAGGAACCTGTGCCCGGGCGCCACTCACCGCCGATGTACTGCTGAGCCAGATCGGTGAAGTCGGACGACATGTGATCCCTCAATCCCTCGCAGTCAAAGCGGAAACCCGTTCACACCCGCGATCGCGTCACGGCCTGATCACGCGTCATCGTACGTGTGTTGAAGGGGAGTTGTCGGGTTACTGGGGAGACTGCCCGAAGAGTCTCAGGAAAGCTGGAGCAGCCCCCGCAGCAGGTCGCGGCTTTCGTCCGGTCCGGGGCTGTCCTGTTGCAGCTGCTTCATCGCGGACTCGTACTGCAGCACGTCCTCGCGCTTGTCCAGATACAGGGCGCTGGTGAGCTGCTCCAGGTAGACCACGTCGGACAGATCGGACTCGGGGAAGCTGAGGATGGTGAAGGCCCCGCTCTCGCCGGAGTGCCCGCCGAGGCTGAACGGCATGATCTGAAGGCGGACGTTGGGCCGTTCCGAGATGTCGATCAGATGCTGGAGCTGGCCGCGCATCACTCCGGGGTCGCCGTAGGGGCGGCGCAGGGCGGCCTCGTCGAGGATGACGTGGAACTGCGGGGCGTTCTCCGAGACGAGGTACTTCTGCCGTTCGAGCCGCAGGGCCACTCGCCGGTCGATGTCCGCCGCACTCGCGCCCTTCATGCCCCGGGCGACGACCGCGTGCGCGTACTCCTCGGTCTGCAGCAGGCCGTGCACGAACTGGACCTCGTACGAGCGGATCAGATGTGCCGCGCCCTCCAGGCCGACGTAGGTGGGGAACCAACTCGGCAGCACGTCCGAGTAGCTGTGCCACCATCCGGCGACATTGGCCTCCCTCGCGAGGGAGAGCAGGGATGTCCGTTCGGCCTCGTCCATGATCCCGTACAACGTCAACAGGTCCTCGACGTCACGCGTCTTGAAGCTCACCCGTCCCAACTCCATGCGGCTGATCTTCGACTCCGAGGCCCGGATCGAGTAGCCGGCCGCCTCTCTGGTGATGCCGCGCGCCTCTCTGAGGCGCCTGAGATGGGATCCCAGCAGAATGCGCCGCACCACCGACCCGCTCGAGTCACCAGCGCTCACTTGTCAGCCTCCCCAGCCGTCCTACAGACCGCGCAGTCTGCCACTAAATCACTTCGAGCAGTACTCGCGCGGTTACAGAAATGGAAAGGAGTCAATGCTGAGACGGGTGAGAGGCCAGGGAAGAGCAAGCGGGAGGGAAGAAAGTGGTCGAAGAAATAACCAGATAGCAGTACGGGAACGCCCAATTCCGGCGCGTGCACGTGCATCTGCCCTTGCATCTGCCTGGCTCATCCGAAACCATGGTCCCGCGCCACCGCTGCATCGCACCGACCGCGAACACCCGGGAGTGCCTCGCATGGGGACGAATGGATCGACCATGCTCGAGCCCTTACGGCAGGGACTTCCGCCGCTCGATCTCACGGCCGTGTCCAGCGCAGCCTCCTGTGCTCTGCCGGCCCGCCTCGAAGCGGTCCGGGAAGCACGGCAGTTCACCCGCAGAACCCTGGGCCAGTGGGACGTGGGCGAGGGCTCCGACGATGTCTGCCTCGTGGTGTCCGAACTCGTGACCAACGCCCTGCGGCACGCCCTGCCCTCACCCTCCCGGTGCGCGGCCGAGCAGTACCCCCCGGTGCGGCTGCACCTGATGCGCTGGACCACGCGCCTGGTGTGCGCCGTGCGCGACCCCAGTCACGACAGTCCGGTCGCGGGCGACTCCGAGGACTTCTCGGCCGAGTCGGGCCGTGGGCTGTTCCTGGTCGACTCGTTCGCCGACAGCTGGGGCTGGCACCCTCTGGCGGGCACGCTGAGCGGCAAGGTGGTCTGGGCCCTGTTCCGGCTGCCGCCCACACCGGCGTGCACGAAGTGACGCCCCGCGGCGCTTCCTGAGGCGGCGGATCTACGCGTGTCACCGTCCGCGGCGCGACAACGCGTCGCGGACGCACACGATTGCGGGCCGGCCGGCGGCGCGGCCGTTCCGGGCCGGCGCATCGGCCGCGCCCCTCTCCGGCCCACGCGTACGTCCCGCACGCTCCACGCGCTCACCCCCGCCCCCCGGTGCACGCGTCACCGCGGCCCTGCGCACGTCGCGCCTCCGCTCTCCGCACGCGTCGCCTCGGCCCACGCGCACGCCGCCTCCGCTCTCCGCACGCGTCGCCTCGGCCTGCACGCACGAACAAACACCCGCACACATGCGCGAGCATCTGCACGTGTTACGCGATCAGATGATCGAACTCACCGTCCTTGATGCCGAGCAGCATCGCCTCGATCTCCGCACGGGTATAGACCAACGCGGGCCCATCGGGGAAGCGCGAGTTGCGCACCGCCACCTCTCCCCCGGGCAGCCGGGCGAACTCCACGCATGACCCCTGGGAGTTGCTGTGCCGGCTCTTCCGCCAGGCCACTCCGTGCAGCTCCGTCGCAGCCATGCCGTTGTACACGTCATCCACGTCGTACACGTCGCGGTCCACAGGTCGCTCCCGGGTGGTGCATTGGCTGATATGGCCATCGATGCAGTGGTCAACTGCCCCGGATCATAACTCCGTTCACATGCAGATGCATGGGCAGATGCACGTGCACGGGGGGTGTTCCTGCGATTACAGCTTTTACGGTCCTTTGACTACAGCGTGGCCGTCGTCTGACTACAGCCCGTCAAGCGTCTGCCCCAGAGCCCGCATCACATGCGACCTCCAGCCCCCGTCCATGATCTTCCGCGCCATCAGCTGTGCCGGATCGTCCGGGTCGAACCCTTCATGCACTAGGAACAGACGCGTTCCGCGCCCTTCCTGTTCCAACGTCCAGGTGATGGTCCAGTCCACGGGACGGGCGGGATCGGCGTCCGCCCACCCGACGCGCAGCATCCGCTCGGGCTCGAAAGCGAGAACCCGCACGTCAACCGTGCCGGAGAAGGCGGCGTTCGGCCGGGGGACCGACGTCATCGTGTAGCGGTGGCCGACTTCAAGACGGAAGTTCTCGGCCCCGGGCATCTGCCACTGCGCGAGCAGCGCGGGCTCGGTGAGGGCGCGCCAGACCTTGGCCGGCGGGTGCGGCAGGAACTGGTCGACGCGGAGGGTGGTGAGGTCGCCGTCACCGGGTGCGGTGCTCATGGGCGGCCGTCGTCGGGCATGCGGTCGAGCAGTTCGCCGAGGACCTTCAGCCGCTCGCGCCAGAATCGCTCGTACGGGTGGAGCCAGTCCTGCACCTCGGCGAGCGGAGCCGCCTCGAGGCGGTAGATGCGCCGGCGGCCGGACCGCTGCTCGCTGACGAGCCCGGCCTCCCGCAGCACCTTCAGATGCTCCGAGAGGCTGGGCCGGCGCATGGCGAAGTGGTCGGCCAGGGCCTGGACGGGCTGCGGCCCCTCGTCGCGCAGCAGGCGCAGCACCTCTCGGCGCGTGGCGTTGGCGAGTGCGGCGAACACTCGGTCCTCGTCGGCCGCGCGGATGTCGGCGGCCGTACCCCCCGTACCCGTCCCGGTCATGGCGCGATCAGAAGCCTTCCTTCTCCGTGAGCAGCATCAGACCGTTGCCGTCGGGGTCCCGGAAGGAGGCCATCCGGCCCCAGGGGAGGTCATCCGGGCCCTGCACGGAGACACCCGCCGCGGCCAGCCGCGCGCAGTCGGCGTCGACATCGGTCGTCACCAACATGATCCCCCGGACCTCGCCGGGCCGGAAACCGCCCATGTCCGGGCCGGAGAGCGTGAAGACGGTCTGCGCGCCCTTGGGCGCGACCTGGAGCCAGCGCCCCTGCGGCATGGCCCGGTCGGCGGTGACCTCGAAGCCGAGGAGGTCCGTGTAGAAGCGCAGGGCGCGGTCCTGGTCGAAGACGGGGAGGGTGACGAAGGAGGCATGCGTGATGGTCATGCACAGCACCATAGGTAGGGGATTTCCTACATGTCAATCGTAGGAGATCCCCTACCCATCCGGGCCGCCCCCACCGGGGTCCGCAGCGGCGCCGCGTGACGCCGGTGCCACCCGCGTGCGCCACCGTGACGGAACGGACGGCCGGCCGCGCGGCTACCTCCGGGCCTTCGGCCTGCCCCGGATCGATCTGCGTGAGCAAGCGCACGCCGGACATCTCCCCGGGGTGCGCAAGTCCTCCTGGTAGCTTGCTGCGGCCGCCCCCGACCCCATCCGGCAACCCTGGGAGACTTCAGTGACTACGGCGATCCACGTCACCCGCCGGCAGGCCCCCGTCTCGCTCGCGTCCGTGGGCCTTGCGGCCGCGCTCCTGCTGACCGGCTGCAGCGGCGGCGGTTCCGGGGACGGCGGTCCGGGGAGCGGCGGCTCCCCGACGCCGGGCGCGACCGGGCCCACGGTGGACACCGGCGGCTCCCCGAGCGCCAAGGCCGGGAAGCTGGAGGGCAGTTGGGTGACCACGACCGGCGGCAAGGCCGTGGCCCTGGTGATCACGGGCAAGCAGGCCGGGCTCTTCTCCTCGGGCGGCACCGTGTGCAGCGGGACCGCGGGCGAGGAGGCGGGCATGCAGATGATCCACCTCAAGTGCCCGAACGGCGGCACGAGCCGAGGGACGGGCATGGTCGACTCCGTGAACTCCACGAGCATGAAGGTGACATGGGAGGGCGGCATCGGCTCGGAGACCTATCTGAAGGCCGAGGGCGGCAAGCTGCCGAGCGGACTGCCGACGGCGAACCTGGGGTCGTGACGCCCCGCCCGTCACCGGGGGCCTCCGTCACCGGAGGGAGCGTTTCCGGCAGCGAAGAGGGGGAAATCCGGCCCCCTAGGGGACATAGGGGATGAACCACCCCCGTCGTCAACCAGGACGCGTGCGTGATCCAGGGGGCGCGCAACGCATCGCGGGCCGCCTGCGTGATGATCCTTGGACACCGTCACGACCCCAGAGGACCCTCATGCGTACGATCCGCGTCCCCCTTGCCGTCACCGCGCTCGCGGCGGCCCTCACCCTGACCGCCTGCGACAGCAAGAGCGGCGACGACGGAGCGAAGGCCGCCGACTGCGCGGTCGCCGTCAAGGTCGGTCCCGGCAACGCGGCCACCTCCGCGGGCGACACGGGGAACGTCCCGGTCACCGTCACGAACCACGGCGGCGCCAAGTGCACCTTCCAGGGTTTCCCGGGCATCGACCTCACCGGAGGCCAGTCCTCCTGGAGCGTCGCGCAGGAGAAGGACGCCAAGCCCCTGAAGGTGACGCTGCAGAAGGGCGAGGCGGCGACCTTCACCATCACGTACGTCCGCGGGGACGGCGGCTCGCTCAGCGCGCCGGCGAGGACGGTGAAGATCACCATCCCGGGCGCCGGCGACGCGAAGGGCTACCCGTGGTCGTACGGAGATGTGGCACTGAAGACCCCGGACACCCCCGACGCCTCGGTGAGCCCGATCCAGGTCGCCGGCGACTGACCGGCCCAAAAGGCCCGGCCCACCTCCAGGGGAGCCGGGGTCCGCGGGTGGGGGCAGGAGCCGGGCCGCGCGCTCAGGGAAGCCGGGGCCGCTCCCCGGCCCGAGTCCGCTCCCCGACCCGGGCCCGGTCGGCGGCCGCGGCCCCCTGCTCCCAGCCGGCCGCGTCGCCGACGCCGCGCAGCCGGGTGGTGACCGTGTCCGGGAACATGCGCTCCATGCGGTCCGCGACGGCCACGTCCCGGGCCGCCAGGACCGGCAGCAGATCCCCCTCGGACCCGGCCACCTGGCCCTCGGCGGCGGCCCGCAGCCGGTCGCCGATGCGGTGCGCGTAGGCGGCCAGGAAGGACTGCCGGAACGTCTTCGTGCGCTTCCGGCCGCCCTTGCGCTGCGCCGCCTCCGCTTGCGTCATGGCGGCGGTGGCCTGCACGAGCAACGAGGTGTAGAGGAGTTCGACGGCCTCCAGGTCGGGCTCGAAGCCGATGACCGTGGAGAAGCCGAAGGGCTCGTGCCACACGGCCCGGCAGCGGTTCGCGGTCGCCACCGCGTCCAGGAGCACCGCCTTGGCCGTCTCGTACGGCGGGTCCACGCCTATGCGGCAGCCGCCCGGGGCGTCCTCGGTGTGCGCCCGGGCGGCGAGCAGCGCCTCGTCGATGCTGTGCCGGGCCATCAGCTCCTGCGCCTTGGCGCTGAGTGCCTCCGCCTCCTGGGGATACCCGGTCGCCTCCGCCTTCGCGAGGAGCGCGCGGATACGGGTGAGCATCCGGGACTCCGGTTGCTGCGGCGCGGTGGTCCGCCCGGGGGCGTCGAGCGGTTCGAGGGCGGGGAGGCGGAGCAGCAGGCGGTACAGCTCCAGCACAGCGGTGGCGTACGAGAAGCGGTCGGGGGCGCGCGGGGGCTCCGCGTCGAGGTTTTGGAGCTGGGCGGTCCAGCGCGGTCCGGGGGACGGCCGTCGCCCGGCCTCCTCGAGGATCAGCGCCGAGACCAGGCGTACATGCAGGTCGTCCAGTTCGCGCCGCACCATGCGTACGACGTCGGCGGGCTGCCAGCCGCGCCGCCAGGCGGCGCCGACGAACTGCTCGCCGCGCCGGGCCAGTTCGCCGTCGGCCGTGGGATCGGCGGCGAGCAGCGAGGCGCCGGTGTCCAGGGTCGCGTCGGCGTCGTCGTAGAGGGCGGCGCGCAGAGCGCGGTCCACGGTGGTCGTCGTACTCACGCGTCCGATCGTGACATGGAAGCCACCCGAACCCTTGCGTCAACCTCGGGTTGACAGGAAATGAGTGTCAACCTAAGGTTGACACATGACGGCCAAGCCTCAGATCACAGCGAACCTGCGTCTCGACGACCTCATCGAGGCCATCAAGAAGGTGCACACCGACGCCCTGGACCAGCTCCAGGACGCGGTACTCGCCGGGGAATACCTCGGCGACGTGGCCGACCATCTGATCGGCCACTTCGTGGACCAGGCCCGGCGTTCGGGCGCGTCCTGGACCGACATCGGCAAGAGCATGGGCGTGACCCGGCAGGCGGCCCAGAAGCGCTTCGTCCCCAAGGAGTCGGCCGACCTCGACCCCAGCCAGGGGTTCAGCCGCTACACGCCACGCGCGCGGAACGTGGTCATGGCCGCGCACAACGCGGCGAAGGAGACGGGCAACACCGAGACCGTGCCCGCGCACCTCGTCCTCGGTCTGCTCGCCGAACCGGACGGGCTCGCCGCCCAGGCGATCCTCGCGCGCGGCATCTCCCTGGACACGGTGCGCGAGGCGGCGGCCTCGGCACTGCCGCCCCGCGCCGAGGAGGTCCCGGAACTCGTGCCGTACGCCCCCGCCGCCAAGAAGGCCCTCGAACTCACCTTCCGCGAAGCCCTTCGTCTGGGCCACAACTACATCGGCACCGAGCACATCCTCCTCGCACTCCTCGAACTGGAGAACGGCGAGGGCCCGCTGTCCGGCCTCGGACTCGACAAGGCGACGACCGAGGAACACCTCACGGAGAAACTGGCCGAGATCGGCAGGACCCTCGGACAGACGGCCCCCGGACAGGAGGGCTGAGCCCGGGCCGGGACCGCACGTCCCGGCCCGTTGTCAGACCCCCCTGTCAGACTCGCAGACATGACCGGGCGCTGGGCTCTCGCTCCGGCCGAGGACGGCGGCGTGGAGCTCGCCGCCCTCGGCCCGGACGGCCTGCCCGCCGGGCCCGTGGTCAGGGAGGGGGATCTCGCCGCGGCCGTGCGGGCACGGCCCGAGGTCACCCGGTGGGTGTGGCGGTCCACCGCCGACGTCCAGCCCCGTCTGCTCGCCACGGGGGTGCGAGTCGACAGGTGCTACGACGTCGAGGCCGCCGAGACCCTCCTCCTCGGCCACGAGGGGCGCCTGGGAGAACCCCGGTCGGCCGCCGCCGCGCTGGCCCGGCTGCGCGGCGGTCCCGTACCACCGGATCCGCCGCCGCGCTCCGCCGAGCCCGGCTCGCAGTCCTCCCTGTTCGAGCCGCGCCCCGTCCACGTCCCCCTGAAGGACCTCCTCGAGGTGTACGCGGACCAGCAGCGCCGGCACGACGCCGCCGCGCACCCGGACCGCATGCGGCTGCTCACCGCGGTCGAGTCGGCCGGGATGCTCGTGGCCGGCGAGATGAACCGGTCCGGGCTGCCCTGGAGCGCCCACGTCCACCGCGACGTGCTCCACGAACTGCTCGGCGAGCGGTACGCGGGCGGCGGCGAACCCCGGCGGCTGGCCGAGCTGGCCGACGAGGTGTCGGCCGCCTTCGGCCGCCGTGTCCGACCCGATCTGCCCGCCGATGTCGTCAAGGCGTTCGCACAGGCCGGGATCCGGGTGCGGTCCACCCGCCGCTGGGAGATCGAGTCCGTCGACCACCCTGCCGTGAAGCCCCTCCTGGAGTACAAGCGGTTGTACCGCATCTGGGTCGCCCACGGCTGGTCCTGGCTCCAGGACTGGGTGCGCGACGGCCGCTTCCGGCCGGAGTACCTGCCGGGCGGCACGGTCACCGGCCGCTGGGTCACCAACGGCGGCGGGGCCCTGCAGATCCCCAAGGTCATCCGGCGTGCCGTGGTCGCCGACCCGGGCTGGCGGCTGGTCGTGGCCGACGCCGCCCAGATGGAGCCGCGGGTCCTGGCCGCGATCTCGCGCGACCCGGCGTTCATGGAGGTGGCGGGCCGCGAGGCCGACCTGTACCAGTCGGTGTCGGACCGCGCGTTCTCCGGCGACCGCGCCCAGGCCAAGCTCGCCGTGCTCGGCGCGATCTACGGCCAGACGTCGGGCGACGGGCTGAAGAACCTCGCCTCCCTGCGCCGGCGCTTCCCCCGAGCCGTCGCGTATGTCGACGACGCGGCACGCGCGGGCGAGGAGGGCCGGCTCGTACGGACCTGGCTCGGGCGGACGTCCCCGCCCGCGGCCGGCACCTCGCGGGACGCCACGGAGGAGGCGGGCATCCCGCAGGAGGACAGCCCGGAGGACGCGGCCGGCGAGCCCCAGCAGTGGATACCGGGGTACGCCTCGACGAACTCCCGCGCCCGCGGCCGCTTCGCGCGCAACTTCGTGGTCCAGGGCAGCGCCGCCGACTGGGCCCTGGTGCTGCTCGCCGCCCTGCGCCGCTCCTGCGCGGACCTCGCCGCCGAGCTGGTGTTCTTCCAGCACGACGAGGTGATCGTGCACTGCCCGGCCGAGGAGGCGGACACGGTGGTCGCCGCGATCCGGGAGGCCTCGGACCTGGCGATGCGGCTGACGTTCGGCGAGACACCGGTGCGCATTCCGTTCACCGCGGCGGTCGTGGAGTGTTATGCCGAGGCCAAGTGAGCGCGCCGGAGGCCGGGTTTCCTCGGCCTCACCACCCGCCCTGGCCATCGCCCTGTCTCACGTGCCGTGGAGGCCGTCGGCCACGGTGGAGGCAGGCGTGTGGAGGATGGCGTCGAACGCGTCGAGAACGGGGGTGTGCAGGTAGGCGCTTTGTATCCGGATACCACGAGCTGGTGCTCCTCCGCACGCCGCCCGACCCGCAACTGCCCGGCCATGCGGCCAGAACCGCCGCTCTCGCCGCAACCGTCGGCGCCTTCGCCGAGCCTCCGTCAGCGGGCGACACCTGAGTGAGGCCGCACCGGTTCCGCACTCCTTCGGTCACCGCCGTGGACACACCGCGCTGGAAGGCCAACCACCCGCCAGCCGCGTTCCTGACCTCTCAGGGCAATACACCCAGAGAACGGGCGTTGCCAGTGCCCCGACAGGCAACGTTCGCCCCGTCGCGACGCCCGGCACGCTCCCCCCAAGCTCTTCGAGCAGGGGGTACCCCCACTCGCCGCACCGCCCGAAAGCCCAAGTACATCCAGTACGAGGACTTCCGGCCGGCACTCCCCCAGCCTTCGGCCGGGGGGACCCCCAGAGCACGCACCGGACGCCGCTCCTTAACGGGCAAACGTTGCCTGCCGCGGCACTAGAGAACAGGCGGTCGGCCGAGCCTCGTCAATCGCCACACCGTGCGCCAGCGCATGGGCCGCCGCTCGCCGCCCGAGGTCCGCAGGCCCTCCACGAACCCGCCGAACCAGGCCCTCAGCCCGTCGGCCGATCGTGTCCGCAGGAGGGTGACGGCGATCCAGACCCCCAGATGCACGGGGATCAGCGGCAGGGGCAGCCGCCGTCGTACGAGCCACACGCGGTTCCGCGCGGTGACCCGGTAGTAGATGGCGTGCCGGGCGGGCGAGGTCTTCGGGTGCTGAAGGAGCAGTTCGGGCACGTAGAGGATGGTCCAGCCGGCGTCGGCGGCCCGCCAGGCGAGGTCCGTCTCCTCGTGCGCGAAGAAGAACTCGGCAGGCCAGTCGCCGGTGTCGGCGAGCATCGCCATGGACAGCGCGTGCCCGCCGCCGAGGAAACCGGTCACCGGTCCGCCGCGCATCGGATCGGCCGCCCCGACCCGCGGCACGTGCCGCCGCTGGGTCTCGCCGTACTCGTCGGCGATACGGAACCCGACGATGCCGAGACCGGGGTCGGCCGCGTAGAGATCCCGGACGCGTCGGAGTACGTCGGCTTCCACGAGCAGCCCGTCGTCGTCCAGTTCGACCACGACGTCGACGTCCCCGAACTCCCGCAGCCGGGCAAGGGCAACGTTTCGCCCACCGGGGCAGCCGAGGTTCTCGTCGGCCTCGACACAGGTGACCTCACCGGGAAGACCGAGGCGCTCGGCGAACTCGGGCAGAGGACAGCCGTTGCCGACGACGACGATGCGGGACGGGGCGAGGTTCTGCTTGGCGACGGAGGTGAGGAGGGCGTCCACCTCGGCGGGACGGTTGCCCATCGTGACGACTGCTACGGCGATACGGGGCCCCGGCTCCTGCTGCGACACGACACCCACCCCATCCCGGCCTACAACTGTCCACGCGATGCTAACTGTTAACCAAGAGGACGCTCGGTGTCCTCCGGTTCTCCTCGCATCGGATGATTTTCCGACAGCCCGGCCGGATTTCCCACCGCATGAGCAGGGCCGGCCTCACCGCCCACCCGCCGATGTACCGCCACGGAACGCGACCGCCGTCGCGACGCCACTCCGCCACCACGACTCCGGCACGGGCCCCCGCGCAGGGAGCACACAAACACGCCGACCGAACCGCCCGCACCCACCACGCGGCCGACCACATCACCGACCACATCACCGACCACACCGAGCGAGAATTCCCACCGATTGCTAATTACTGATTTCTGATTGCACTAATCCGGCTCGAAAGCCATTGAATTCCCACTCGCCCGCCCATCCCCACTCGGCCCCCTTTCCTCATACCCGTCCCCATCTCCACCCCCGTCCCACCGCTATCCCCCGCCTTGCCGACCGCCCGCCATCGCCGTCCTCCCACCCCCACCCCCGGCCAACCGGCGGCGCCCGTAGAGCGCTTGGCGGCCGCGAAGCGGTGGCCCAACGGGTCGGGTACCCTGGCCACAACCGCGCGCAGCGCACGAGAGAAACAGCAAGAGAAAGGGGACGGAGGATCGGAGCCCGAAAGGCACCGTGATTCCCACCGCCGATGCCGTCCATCCCGCAGGCTGGTTCACCCAAGGAAATTTCCAGCCCCAGCAATCCTCACGTGAAGGAACTCGCCGCCCTCCGCCGCCGGCGGAACAGGCAGAATTCCGGAGTGACCCTCGTCGAGGGTTATGAGGAGCTGGATCTCGCCCTGCGGGCCGGGGTTCGTCCCCGCGAGCTGTATTTCTGCCCCGCGCTGACCGGCGGTTCGGACCCGAGGAACGTCCTGGCGCGCGCCGCCGAACGCGGAGCCGCCCTGTTCAGCCTGAGCCGGCAGGCCTTCGACAAGGCCGCCTACCGCGAGGGCCCGGACGGCTGGCTCGCCGTCGTACCGGACATCGAGACCGACCTTTCCCGGATCAAGGTCGACGACACCTCGCTCTTCCTCGTGTGCGAAAGCGTCGAGAAGCCCGGCAACCTGGGCTCGATGCTGCGCACCGCGGACGCGGCCGGAGTGACCGCCGTCATCTCGGCCAACCCGGTGACCGACTGGGGGAACCCCAACGTGATCCGGGCCAGCAAGGGCACCGTGTTCGCCGTCCCGATCGCCTCGGCCGACTCCGAGGAGGTCATGCGCTGGCTGGCCGAGCACTCGGTGAAGGCCGTCGCCGCGACCCCCGACACGGATGTCCTGATGGCGGACGTCGACATGTCCGGCCCCACGGCGATCCTGGTCGGCAGTGAGAAGTACGGACTGTCGGACCAGTGGCTCGCGGGCAGCCATACCAAGGCGAAGATCCCCATGTTCGGCCAGGTCGACTCCCTCAATGTCGCGGTGTCGGCCGCGCTCTTCACCTATGAGGCCGTGCGGCAGCGCATGGCAGCGGGACGGCGCTGAGGACCGCCGCCCCGGCTCGGCGACGAGACGTCGGGCGGCGGGCGGCGGCATCGACCGTGACCGGGAAGCCCGCCAACGCGGCAATCGCGCGGCCCGCGCCCGCCACTGTTCGGCGCTCGAGCGGTGTGCGGCCCGGCCCACCTCACCATCGGTGCCTCGCCTCGCTGTTCGTGCGAGTGCGCGTGCGGTGCTGCCGTGACCGGTACTTACGTCGCGGTCGGCGTGATTCGTTACCGTGTACGAGTTGCGCGTCCGTCCACCCGCCACGAAACCGCCCGAGAGATTGCCAACCGGCTTGAAATGGGATAGCCGCACCATCGCCGCGAGCCGCGAGCCGCGAGCCGCGAGCCGCGAGCCGCGAGCCGCGAGCCGCGAGCCGCGAGCCGCGAGCCGCGAGCCGCGAGCCGCGAGCCGACTGGGAGCGTGGGGCGGTCGGCTTGTTCGGTAGCCAGCCGCTTCGTGTACCCGTAGGCCACGACGCCCACCGTTGGAGCACCTTCCACGGGGAGCGCACCCTTGTCGTCGCCGCTCGCACGGTGACCTCGACCGTGCGGGTCCTCGAGACCCTGCCGGCGCTCCTGCGCGATGACACTCGCGTGACCGTCGTCTTCGCCTACGACCCCACATCGGCGTTCAACGACGGCGTCCTCGACCTTCTCCACGCCGCCGGATGCCGGGTCGCCCCCTGGGAACAGCTGGGGCGCATCGCACCCGACCTCATCCTCTCCGCCAGCGAGAACATCGACGTGCCGGAGGGCGACTGCCCGGTGCTGGTGCTGCCGCACGGGGTCGGCTTCCAGAAGCTCGTGCCGGATTCGCGGAGTCCGCACGACAGGCTCTCCGGGGTCGTACCGGACTCCCTGCTGGAGTCGGGACGCGCCTGGCTGGCGATCTCGCATCCGGCGCAGGAGGAGCAGTTGCTCGCCACCCACCCGAAGGCGGCCGGGCGCACCCTGCTGGTCGGCGATCCGTGCCTGGACGAGTTGGTCGGCAGCCGGTCGCACAGGAAGGCGTACCGAGAGGCGCTGGGCGTCGCGGAACATCAGCGTCTGATCGTGGTCAGTTCGACCTGGGGGCCCACCTCGCTGCTGGGGAGGCACCCGGACCTTCTCCCACGCCTCCTCGCACAGCTCTTCTGCGACGATCACCGGGTCGGCGCGATCATCCATCCCAATGTGTGGTCGGCCCACGGGGCGTGGCAGATCCGCACCTTGCAGGCCGCCGCCCTGGACGCGGGTCTGCTGCTGATACCGGCTGTCCACGCCTGGCGGCCCGCCCTCGTCGCCGCGGACGTCCTGGTGGGCGATCACGGCTCGGTGACGCTGTACGGAGCGTCGGCGGGCATACCGCTGCTGCTGGCCGCGTTCGGCGATGACGCGGTGCCCGGGACGGCCGCCCACGAACTGGCGGCCGTTGCTCCCCGGCTCGATCCACGCGGGAACCTGCTCCGGCAGGTGGAGGATGCCGTACGCGAGCACACGCCCGAGCGGTACGCGGCGATCGCCGCGCAGGCCTTCGCCGAACCGGGGCACGCCCTGGCCCGGCTCCGCACCGCCCTCTACCGCCTGCTGAAACTCCCGGAGCCGTCCTCTCCACCGCCCGCTCCCCTGGTACTGCCCGTCCCGGATCCGCCCGCCGCGCCGGTCACCTCGTGGCAGGTGACCACCGGCGTCACCGGGGGCAGCGCCGCGCCGACCGTCACCGTGCACCGCATTCCGGCGGCCGTCGCCGCGTCCGGCAGGAACCGTCCGGAGTCCGCCACCTGCTTCAGGCATCTGGCCTGCGCGGACGACGAGCGCGACCGTCGGCTGACCGAGAGCGCCTCGGTACTGGTCCGGCGGCACCCCGCGGCCACCTCTGTCGAAGCGCTGCGCTGGATCGAGGGCACCCTCGCCCAGTTGCCCGGAAGCCTGCTCGCGGCGTCGGCGGTGCGCGGGGGCGGCTGTCTGGTCGGGCTCAGGGACGGCCGGGTCGTGGAGGCGGCGGTCACCGGCCCGGCACCGGATCCGGGCCTGCCGGCCGCGGTCGTCTACGCCTGCCTGCGCGCGGGACTTCCGCTGGACGCCGCCCACGTGACGCTGCGCATCGGTGACCGGCGGGACGAGGACGTCGTCCTGCGCCTTCGTCCCGCTCTGCCGACCGGATAGCCGTCACCCGCCCTCGCCGGAAGCCGGGCTCAGCCGTCGAGATCGTTCAACCGCCGCCGCACTTCCTGCGTGAGGCGGTGGTTGCCGAGCGCCTCGTAGATGCCGGCGGCCCGGCTCAGACACTCGCGCACGAGTTCCTCATGGCCGCCCGCCGGCTCCGCGACGTCAGCGAGCTGCACCAGGGCCTGCGCCTCGTACTGCGTCCCGTCGGCCACCTCGGCCAGCTCCCGGACCGCCTCCCGCAGGTCGCGGATCGCCTGCCCGGTATCGCCGAGATGACCGTGTACGACGCCGAGGGCGGCCTTCACCCGGGCCGCCATCCGCCGGTCGGGCTCCACACGGCTCTGAAGGTCCTGCCGCGCCCGGCGCAGCAGCACCATGGCCTCCGTGTGATCGCCCCGGGCGTCCAGCGCGCAGCCGAGGAAGAAGGTGGCAAGGGCCGCCCCGCGGGTCTCCCCGGCCCGCTCGTTGAGTTCGAGGGAGCGCCGATACGCCCCGGCCGCTTCGGACGGGTCGACGACGTCCAGGTACCGACCGAGGAATTCCTGAACGGAGGCCCGCAGGGCGAGGCGGTCGGTCGCTTCGGCCAGGGCGACGGCCCGCTCCAGTTGCTCTCCCGCACGGTCGTTCTCACCGAGGTCCAGCAACGGGCGCGACAGCAGGCTGCGCAGCCGGGCCCCGCCCGCCGTGGCCTCCTCGATCTCTCCTGCTGGTTCCGCCATGGCCGCCGCTGCCTCAGCCGCCTCGATGCCCAGTTCCAGTGCTTCCGTCCACGCCCTGAGATAGCGGTGGTACAGGAACAGCACCGAGAACGCCTCGGCCAGTCGCCAGGCCAGGGTGTACAGCTCGTGCCGGACGGCCGTACGCAGTACCGCGAGAACGGCGGAGCGCTCGGTGTCCAGCCACTCCAGCGGCGGCGGCCCGTCGACCGCGGCAAAGGGGTCCCCGGCATCCCGCAGCAGGCCCGACAGGTCGGCGACCCGCAGCCGCTCCTTCCTGAGCGCCCGGTCGGCGAACGCGGTCAGCACGAGGTAGTGCGTACCCACCCGCTCCGTCAGTGCCGCCTGCTCGGCCTCCGGCTCCTCCTCGGCGGCGCGCTCCCGGGCATGCAGACGGACCAGATCGTGCATGCGGTACCGGCCGTCCCCCATGGTCTCCACCAGGCTGGCCTTCGCCAGGACGCGCAGCAGGCGCTTCACGCTCCCCGTGTCGGTGCCGGCGGCGACCGCGGCCACACCGGCGTCGAAGACGCCGAACGGCAGCCATCCGAGCAGCCGATAGAGCCGAGCGGCGTCGGGCGGCAGCAGCCGGTAGGACGGACCCAGAACAGCGGACACCGAGGACTCCTCCCCGTCCAGTGCCATTCCGGCCAGCCGGCCGGCCTCGTCATCGAGTTCGGCGGCCAGCTCCGCCATGCTCAGGCTGTCGCCGGTGACCAGCCGCGCCGCCACGACCTGCAGGGCCACCGGCAGACCGCCGCACAGCTCCACCAGGCGTTCCGCGGCCTCCCGTTCGGCCTCGACCGCCTCCGCACCGCACCGGTCCGTCAGCAGTTCCAGCCCGCCGTGCGCGTCCAGTGGCTTGACGGAGACCAACCGGGCACCGCCCTGGACAGCCAGTTCTCCGATCCTGCCCTGACTCGTGGCCAGTACGGCGCTGCCCGGCCCCTTGGGAATCAGCGCCCGCACCTGTGCGGCCTGGTTGACGTCGTCGAGGACGAGGAGGATGCGCAGGTCGGCCGTGCGCGAGCGGAACAGATTGGTCCGGTCGAGGAGCGAGTCCGGAATGCCGAGGTCGCCCCCGGGCAGGGCCCTCAGGCACATGGCCAGGGCCTCGGAGACGTCCCCGCCGGGGCCGGTCAGCGGGGTGACCTCGTCACGCAGGGCCGCGAAATCCACGTAGAGCTGCCCGTCCGGGAATCGCTCCTTGACCCTTTCGGCGCACCGCCAGGCCATGGTCGTCTTGCCGACTCCGGGAAGTCCGACCAGCACATCGACACACACAGATCCGAAGCCGCCCGCTCGCATGCCGAGCCTCGCGTCCAGGTCCGCGAGTTCGGCCGTCCTGTTACTGAACGGCACGGTCACAGCGGGCACTTGATCGGGCCTGACGGGACGGCCCGCCGCGGGCTTGGGTGCCGACGGAACGTGGAAATGGATGTCACCGTGGATGGGCGAGCCCTGGAAGACCGGTCCGTGGTTCACCCCGCCGCTGACCAGGTTGACGAACGTGCCTGACGCGTCCGGCGCCAGCTCGGACAACAGCCGCGCCAGTTCCTCGGCTGCGCCCGGATCCTCCTGGAACATGCCTGCCAGTCGCTGCCGCAGGCGGGCTTGGACAGCCGCCCGGGCCCCGACGTCACCCGCCGCCCATGCTCTGTTCAACTCCTCGCGCGTCGCTTGCAGTTCCCCCTCGGCCGCCTCGTCCGAAGCGCGTCGCCCGAAGAACCGGGCCAGTCCGCTCTTCGCCCGCTCGAACGCCTCGGAAACCATCAGCCCGACCAACGCCGTTGCCCCCGATGCGGCAAGTGCCCCCAACTCAGCTTCCACGCAGTCCCTTTCGCCCTGTTCAGCCCCTCAAGGCAGTCGGACACCCACCGTAGAGAGATCCTGAACGCTTGGACAGCCCGGCCCGCTGCGCCCTCCATGGCGGCCGCCCCGTTCCGGGAAAGCGCGCTCCTTCCGCGACCGGCTGCCACCGCCTCGCGGTGGCGCCGCCGAAGACACTGCCGCATCCGCGGGAGGTACGGTGGCGCCGCAGGCGGCCCGACTACCAGGCCCTCGCTCTCGACCTGCACCCCACGCTGGTCCTGTGGCAGCGCGTGCGCGAGCTGTCGAACAACCTCCCCGCCCACGACGCGCATTACGTGGCCCTCGCCGAGAGCCTCGGCGTTCCGCTGATCACCAGCGACGCCAGGATCGAGCGCAGCGGGGCAGCGCGCTGCACGATCGAGACGTTCGAGGCACCCGGCACCTGACCCCAGCGGCACCCGCGCGCGGCTCCACAACCCGTGCACGGTCTGTGGGGTTCCATAGTTGTCGCCGCACCGGGTCTGGCCGTGGCGTCCGCCGCGCCTCGATCAGATTCGGGCGCTCCCCTTGCCGTGAGCCGGAGCGGAGCCGATCCGTCCGAGGGGTCAGGCCAATGGGTAGCCCTGGGCGAGCAGGGCTTTGCGGACGCGGGGAGCTTTTCAGGGTCTTCGATCTTGAGCGGTGCGCCTGCTCAGGGTCTCTGACGTTTCGTTACCCTCAGTGAGGGCACTTGGTGGCTGCTGCCGGGGCCGCGGGCGCGCCGGGACCCTGGAGCACTACACGGCTGCGGTCCCTCTCCGTGACTACGGGTACAGCTTCTCGCCCTTCGCCGGCATCGCTACGTACTTCTCCATCCGGCGCGCCCGGGCCTCGGGCTTCTTGGCGTCTTGGACCCTGTACAGGATCGCGTAGCGGTTCTGCCGGTCCAGTGTCTCGAAGAACTCCGCCGCGGCCGGGTCGGCGGTCAGGGCCGCCGTGAGGTCGTCCGGCACCGTGGCGGTCTTCGCGCCGTCGTAGGCCGCCTCCCAGCGGCCGTCTGCCTTGGCGCGGTCGACCTCGGCCTGCCCCGGGGGATGCATCCGGCCCTGCTCGATCAGGGCGGCCACCTTGTTCCGGTTGACCTTGGACCACTGTCCGCCTCCCACAAGGGGCAACGGCACGACACTTCGCAACCGGGTGCCGAAGTCTCCTTCCACAACGACAGCCCCAACCAAAAACGATATCTATTGCCATCGACCAATGTTATCGTTTTCATGGCATGAGCACTCGCGAAGGGACCATCCGTATGGCCAGAACCGTCATCGACCTCGACGAAGACATGGTCACCGAGGCCATGCGCATCTTCGGCACCAAGACCAAGGCCAAAGCTGTCCGCCTTGCCATGGAGGATGCCGTCAAGAGGCACCTTCGACAAGAGGGCTTCGACGCCATCGAGGCCGGCGAGCTCGACTTCAGCGAGATCGTGGAGAACACCGGCCCCCGTAACGCCGACGGCTCCCTCAAGCACACCGGCGACTGTGGCGGAGGCCGGGCTGCCTGATGCAGGACCGCTACCTGATCGACAAGTCCGCCCTGGCACGCTGGGCGAAACCGAACGTCAAGGAGGTACTCAAGCCCCTGCACGAGCGCTACCTCCTCGCCGTGTGCCAACCCACCGAGTACGAGATGATCCATTCCGCACGGGACAGCTCGGAGGCCACCCGGATCAGCACCTGGCTCCACGCCTTCGACTACGTCGACGCCGACGACCGCACCTTCGCCCGCGCCCTGGAAGTCCAGCGCCACGCTCTCCACGCAGGCTTCCACCGTGCCCTGTCCCTTCCCGACCTGCTGATCGCCGCCACCGCAGAACTGCACCAGCGGACGGTCCTCCACTACGACGGCGACTTCGACATGATCGCCTCCCTCACCGGCCAACCCACCGAATGGGTCGTCCCGCCCAGCAGCGCCGACCGTTGATCAGGTCGAGCCTCCCAGCCGCTCTCGCGGGGCGGGTACATCCATTGCGGCAGCGCGGTGCCCGGACGGGTCAGGCTCCCGACGACGGCCTCGCCGGTGACGACTGTCTGCGCCTGTGGCGACGCCCTGGCGGGCCACCTCTCCGATGAACCGGTTCCGGCCGGGGCATACCTGCGCGACGAGGCCACCGGGCCGGAGGCCGCAGTCATCCGTTCCGCAGCGACATCAGCCATGCCAGGTCCGCCGCGGCCTGGCGGCGGACCGTCTGCTCACGGGTGAACAGCTCCTGGGTCTTCGTCAGCACCAGCGTGTACGGGCGCCCCTGCCGCCTGGACTGGTGGCGCACTGGCAGCTCAGCCGAGTCGATCCTGGTGTGCACATGCCGCCGCCCCTCCTTCGCCAGCGGCCATTCGAGGACCCGCCGCGACCGGGCGCCGAGGAACGCACCCAGGACGCTGCACCGCTCACAGCCGCACCCGGCCCAGGCCACTGACCAGTCGTCAGCAGCGCGCGGCGGCCGCTCGCACACCGCGCGGAGCCGGTCCGCGCAGTGCCGCGAAGGCCCGCTCGCGCGGCCACACGACAACCGCGGCCGCCGGTACCACCGGTTCAGCGTGTTGCCGTAGTTGCCTATGTAGCCCTCGTACTGGGAGTCGTAGGGCGTCAGGTCCGTGCTCGCGGTACTCGCGCACACCTCGTAGTCGTGAACCCGCAACGAGATCTCTTCGCCTTGTCGCCCGTACCCAGCACGTCCACCAGCTCGCGGGCATCGGCCATCCGCAGCCGCCCGCTGAGAGCTGAAGACCGGCCCAAGGGGCCGACTGCCGACGGATCGCCCGAGCCGCTCACTTGGTGGCGCGGCCGGACAGGGGCCTGCACGACGGTGCCGGCCGACCCGGTCGGCGGGACTCGCCCGTATCGCACTCGCCCCGCCCGCCGGCTCTCTGGCGCGCGTCAGTATGCGAGCCGCGGCAAGCGGGGTGACGTCCTGTCCACCGGTGCGGGCCGCGACGGTCCGTGCTGCGCCTCGGTCACTGATGACCGGGGGGTCCGTCGGATACCGGGAGCGGCCAGACAGCATCGGGAGGCCCCTTCGCGAAGGGGCCTCCCGACCAGTTCTCAGCGCGTTCCTCTCATGGGGCCGAACCACGATGGATCGTCCATCGCACCCTCGTCCTCATGCCACTGCGGAGGCGCCGAAACGACGAAGCTCCTCAGTCCACCACCCAGCACGAACAGACGCCCGGGCTTGACTTCCACCCCGTAGTCGAGGCTGACCTTCCCGCATTCCTCGTCGTCGGCCCGGCGGATGACCAAGCCGTCGTAGCCGGGACGGAGAAGCATGAGATCGACATTGCCGAAGTGGATGTCGATCCGGGTGTCCGGCGGCCTGTCCCGGCTACTGCGGAGGAGTAGCCGGCGATGACCGACGGCGTACTGCCAGACCTTGAAGTACCTGTCCGATCGGAACATCTCGGAACCAGTGAACTCCGGTGTCACCTCACCCATTCAGCGCGTCCCAGTTCGGTTCGGGAATTTCCACTACTTTGCCCTCTTTGCCGTAGAACGTGATATTACGCCATTCGAAGTTCCCCAGCTGTATCTGGAGACCGATCTGACCCATTTCCCACTGAGTGGCCGCCCAGTCGCCCGAGCGCCAGGCCTTATAGGCGAGCGCATATTGCTCAGCCGGTGAATCTCCGTCGAAACCCTTCAGGCTGACTGCGACCTTGCCGTTGTTGCGCAGGACATTGGACACCTCGGTCATCCACAGGGCGATCGGCTTCCCGTTGGACCTGCCGACCACTTCCCTGAAGGCGTCGCCGTTGAAGGTGTAGCCCCCCTGGATTTCCTTGGCCAGTGCTTCCGAGTGCTCGCCGATTCCGAGCACCATGGTCCCGGTCGGGCACCCATTTGTGTTGTGCACCAGAACCGGTGTCGTTCCGGCCAACACATAGTAGGTGTGGAGGCTGTCGACAGTGAGGTTGTAGGCGGAGTGAAGCAGGTGGAAGCGGTGGACGCGGAGCACGGTGACGGTCGCACCACTGCTGGCACGCAGCGTTTGCCCGGGCCGGAGGTCGCCTCCGTCCATCCAGCGTTGGGCGCTGGGTGACCAGAAGGGGTGGTGCTGCGTGGCGGTGATCCGCGCATGCCCGACGTCGATCGTGATGTCGGCGAAGTCGGTGTCGTCCGCTGTGTAGATGGTGCGGGAGACGGTGTGGGTTTCGGTGCGACCGCTTTCAGGATCAGTGGCGAGAACCGCATCGCCGATCCTGACGTCCTTGATCTTCTTGGTCGTGCCGTCGGTCATCAGCACGCGCGTGGTGCCGGGGAAGCTGTTGGCAGTGCACCACTTCCGCGCCTTGCCGAGAGCCTCGAGCGCCTTGGCACCGATCCCGGCGATGGCTTCGTCGGACAGAGGGAGCGCGCGAAGGGCTTTCCACGCGTCGGTGAAGCCGATGCCGGTCTTGGCAGCTGCGTCGAGGGACTTGACGGCACGCGCGATCGGGTCGAGCAGGCCTTCGACCGGGACATACGTGGCGAGGCTCCATGCGCAGGCCGTCTTGCTGCCGTGCCAGCAGTCCATCAGGTCTTCGGCGAAGAAGGAGAACAGCAGCGATCCGGCCACATCGCCGAACAGGTTCTGCCATCCGGCGCGAACGATGTCCTTGCCGGAGAACTTGTGCGTCCAGCCGTCGATCTTGATGTTCTTCAGCGTCGCCCGCTCGAGGAACTCCCACGCCTGCTTCGGGCACCCGCCGGCCGTGGCCTGGGCCTGGTCGTCGCTGCACAGGTAGAAGTCGGCCTCGTAGGTGACGACCAGGTCGTACATCGCGTTGCAGCCCTGGAAGGCCGCCTCCGGCATCCCCGGGCAGGTGCCGATCTGCTTGGAGCTGACGATCTCGACGGTGGACTCGTCCGGAACGGCGAACACACCGGGAATGCCCGTACCGGACCCCTCGGAGCGTCCCTTGTCGGCCTCCGCCTTTTCCGCCCTGTCGGCGGCGTCCTGGGCCTCCTTGGCGTACTTGTCGGCGTCCTTGGCGGCTTGTTCGGCTTCGGTCGCAGCGGCGTCGGCGCGGTCGGCGGCGGCGCGGGCGTCCTTGGCGTCCTGTTCGGCCTGGGCGGCCGCGGAGCGGGCGGCTTCGGCGTCGAGTGCGGCTGCGTCGGCGGAGTCGCGGGCGTCCTTGGCGTAGCCCTCGGCGTTGCCGGCCGCCTTGTCGGCGGCCGCCGCGTCGTCGGCGGCCCGCCGGTCATATTCGATGGTGCGGGCCAGCGACGCCTGCGCCGCCGCAGCGGCCCTCGCGGCGTCGGCCGCGTAGCCCAGGGCCTCCTTCGAGTACGTACGGGCGTCGGCCGCGTACTTGGCGGCGTTCGCCGCGTGGGTGTACGCCTCCTTCGCATCACCCTTGGCCTGGTCGGCGAGGTTCTTCGCCGCATCGGCCTCGGCGGCCGCGTTCTCGGCGTGCGCCTCGGCGACGGCCTGCTGCTGCTCCGCGATCGTCTTCGACGACTGCCCCGTCAGCACCACCAGACCGGCGGCCGAGTCCTTGTCCACATACGGCGAGCCGAGCTCCACGGCGTCGTTGGCGGGAACGGCGACCTGCTGGGCCGCCTTGCCGGCGTCCACGGCGGCCTGCGCGGTGACGTGCGCGAACCCGGCGGCCTTCGCCGCGGCGGCCACCGCCTTGCCGGCCTCCTCGCCGGCGCCGTCGGCCTGGGACCTGGCGTCCTTGGCATGCTGCTCGGCCTCGTCGGCCAGCTGCACGGCCGTCTTCGCCTCGGACGCGGCATGCTGAGAGGCCGTGATGGCCTCCGCGGCAGCGCTGGTGGCCGTCTTGACGGCCGCATCCGCCCTCAGCTTGGCCGCCTGCGCGGCATCCGCGTCGGAACGGGCGCGCTTCGCGGCCGCCTCGGCACGCGTCGCCGCGGCGTCCGCCTCGGCCGCGGCCTGCGTGGCGGCGTCCGCCTCAGAGCGGGCCCTGCCCGCCGCGGCCTCGGCATTGTCGGCCGCCTTGTCCGCGTCGTTGGCCGCGGCGCGGGCTGCGTCGGCCGCACCACCGGAGTCGAGGGAGTCGGCGTAGGCCTGCTTGGCGTCGGCCTTGGCGCGGGCCGCGTCCGCCTTCTGTTCGGCGTCCCACGCGTCGTCGCGCATCTCCTTGGCGTGGTCCTTGGCCGCAACGGCGTCGTCGCGCTTGCTCTCGGCGGTCTTCTCGGCGGCCTCGGCCTTGTCCTTGGCGTCCTTCGCCTTCGCCGCCTCGGCCTGAGCGTTCTGCTTGTGCTGTGCCGCCTCGGCCTGCTTGGCGGCGGCGGTCTCCTTCTCCGCCTTGGCCGTCTTCTCCTCGGCCTCCGCCGCGAGCCGCTTGGCGTGCGCGTCAGCGGCGGCCGCCTTCGCGTCGCCCTCGGCCTTCACCGCTACCGCGAGCTTGGCCTCCGCGGTCTCCTTGTCCTTCTTGGCGTTGTCCCGGTGCAACTTGGCCGCGTCCGCCGCGGCTTTGGCCTGCGATTCCGCCGCCTCGGCGGCTTTCTTGCGGAACTCCGCCTGAGACTGCGCCGCCTGCGCCAGCGCGCGCTGCGCGATGGTCGCGCTGTCCCCGGCCGACGCACGCGTCGCGGCCTCCGCCGTCTCACCGGCCTTCTCCAGCGCCTGCAGCGCGGCAGCCGCACCCTTGGTCACCTGGTCCTTCTGTAGACCCACCAGCAGACCACGACCCCGCGGAGCACCATTGGTGTCGGCGATGCCGTAGGCGGTCTGGAGGGCGGTGTCCGACGCGGTCACGGCCTTCTGCGCCGTGTCCAACTGCGTCTTGAGCACAGCGAGCTGCTTCTTCGCCTCCGACTGCGCAGCGGTGATGGCCGCCTTGGCCCTGTCCACATCGGCCTGCGCCGGTGCACTGCCGGTGTGCGTCTTGGCGACGATCCGGAACTTCTGCGCGGCGGAGCCGTTGCACGTCGACAGCACCGCGTCCCTGCTGTTGTCGAACGTCGGGAGGTGCAGACACTTGCCGGACGCCGCGTTCACCAGCGGACTGGCGCTGCGCACGTCGAACTTCCACTGCTGGGCCTTGGCGCTGCCACAGTCGCGGATCTGGATCTTCGCGCCGTCGGCGTTGCTGCCGCTCAGCACCTCCAGGCACTTGCCCGAGTTCGGGTTTTGCAGGGTGTAGCCGCCGTCGTAGGAGGCCCACCGCTGCCACTTCTGGGCGGCCCCGCCGTTACAGGTGTAGACCTGCACCGGGGTGCCGTTGGTCTTGCCGCCGCCCTCAACATCGAGGCACTTGCCGGCAGCGCCCGGCACCTGGATCTCCAACTGGCCGTCGCCGATCCAGTTGAAGCCGCCCTCGGCGTAGTAGTCCAGCCAGCGGGTGGAGTAGTCCGCGATCCACGACTGCCCCAGCAGCTTGCCCAAGGCGAACGCACCGCCCTGCAGCGCCTTGTTGGCACTGCTGCCGGCAGCAAGGATCTGGTTGCGCTGCGTGGCCTGCGAGGTGATCTCCTGCTGCCACTCGGCGGACGCCTGCGCCACCTCCTTGCCGAGCACCCGGTCCGGGTCGATCGGATCGTGCCACGCACACGAGGCGAACCGGGTCTTCAGGTCCTCCACCGCGATGCGGAACTCCGGGGTGTCGGGCACCGGCGCGGTCCTGGGAAAGCCCCCGGAAGCGAGGAAGATACGGGCGTCGTCGGCGAACACCCGCGGAACGAATATCTCGTTCGGAACGATGTCCCCGGAGTTCTTCTTCCAGAGCTTCCAGGCCTCCTGCTCCTGGCTCGTCCCGCCGCTGGCGTACAGCGGATCACCGATCGCGAGAGCCGCCTTCTTCGCCTTCTCGTCCGCCTGCGGTGACGGGTCGTAGAACGGCGACAGCAGGTCGACCGATTTGAAGTACGACTGGTAGAGCCAGGGAAGCAGCCCCGTCTTGTCGAAGAAGTTCTCCTTCTCGGTGGCGCCGGGGTAGTTATCCAGGCCGCTGACGGCGTTGCTCCACGACTGACGGGTGTCCTCCGTCTTCTTCACCCAGGCGTCGGAGTCGTCGTTGTCCTTCTGCCATACCTGGGCGAACGCGCCGGTGCCGTAGGTGCGGTCAGCCTTCTGGTGCAGCTGGTCCGCCGGCAGCGACAGAGAGGTGCTGGCCAGGCCGTGCTGATTCGGCCCACCCCTGCGCAGGCCGTCGGCCATCAGGCATTGGTCGAAGCGCAGTTGCTCGGCGGCCTTGGCATCGAACCCGTCGTAGGAGTCGACGGCCGGGCTGGTACGCGGATCCTGGCCGATGGCCAAAGCCGGCTGCACCGCTACGGTGGCGAGAAGAGCCAGGGAGGCGAGCGGGACGACCGGAGTCGCCGAACTGGCCAGCCATCTCGGGCGTCTGCCCTGCTTCCGTACAGGTCTACGCAACACGCGTATCCCTCTCTTTAGGGGGTGGCTGCTGCAGGCGCACTCCCGGGAGGGACACGTCAGACCCGCGCATGAGGCCTCACGTAGTGTTGGGCGCTCCCCCCGTGGACACGCCGGACACTCCCGGGCAAGCGGACTGGTCAGGTCCCTCCAGGAGCGGACGCCACCATAGGCATGCCGGCGATTCCCACGACAAGGCTTCATGCCCAGGGTAGTTACGTCCGGTAGCCATCCCATCTTCGAGGGAATCGAGTGGAACCTGTGTGCAGCCTGTGAGAGATGCCTTGTCGGCCTCTTACCGAGTCACACCCTTGCGCACTCTCCGCGACAGTGAGACCAACATCACAGTCGAGGTGAAGCCTCTTCGAAGACCTCACCGAACCCGACGACGGGTCGGCGGCCCTGCACCTCCCCTCCTGCAACACCCGCCGACTTCATAGTGTGTGCGGGGTCAAGAGCCCGATCGACCAACTGGCTGCAGAAGAGGGCCTCTTGACACCTCCCGCCTGCCTGCCACACCACCCCGGGCGGCCTTCGCGCGGACGAAGCCCGGGACTTCCGCCCGGAGGTGACCGAGGAGCTCTGCCGTGCCCCCGGAGACGACGGTGCGGGACGACGGTGCGGTGCCGGACTGGCCGCCCTGTACGGCCCCGGGCGATGGACCAGGCCCTGTGCGACCGGCGCGAGGACCGGCACCGCGTCGACGCCCTGCTCTCGCTGATCGCCGACCCGGTCGAGGACTACGCCGACCGGCCGACCGGGCAGAAGCCATAAACCACCGGCCTGCCCCGTCCATGGCAACGACTCGGACGACGGGCGGCGCGAAGCCGTCCGGATCCGCTGAGGGTACGCGCACGTGAACCTGCTCCTGAAGACCCTGAGCGCCCAGGTGACGGACACTCCGCTGCCTGTCACCCCACGCCTCGCCCTCGACATCCGGAGGACGCCGCGCTGATGCCCGTCTGCCGTTCGTCGCCCGGCACGATGTGGGCCGCGCGTCTTGGATCCAGTGCGTCGAGAGCACCGAACCTGAAGAGCACCAGGTCAGAGCGTTTGATCGTCGACCTCGTCACAGAAACCAAACCTCTGACCTACGCATTACGATGCGCAGACCACGAGCGCCTGATTGGCCAGGACTCCAAGGTCAACGAATATAAAAGACCCCAGGTCAAAGGTACGCCCACGACGACCGGGGTCGTCCCGTATCCGTGACCAACGCCCTCGGCCAGACCTCCCGGATCCGCTGTGACGAGGCGGGGCTTCCGCTCTCCCTGACCGATGCCCTGGGCAACGTCACCCGCTACGAACGCGACGCCTTCGGCCGTATCACCGGTGTCATCGACCCGCTCGGCAACACCACGCGATTCGTCCGGGACGCCGAGGGCAGGACGACCACCCGCATCGGCCCCGACGGCGCACAGGAGTCCTGGGCTTACGACGGCGAGGGCAACTGCGTCACCTACACGGACGCCGTGGGCGGCGTCACCACATTCGAGTACGGCCACTTCGACGTGCTGCGCGCCCGCACCGCGCCCGACGGCGTCCGCCATGAGTTCACCCACGACGCGGCACTCCGCCTCACCCGCGTGACCGACCCGACAGGGCTCACCTGGGACTACGAGTACGACCCACTCGGCCGCCTCACCCGCGAAAGCGACTTCGACGGCCGCACCATCGCCTACACTCACGACGCCGCCGGGCAGCTCGTCACCCGTACGAACGCGCTGGGACAGGTTGTCCGCCTCGCCTACGACGTACTCGGCAACATCGTCGAGAAGAACGCAGACGGCCAGATCACCACCTACGCCTACGACCCGGTATGCAGGCTGGCCCGCGCCGCGAATGCCGAAGCGGTTCTGGAGTACACCCGCGACGAAACGGGACGGCTGGTCTCGGAGAGCCACAACGGCCGCACCCTGCGCTTCACCCACGACATCCTGGGCCGCAGGACAGGCCGCACAACCCCGTCGGGCGCGACGACCAACTGGGAGTACGACGCGGCCGGACACACCGCGCGCATGACCACCGCCGGCCGTGTCTTCCGCTTCACCCATGACGCGGCCGGCCATGAGATCACGCGCTCCTTCGGCGACGACTGCGAGATCACGCAGACCTGGGATGGCACGGGTCGACTCGCCACCCAGCGACTGACCGGGCCGGGCGCCCGAGTGCTGCAGCACCGCCAATTCTCCTACCGCCCCGACGGCCACCTCATCGGGATCGACGACCCGGTGCAGGGGCGCCGCCACCACTCGCTCGACGCGATAGGGCGCGTCACAGCCGTGACCGGTCGCGACTGGAGCGAGCGATACGCCTACGACGCCGCAGGAAACCAGTCGGAGGGCCAGTGGCCCGACCCTCTACCCGTGTCCGACAGCCGGGGGGGAACGTCAGTACACCGGCACCCGGATCACCGCCGCGGGCAACCTCCGGTACGAACACGACGGGCTCGGCCGGATGACTCTCCGGCAGCGCAAGCGGCTCTCCCGAGGCCCGGAAACGTGGCGATTCTCCTGGGACGCCGAGGACCGTCTCATCGAGGCGACCACACCAGATGGAGGAACCTGGCGCTACGCCTATGACCCACTCGGCCGCCGCATCGCCAAACGCCGACTCGCCGCCAACGGGCAGGTGACGGAGGAGATCTCCTTCACCTGGGACGGCGCCACTCTCGCCGAGCAGACGGCCACCCGTCCCGACACGCCGGCTGTCTCGATCGCCTGGGACTATGACGGCCTGACGCCCATTGCCCAGACAGAATACAAAGCGAATCCAGCGTCGAATCGCGCCGCCTCCCTCGCCGACACTCCGCAAGAAGAAATCGACCGGCGCTTCTTCGCCATTGTCACCGATCTCGTCGGTACCCCTACAGAACTCATCGACGAATCCGGTGAGATCGCCTGGCGGGCCCGCACGGCGCTCTGGGGCGCCACGGCCTGGCCTCGCGACTCCACCGCCTACACACCACTGCGGTTCCCCGGCCAGTACTTCGACTCGGAAACAGGGCTTCACTACAACTTCCACCGCTATTACGACCCCGGGACCGGCCGATACCTGAGCCCGGACCCGCTGGGCCTGAGTCCTGCGCCCAACCCGGTCGCATACGTGGACAACCCCTCCTCCCTGACCGACCCGCTCGGTCTGTCCCCCTACCGCGACCTGTACCACGGGACCACCAAGGCCGGCGCGGAAGCGATCATGAAGAACGGCGTCGACCCGAACTTCAGCAAACGGAACATGGACTTTGGCAAGGGCGGCTTCTACACGACGGAGAACCGAACCCAAGCGGAGGAATGGGCCCACAACATCGCCGGACGCACGCCCGGCGGCGAGCCGGCGGTCCTGCACTTCCGTGTCTCGCAGGACGACCTGGACAAGTTGAACAACAAGAAGTTCGACGGGCCGAGCAAGGAACTCGACGACTTCCTCCGCAACAGCCGCACGGGCGGCCCGATGCACAATTACGACAGCGTGGAGGGCCCGATGCTGCGGAATCTCAAGGGCTTCCTTCAGCAAGGCAAGCCGGCCAGGCTCACCGGTCACCAGATCGCCATCTACACTCCGGAGGCGGCAGCCATCTTCAACCGCGGACTACAGGGGGTCCTCTGACATGACGGCGTCCAGATATCTCATGCGGGCGGTGCCAGAGGCCGAGGAGTACCTCGACGAGATCGCCGACGACATGGTGAACAGGTTCGGCATCCCGCTGACCGAGGCAGTCGCCCGTGTCAACCAGCACTGGGACGGGAAGACCTTCGACTCCGAGGACGACCTGATCTTCCATGAGATGCCCGAATTCTGGGCGGATCTCCTCTACTACGGAGACGGGGTGCCGTACTGGGATCCTGAGGCCGACCGGTCGATGTGGCAGCCGACACCGCCCCCACCCACTGGGTCGTCCGCCTGGACGCTCTGATTCCCGCACCTGCGCCCGTCGGGGCACCATGGCTGTGGCAACGTCGCCGTGGGTCAGAGCCGATGGCGCGGTACGGTCGTCTCGGTGTTCTCGTCGCGCTGGTCGGCGTCATTGGTCTCGACGGACAGCGTCGGGTCGGCCTTGCCGGTGTGGCATTTTTCAGCGCCACCAAGAAAGTGTTTAGCCACCACTGTGGCCGGATCTGAAGGGGTGCCCTGACCGGGCTGCCTTCGTCGGGAGCCGGAAGTCGCTCCCCGTTGGCCTGTCCTGAAGTCCCTGTTACTTGATCACTACGGTTCGGGGAGGCACACATGGGGTGGATGAGACGCGAACCCGCACTCCGCAACGTCGCTTCCTAAGCGGCCTTTTGCAGCTCGGCGTTGATCTTCTCCTCGGGGTCGAGGCGGTGGATGTGGATGTCGTGTGTGACGCGGCTGG